>NZ_JBAVFG010000028.1:0-38367 GCF_049588135.1 Kaistella sp. | reverse complement strand
CTGCAGAATTATTAATGAGAACTTTGGCTTATTTTTTAACTCCGATAAAGGTGATCCTTGCAGACGGAGGCTATAGAGGAGAAGTTATAGAACAAGTAAAAAACCGCTTTGGTTACCTCATTAATGTTGTAATGAGAAGTGATGAGAAGAAAACTGGTTTTCAGCCCATTTCCAAAAGATGGATTATTGAACGTACATTTTCATGGTTTGATAATGACAGAAGATTATGTAGGAATTATGAACTCATAATGGAAACCTCTGAAAATATGGTCAAATTATCCACCATAAAATTTTTATTGAATAAAATTTAAACAGGCTCTAAAACAATATAGAAATTAAGAACCTATTTAAATTTTCTAAAACCTATTTTTTTATTAAAAAACCTTTAAATGAATGAAAAACAATTGTTTAAAATGAGATGAAAAGTCGCGGAGCGACGAACTATTGGTAGAAAAATTTCATAGGGTGGAATTGAGCTTCAGAGAAGCGATCTCATTGGGGATTTCATCAAAATTACTACCTTTTTTATAGTGAGCTTAGTGAAGTAAGGCTGGAGAAAATTAATTTTTATGAAATTTAAAAAGGTGCTAAAAAATAAATCCGTCTCGAAATGATACGAGACGGATTGTTTTTTCTTTAATTAAAAAGGAATAAGATGTTTATCCCAAATAAGGATATTTATAATCTTTAGGGGAAACAAAAGTTTCTTTGATGCTTCTCACAGAAACCCAACGCATCAAATTCATTTTAGAACCAGCTTTATCATTGGTTCCAGAAGCTCTCGCTCCTCCAAAAGGTTGTTGTCCAACAACTGCGCCGGTTGGCTTATCGTTGATGTAGAAATTCCCCGAAGCGTTTTCCAAAGCTTTGTAAGCTTCAGCAATCGCATAACGATCTTGTGCGAAAACAGCTCCTGTTAAAGAATAAGGCGAAGTTTCATCTACCAATTTCAAAGTTTCTGCCCAGTCCTTGTCTTCATAAACATAAATGGAAAGAATAGGGCCGAAGATTTCTTCGCAAACCGATTCGTATTTTGGGTTGGTTGTTAAAATCACGGTAGGTTCTACAAACCAACCTTTTGAATCGTCGCATTTTCCACCGAAAATTACCGAAGCTTCCGTTGAATTTTCAGCTCTTTCGATATAACCTTTGCATTTCTCGAAAGAATTTTTATCGATTACCGCATTGATGAAGTTTGAAGGATCTTCCGGACTTCCCATTTTAATGGTTTTCAACTGAGATTCCATCACATTTTTCACCTCATTCCAAATCGATTTTGGAATATAAGCTCTGGAAGCTGCCGAACATTTCTGTCCTTGATATTCGAAAGCGCCACGAACCAAACCTGTTGCAACCGCTTCTACATTTGCCGAAGAATGAGCCACCACGAAATCTTTTCCACCAGTTTCGCCTACAATTCTTGGATAGGTTTTAAATAAATCGATATTATTTCCGATCATTTTCCACATTCCTTGGAAAACTTTGGTAGAACCTGTGAAATGCAATCCTGCAAAATCTGGGTGCGACATTACTTTTTCTGCGGTTTCTTTTCCATCGGTAAAAATCATATTGATAACTCCAGCTGGCAAACCTGCTTCCATAAAGACATCCATCAATACTTTTGCAGAAAGAATTTGTTTATCTGAAGGTTTCCAAACCACTACATTTCCCATCATTGCCATACAAGTCGGCAAATTTCCGGAAATTGCGGTAAAGTTAAAAGGAGTTACTGCAAAACAAAAACCTTCCAACGGACGGTATTCGGATCTGTTCCAAATTCCAGCATCGGAAACGGGTTGTTCGCTGTACATTTCAGTCATGAATTCTACATTGAAACGCAAGAAATCGATGAATTCACAAGCAGCGTCAATTTCTGCTTGATGAACATTTTTACTTTGTGCAATCATCGTTGCAGCATTTAAACGATCTCGGTACGGACCAGCAACTAAGTCCGCAGCTTTCAAGAAAATTGCAGCGCGTTGTTCCCAACCTAAATTGTTCCATTTTTCTTTGGCAGCAAGTGCGGTACTGATGGCTTCATCAACATTTTCCATGGTTCCTTTGTAATAAAAACCAAGGTCGTGTTGGTGATCCTGTGGCGAACTAATGGCAACTTTATTATCGCTTTTTACTTCTTTTCCATTGATAATCATTGGAATTTCATATTTCTCATTCCACATTTTTTTGTAAGTGGAAATAAGGGATTTTACCTCATCAGAACCTGGTTCATAAGTTCTTACCGGCTCGTTTATTGCGAACGGAACTTGCGAAATTGCTTTTGACATATTTTTATTTTTTATTGATTTAATGAATGTTACAAAGTTAAGTGAATTAGATTAATGTTCCAAAAAATAGGGACTTTACCGATTTTAGTGTTTGACCAATATTTTGTCGCAAACCATTTTACTGAGTGTAATTTTTATTTGATCTTCTTTTAAAATCGTCATCGATTGGTCGTATTTCTCGATTTCTAAAATCTGTAATTTTTTACCTAATTCCAATTCTTTGCTGTTGAGGTAGTTTAGAAATTCGTCGTCAGAAACCGTCACGGAACTAAAAATAATTTGATCACCAATTCTGCAACTGCTTAATTTCTGTAAATCTAATGCGATAATGTTTCCTTCTTTATCAGGGATTGGTTCGCCGTGGGGATCAAATTTTGGGTATTGTAGAATTTCATCCATTTTATCGAAAAGAATATCTGAATGTACGTGTTCTAATTGTTCGGCAATTTCATGTACATTTTCCCAACCAAAATTCATTTTTTCAACCAAAAACATTTCGGTAAGTCGATGTTTTCTCACAATTAATGCCGCTTGCTTATTTCCTTCTTCTGTTATTTTTAAAGGTTTATAGATTTCATAAATGACCCAGTTTTTTTGAGCAAACTTCTTCATCATATTATTAACACTAGGCATTTTTACATTTAAAAACTTGCTTAGCTCATTTACAGTCACAGTGTTGTCGTCATTTCTTAAATGAAATATGGCTTTAAGGTAATTCTCTTCAGTAAGTGAAATCATAAAGTTAGATTGATTGTAGTGCAAATCTAACAAAATTAAAGCGTGTAAAAAATTACACGCTTTGATTTAAATAAAAATAGAAGAAGAAAAATTTACATCTGTTTTAGAAAATTTTGAATGAAAGTTCAACTCATAAAACTTGATGTTAAAAAAAATGGTTATTAGTTTTATATTTTGCTAGTTTTGTGATACAAAGATGAATTAAAAAAATTAAAAATTATAGGTTTTTTCACCCTTTTTGTATCGTAATTTTCACCCTTTTTTTTCTAAATTTAATCCATGAAATATTCTTTTAAAAATGATTACGCCGAAGGTGCTCATTCTCTCGTTTTAGAAGCGCTGATGCAATCCAACCTAACGCAGCAAAATGGCTATGGACTCGATGATTATTCAGTAAACGCAGAGCGTATTATTCAACAGAAAATGAATAATCCTAAGGCGAAAGTTTTTTTGGTTTCTGGCGGAACCCAAGCGAACTTAATTGTGATTTCTGCTTTTTTAAGACCGCATGAAAGTGTAGTTTCCGCTTCAACGGGACACATTTTCACCAATGAAAGTGGAGCAATTGAAGCAACTGGACATAAAGTACACGGAATTGAAAATAAAGATGGAAAAATTCGACCCGTTGATATTCAGCAACTGATTGATGTTCACCAAAATAAACCGCATCAGGTTAAGCAGAAAATGGTTTATATTTCGAACTCAACAGAGTTGGGGACGATTTATTCCAAAAAGGAATTGATTGATTTATACCAATTCTGCCAAGAAAGAAACCTCTATTTATTTGTTGACGGAGCACGGTTAGGACATGCTTTAACTGCCGAAACCAATGATTTGACTTTAGAAGATTTCGGTAAATATACCGACGCTTTTTATTTGGGCGGCACTAAAAATGGAGCGTTAATAGGTGAAGCAATTATCATTAATAATGAAAATTTACAGGAAGAATTTGGTTTTCATTTAAAACAGAAAGGAGCAATGCTCGCAAAAGGCCGTTTGCTGGGAATTCAGTTTCAGGAATTGTTGAAAGATGATTTGTATTTTGATTTGGCGAAAAATGCAAACCAACAGGCCATGAAAATTAAGGAAGCGTTTATTCAAATTGGTTGTGAATTTTTGTGTGAGACTTTTACCAATCAGATTTTTCCAATTTTAAACCAAAATCAAATCGACCAGCTTTCTGCTAATTTCGATTTTTATGTTTGGAAGAAATTAGATGAACAGAAATCGGCTATTCGTTTAATTACTTCTTGGGCAACAACAAATGAGATTGTAGAAAAATTCATCACCGAAGTAAAAAATTTAAAATGAAAAAAGCAGTCTTTTTTTTGAGTGTATTGCTCTCCGTGTTTATCAACGCACAGAAACAGGAAAAGGATCCTGAAATTTCTGAATATGTAAAAAATGTTAATAAAGATTCACTTAGATTGAATATTGAAAAATTGGTCAGTTTCGGAACCCGCCACACGATGAGTTCTATAACAGATCAAGAGAAAGGAATCGGTGCCGCGAGAAATTGGGTGTTATCAAAGTTTAGAAGTTACGCCAAAAATTCCGGTGGAAGAATGGAAGTTTTCCTCCAAAATGAAGATTTGCAACCCGATGGAAAACGAATCAATAAAATAACCAATCTTGGAAATGCAATTGCTCTGTTGAAAGGAACAGATCCGACGGACAAAAGAATTGTTATTATTTCTGGGCATCTCGATTCCCGAGTTTCTGACGTGTTGAATTCTGCTGATTTTGCGCCAGGTGCAAATGACGATGGAAGCGGTGTTGCTGCGGTTATTGAATCTGCAAGAGTTTTGAGCAAATCAAAATTTCCGATGACCATTTTATTTGTTGCGGTAAGTGGTGAAGAGCAGGGGCTTTTGGGTGCAAAAATGTTAGCAGATAAAGCAAAGGCAGAACATTGGCAAGTTGAAGCGGTTTTGAATAATGATATGATTGGCAACAATAGTTTTGATGCTCCCAAAAATGATGGAACTCCAAAACTAAGAGTTTTCAGTGAAGGTTTGCCCGCTTTTGAAACTGAAAAATCAGCCGCCAAGATTCGGAATTTTGGTATGGAAAATGATGGCAATGCTCGTCAACTTGCAAGATATGTGAAAGAAATAGGAGAGCAATACGTGAAGAATATCGACATCAAATTAATTTACAGAAATGACCGTTTTCTTCGTGGCGGCGATCATACCCCATTTGTTAACAACGGATTTACTGCGGTGCGATTAACAGATTACTATGAAAATTACGATCACCAACATCAGGATATCAGAACAGAGAATAATAAGAAATACGGGGATTTGATTGAGTTCATGGATTTCGATTATCTAAAAACCAATACTGCGGTAAATGTTGCAGTTTTGGCAAGTTTGGCGAAGTCAACTCCGCAGCCAGTTAATGTTTTGATGGATGTGAAAGAACTTTCGAATTCTACAAAACTGAGTTGGGAAAAGCCAAGTTCAGGAAAAGTTAAAGGATATAATATTTTGTACAGGGAAACAGATAAATCCAATTGGACTCATAAAATCTTCACTACAGCAACCTCTTACACGATTCCACTTTCCAAAGATAACTACCTATTTTCGGTACAAAGTATTTCTGCAACAGGAAATCCAAGTCTGCCAGTAATTCCGAAAGTATCCAGATGAAAAAATTCCGTCTCATTAATGAACGAGACGGAATTTATATTTTAACTAAAAACTTAGTTATTATAAATCTTCAAATTTATCTACAATTTTTTGTGAAACTCCAGTTTTGCTGAAACCACCATCGTGGAAAAGGTTTTGCATCGTCACTTTTCTGGTGAGGTCTGAAAAAAGACTCACACAATAGTTCGCACAATCCAATGCATCAGCATTTCCTAATGGAGACATATCATCTGCGAAATTAAAAAAGCCGCTGATTCCTTTTACGCCTGCACCAGCTTTAGTCATCACCGGAGATTGTGAAATGGTGTTTACCCGAACTTTTCTGTCGCCCCAGTAATATCCGAAACTTCTTGCAATACTTTCAAGATAAGATTTGTTGTCTGCCATATCACCGTAATTCGGGAATACTCGTTGTGCGGCGATATACGTTAAGGCCAAAATAGAACCCCATTCGTTCATGATATCTTTGTCCCAAGCGGTTTTCATTACTTTATGGAAAGAAACGGAGGAAACGTCCCAACCTTTTTCGAGGAAATCGTAATTAAGATCGGTATAAGTTTTTCCTTTTCTAATATTAACGGACATTCCGATGGAATGCATTATAAAATCTATTTTACCGTATTTTTCTTGAGCATGAGCAAAAAGTTTTTCTAAATCCTCCATTGATGTTGCATCTGCAGGAATAACATCTGAGCCAGTTTTTTTTGCTAGTTCGTCTATTTCACCCATTCTCATGGCGATTGGTGCGTTCGAAAGAATAAATTCTGCTCCTTCTTCATGACATCTTTCTGCAACTTTCCATGCAATCGATTGATCATTTAAGGCTCCAAAAATAATTCCTTTCTTACCTTTTAGTAATCCGTATGACATATTCTTAATTTTAGACAAATTTAAAAAATTTTTATTGTTTAACGGTTAAAAAAAAGAACCGTATTGAATACAGTTCTTTATATAGTGTTTTAGCAGATTAGTTATCTGTTTTTTTTACTGCTGCTTTTGCATCTTCCGCAGTATCTTTGGTTTTGTCCCAAGCATCATCTGCAATGTCTTTGGTCTTCTCCCAAGCGCTAGAAACGGCATCTTTAGTATCATGCCAAGCGTCTGCAACATTTCCTTTTGCTCTTTCCAGCCAACCTTCGTGAGTAGGCTCTGCATTTTTTTCTTTTTGTTCGCGAATGTAATCTTTGGCTTTATCAGCGTAATCGTTTACTGTCCATTTAGCTTTTTCTACTGCATCTTCTGCTTTATTATAATCTTGTCTATCCATCGGTATAAATTTTAAAGTTAATATTGATTGATTGAAAAAATTTAATTTGATAATACATCAACGTGCAAGTTTCATTCCTAAAAAGCCCAACTGTATGTTAAACATAGTTTAAAGTTTTCTTAAAATTTTGGGATAATTTATTTGATATTGTCGATTTCAAACATTTGTTTTCTATTTTTGAGGCAAAGTTTAACAAATGGAAATAGTGCGATGTGCTTGGTGTGAGAAAGATGATTTATACAGGAAATATCACGATGAAGAATGGGGCAAACCTGTTTACGATGATGAGACTATTTTTGAATTTCTCGTCTTAGAAAGTTTTCAGGCTGGACTTTCCTGGTACACTATATTGAAAAAAAGAGAAAATTTCACAGAAGCATTTGAGAACTTTAATTATAAAAAAATCGCAAAGTATTCTGAGGACAAAGTAGAAGAGTTAATGAATAATGCCGGAATTATAAGAAATAGATTAAAGATTTTGGCAACGATTAATAATGCTCAAAGATTCCAGGAAGTACAAAAAGAGTTCGGGACTTTTTCAAATTACATCTGGAATTTTGTGGGTGGAAAACCCATTGTCAATCACCCGAAAACTTTACAGGACGTTCCTGCTACGACCGAAATTTCCGATGCTTTGGCAAAAGATTTAAAGAAGCGGGGATTCAAATTTTTAGGTTCAACCGTGGTTTATGCGCACATGCAGGCGACGGGAATGGTGAATGATCATGTGGTGGATTGTCATTGCAGGAAAATCTAGTAATATAAAAATGTAACAATTTATCAATCATTAACTTGATAAAGAAATAAAATGAATAGATAATAATTGTTACATTTTTAAATTGATAAATTGCTACATTATTTTATAATCCGATCCAAAACCCACTCAATCATGTTTTTTTCTGATGCGTGATGATCGGCTGAAAACTCACCTCTTCTTCTGTTTGCAATAACAGAATTCACGGTAATTGCTTTGTGTCCCAATAATTTTGAAAGTGCGTAAATCGCAGAAGTTTCCATCTCGAAATTGGTAACGCCCAAATCATTTAAGGTTTCCAAGAATTTATCGTCTAAAGCTTTCAATCGCAATTGTCTTCCTTGTGGTGCGTAAAAACCTGGGAAAGTTGCGGTGTTTCCACGGTATTTTGCGTCTTTATAATATTCGCCCATTTCTGAAGCCCAATCAGAAAAATACAACATCGGTTTTACTTTTTCGTACGGGAATTTTGCCAGAAAGTTTTTCGAAAATTCGTTTTCAAATTGATAATCTTGGTAGAAATGCATCAAACCATCAAGTCCGACAACATTTTCTGTCACCAACATATTATCTACTTCAATATCAGGATTTACGCTGCCACAAGTTCCCATTCGGAATAATTCCAAAGCGGTGTGATTGGAAGTGAATTCTTTGTTTTTCAGATCGATATTCACCAAAGCATCGAGTTCGTTCATCACGATGTCGATGTTTTCTGTACCAATTCCGGTGGACATTACGGTGATTCTTTCGCCACGTAAAGTTCCGGTGTGGGTATAAAATTCTCTTTTGTTTTTTTTGATTTCGATCTTGTCGAAATATTTTGAAACCTTCGGAACGCGGTCGGGATCGCCAACCAACATTATTTTTCCGGCAATATCTTCGGGCAATAAGTTTAAATGATAAACGCTTCCGTCGTCATTAAGCACCAATTCTGATGCTGCTAATTTATTAAGCATAAGTTGTTTTTTTGAATTAAAAAATCCTTTTGAAAAAAGGAAATTAAAGGTACGCAGAATTTTTGTTTCGGTGAAACTTTATTTGAGATTATCCGCCAACACGTTTGGTTTTGTAGCCCATTTCTTTTAAAATGGTCATAATCTTATCGCGATTATCGCCCTGAATAATGATGATTCCGTCTTTTTCGGAGCCGCCAATTCCCAAGGTGGTTTTTATTTTTTTTGAGATTTTTTTCAGGTCGTCATCGCTGCCTTCGAAACCTTCAACTAAAGTTACCGGTTTGCCGTGTCTGCCTTTTTTCTCGAATTTGCATATGAGTGGTTCTTTCTGCACGAATTTTTCTACGGGCATTTCGAAATCCTGTTCTTCGTGATCAGGGAACATATTTTTGAGTTGATCTCTTAAATCCATTGAGCAAAATTAAGAAATTTATTTTTTGAATAAATTAATGAAAAGACATTTTAAGTATTATCTGTTTCAATGCTAAATATTTGTTAAAACAAGCATTTGGTTCGTTTTGTTCCGAACTAAATTGTAGTTTTGCGTTTTTAAATTTAATAATGAAAATCGACAAAGAAATTTTTAGTGAAATGGTTAATTTTTATGGAGATGCTTTCCATTTACCGCCACTTGCTGCAAAAATTTATGCTTATTTGATTTTTGATTTTGAGAGAAAAGGAGTTGATTTCGATCAATTTATTGAGGTTTTTTCTGCCAGTAAAAGTTCGGTTTCCTCCAATCTTAATTTGCTTTTGAATCTTAATATCATTACCGACTTTAATAAAATAGACGAAAGAAAACGGTTTTTTGTGATGAATGAACAATACATGAAAATTCGTTTAGAAGAAATTATTGAAAGAATGGAACGCGAGGTATTGATTTTGAATAAGCTGAAAAACTTCCGAAACACAAGTGATGAAAATGCATTGCGAAAGTTTAATATCTACGATGATCTTTTCAATAAGATTATTTCTAGTATAAAAAATACGGTTAATCAAATTTAAATAACATACTCATTTAAAGGGATTTAAATGAAGCTTAATTATAAAATAAAATTCATGAAAAATAAAATTATCTTACTATCCTTCACTGTTTTGTCGGTTTTATCCTGCAAGAAGAAAGATGAGAGACCTGCTCAGGGTCCAAAAGTGGTAGCAACTGTTGCTGTTGAAAATAGAAATGTTACTGGTTATTCTACATTTCCGGCAAGTATTGAAGGTAGGGTAAATAATGATGTTCGTGCGAAAATGCAAGGTTATATTACCCAAGTTTTAGTAGATGAAGGACAGTATGTTACGAAAGGACAGCCATTGTTTAAGTTAGAAACCAATTCTTTAAGTCAATCTGCGAATGCTGCAAAAGCAGGCGTTGGCGCGGCGCAATCAAATGTTGCTGCTTCTGATGCTAATGTGAAAGCGGCGCAATCTGCAGTAAGTGTAGCGCAGGTAGAAGTGAATAAGCTTCGCCCACTGGTAGAAAAAAATATTATTAGTAGTGTTCAATTGCAAACTGCAGAAGCAAATCTCGCGAGAGCACAAGCACAAGTTGCACAAGCGGTTGCTTCAAAACAGCAAGCGAGTGCAGGAGTTGCACAGGCACAAGCGAACTTTAAGGGAGCTCAAGAGAATGTTAATTATTCCATTATTCGGGCGCCGATTTCTGGTGTGATTGGGAAGATTAATTTCCGTAATGGAAGTTTGGTTGGCCCCGGAGATCCGATGCCGATTTCAACCGTTTCTGATACTAGTGAATTATATGCGTATTTTTCAATGAACGAAAAACAATACCTGGATTTTCTAAAAAATTCGGTTGGTAGTAATGTTCCGGAAAAATTAAAAAATCTACCTGCTGTAGAATTGTTACTTGCAAATGGTGATGTGTATAAAGAAAAGGGATATGTGAAAGCGGTAACTGGTCAAATTGATCCTGCGACCGGAAGTATTCAGTTTAGAGTTTCTTTCCCGAATCCAGATAAATTATTGAGTAACGGGAACAGTGGAACGATTAGAATCCCAGTGGCGTACGATAACGCTTTGGTTCTCCCGGAAAGTGCGACCTACGAACAACAGGGTTTGGTGTATATCTACAAAGTAAAACAAGATACTGCTAAAAGTAATGTTATTAATATCATTGATCGTGTAAACAATATGGTGATTATTAAAGATGGTGCAGAAAAAGGAGAAATTGTGGTAGCAGAAGGTGTTGGGACGTTAAAGTCTGGTACTCCTGTAAAACCACAACCGAAAAAATTCGATGATATCATAAATGCAATAAAGCCGATTTTCTAAAAAGATGATTAAAAAATTTATAAACAGACCGGTTTTATCCACGGTAATTTCCATCATGATTGTTGTTTTGGGAATACTTGGATTGGTGTCTTTGCCGGTCACACAGTATCCTGATATTGCACCACCAACGGTGCGTATTTCAGCAAATTATACCGGAGCCAATGCGCAAACGGTAATGAATAGTGTAATTATTCCGATTGAAGAACAAGTGAATGGAGTAGAAGGGATGGATTATATTTCCTCTTCTGCCGGAAATAATGGTTCCGCTTCCATTCAAATTTTCTTTAAACAAGGAGTCAATCCAGATATCGCTGCGGTGAATGTGCAGAATCAAGTTCAACGTGCGATTCCGCTCCTTCCCTCAGAGGTTACCAGATCAGGAGTTCAAGTAAGCAAGCAGCAAACGAGTGCATTGATGTTCTTGACTTTCTATACAGCTAACCCTAAATTGGATGAGGTTTGGTTGCAGAACTACATGAACATTAATATTATTCCTGAATTAAAAAGGGTTAATGGTGTTGGTGATGCTCAGGTTTTTGGTGGAAAAAATTATTCCATGAGAATTTGGTTGGATCCTGCGAAAATGGCAGCGTATGGTTTGGAGCCTTCCGAAGTTTCTGCAGCAATCAATGAGCAGTCTAGAGAAGCAGCAGCAGGAGCGTTAGGAGAAAATAGCGGAAGTTCATTTCAGTATATCATTACCTACAAAGGAAAATATAATGAAGTTGAAGAATTCGAAAATATTATTCTTCGCGCAATGGGCAATGGTGAATATCTTCGATTAAAGGATGTCGCAGAAATTAAATTGGACTCTCAATCTTATGCAGGAATCGGTGAAAATAATGGTCGACGCTCCATCAGTATGGGGATTTTCCAAACGCCAGGTTCCAATGCACAAGAAATTATTACCAATATTAAAGCCCTACTTGCCGAAACTGCGAAAACCCTTCCGGAAGGAGTTGGCTACAGTATAAACTTTGATACGAATGAATTTTTAGAAGCTTCTATTTCGAAAGTAATTACCACTTTGATGGAGGCTTTTGTATTGGTGTTTTTAGTGGTTTTCCTTTTCTTACAGGATTTTAGATCTACTTTAATTCCTGCAATTGCAGTTCCTGTTTCTATTGTCGGGACATTTTTCTTTCTGAATTTGTTCGGCTATTCCATTAACTTGTTGACGCTATTTGCGTTGGTTCTTGCCATTGGGATTGTTGTAGATGATGCCATTGTCGTCGTGGAAGCCGTTCACGCAAAAATGGAAAGCGGTATTTCTGATGCTAAAAAAGCAACGGTAGAAGCCATGGACGAAATTACAGGAGCGATTATTTCAATTACTTTGGTAATGGCGGCTGTATTTATCCCAGTAACGTTTTTAAAAGGTCCTACCGGAGTTTTCTATCAGCAATTTGGGATTACTTTAATTATTGCCATTTTAATTTCTGCGGTCAACGCATTAACATTAAGCCCTGTGCTTTGTGCAATGTTCTTGAAACCACCGAAACATCATTCTAAAGAATATGAAAGCATGAATGTGATGCAAAAATTCTTTAGCAAATTTAATGCAGGATTTAATGCAGGAACCAAAAGATATGGACAATCATTTAGTTATCTTTTAAGGCATAAATGGGTTACACTTATCATTTTCGCTGCTGGTGGTGTTACTTTCTGGTGGGCAAATTCAACGATGCCTACAGGATTTATTCCAAAAGAAGACCGTGGGATTCTCTTTGCAGATATTCAGTTGCCGCCAGGTGCTTCGATGGAAAGAACCTATAATGTTTTATCAGATCTACAAAAGGAAGCAAGAAAAATTCCAGGGGTTCAAAACGTAACATTTACTTCGAGTCGAGGATTTATGTCGGGACAAGGTTCAAACGTTGGACAAGCTTTCGTTAAATTAAAACCGTTTAAAGAACGTGGAAAAGCAGATGGTCAAAGCATCGACGATATTACTAAAAAACTTTTTGGTTTAACAGTGAAATACCCAGATGCGAAGATTATTTTCTTCTCGCCACCAAGTGTACCAGGATTTGGGAGCAGTGATGGTTTCTCCACTGTTTTATTGGATAAATCAGGAGGTGATATTAATGAATTGAATAAAGTAACTCAAGATTTTGTTGGAGCATTGATGCAAAGACCAGAAATTCAGTTTGCCTCAACATCCTTTAATACCAACTATCCGCAGTACGAGATGGTAGTTAATGTTCCTCGTGCAAAAGAAAGTGGCGTTTCACTGAACAGTATTTTGAGCACCATGCAAGGGTATATTGGTGGGATTTATTCTTCTGATTTTACCAAATATGGGAAACAGTTTAGAGTAATGATTCAAGCTTTACCAGGGGATCGAAAATCGCCTGAAAACTTAAATTCTATTTTCGTGAAAACAACTTCAGGAGCTATGGCGCCTATTTCACAGTTTGTAACTTTGGAAAAAAGTTTTGGTCCACAATCTTTGGAGCGTTATAACTTGTTTACGTCGGTAGCAATCAATGGAGCCAGTAATCCGGGGTATTCAACTGGTGATGCAATTAAGGCGGTGCAAGAAGTTGCAGCAGCACATTTACCAGCCAACTATGATGTAGAATTTACAGGGCTAACAAAAGAAGAAATGAAAGCGGGTTCTCAAACTTACGTTGTGTTTTTATTGAGTTTCCTTTTTGTGTATTTCATTTTGGCTGCACAATATGAAAGTTATATTCTGCCATTTTCGGTACTTCTTTCCTTACCTTTAGGGGTTGTAGGTGCCTTTTTTGGGCAACGTATTTTTGGATTAGAGAATAATATTTATTTTCAAATAGCGATTATTATGTTGATTGGATTATTGGCAAAGAATGCGATTTTGATTGTAGAGTTTGCTGTACAACGGCGACATCACGGTGAGTCAATTGCCATGTCTGCAATTAATGCTGCAAAAGCAAGGTTACGTCCGATTTTAATGACCTCATTTGCCTTTATCTTTGGGATGGTTCCATTGGTATTTGCAACCGGAATTGGGTCTGTTGGTAACCGTTCCATTGCGACTGGTGCTGCTTCGGGATTGTTAATCGGGACTTTCTTTGGATTGATTGCAATTCCTGTATTATATGTGATTTTCCAATACCTTCAGGAGAAAGTTGTTCCTTTAAAAAAGGAGGATATTAATCTTTCCGAATAATTAAAAGTCAAAAACTTTTGTGAAAAATTAAAAAAATGAATAAATATTTCAATATAAAAATACTTTCGATTCTGTTCTCAGCAGTCGTTCTGACCTCTTGTATGAGTCGCCAGAAGTACGAAAGACCGAAAGAAGCCATTAATGAAAATCTTTTCCGTACCGATTTGTTGCCGAAAGATTCTATAAGTATGGCGACCGTTTCGTGGAAAGAAATTTTCACCGATCCGGTTTTGCAGAAGCATATCGAGAAAGCTTTAGCAAATAATTTAGATGTAAGAGTGGCTTTGCAAAACATCAATGCGGCAGATTCTTATTTAAAACAAAGTAAAGCTGCCTATTTGCCCACGCTTTCTGCAGGACCCAATTATACCTTTCAAACGCAGTCTTTGAATACACAATCTGGTCAGCTTTTAAATCAAAGAAATTATGGTAATCAGTTTGATATTACTGCGAATGTTGGTTGGGAAGCCGATATCTGGGGGAAATTAAAAGCCCAGCAAAAAGCCCAGTTGGCGAGTTATTTGGGAACGGTTTCAGCACATCAAGCTATAAAAAGTGATTTGGTGGCAGCTGTTGCCTCTGCCTATTACCAATTGTTAACGTTTGATGATCAGAAAAAAATCATCAACGAAACGATTGCTTTAAGAAATAAAAATCTCGAAACAACGAAAGCTTTGAAAGAAGCAGGAACATTAACCGAAGTTGCTGTTCAGCAAAGTCAGGCACTTGTTTTCAATGCAGAATCTTTGCTCATCAACATTGATGTTCAGATTGCTTTGCTCGAAAATACGATGAGTTTATTGATGGCAGAACCTTCACACGCAATCGAAAGAAGTACTATTTCTGCTCAGAAAATGCCAGTAAGTTTAGCTTTGGGTTATCCCGCAAATTTATTGGAAAACCGCCCCGATGTGAAAGCCGCAGAATATAATTTGATGAACGCTTTTGAAATGACCAACGTCGCAAAAGCACAGTTTTATCCAAGTTTGCGATTAACAGGAAGTGCAGGAATTGCTTCAGCAGATATTGATCAATTATTCAGCGCAAGTTCACTTTTTGCGAATGTAGTTGCAGGTTTAGCACAACCAATTTTAAATAAAAGACAGATCAAAACGCAATATGAAATCAGTTTAGCCAACAAAGAAATTGCTTATCTGAATTTCAGAAGATCAGTTTTAACCGCCGGAAAAGAAGTTTCTGATGCTTTGAAAATTTATGAATCACAAGATGGTTTCATTAATTTGAAAAAGAAAGAAAGAGATGCTTATCAAAACTCAGTAGGATATTCCCAGGAATTGGTGAATTACGGAATGGCAAATTATCTGGAAGTTATCAACGCAACGGTGAATCAATTGACGGCAGAACTCAATATCTCGAATGCTGAATATTCGAAATTAGATGCCGGAGTTGAATTGTACCGAGCACTTGGCGGTGGTTGGAGATAATTTTTTCAGGTGAAAGAGGGATTGAAAATTTTCAAATGAGTTTATATTTTATTGCAGTTGTTCCTCACAAAGAACTTCGTCAGAAAGCCAGAATTTTTAGTAAAGATTTTGCTAAACGATTTAATTCTGTAAAATCATTTGAAAATTTCCCTCATATCACCATCATTAAACCTTTTCGGTTTGATGAAAATGAAGAAAAAATTTTGGTAGAAAATTTTTCTGAAATGAAACTGAAATCTACTCCGTTTGAGGTATTTCTGAAAGATTTCGGGTGTTTCCCAAACAAAGAAAAACCGGTTATTTTTATAAAACCAGAAAATTCAACCGAACTTCAAAGTTTGTACGATGAGGTTCAGCCCAATATAAAGTTTCATTCTTACGCGAAAATCCATCCTCATCTTACGGTTGCCTACAAAGATTTAAGTCCAGAAAATTTTCAGAAAGCTTGGCAAGAATACCAGACAAAAACGGTCGAAGATTCTTTTTTAGTAGATAAAATCTGTCTTTTCAAACATGAAAATAAAAAATGGAATCTTCTTAAAATCAAATATTTAAATTGATTTATCTGCCACGAATGTTTTTAAATTTAATTGAAAGTCATTCGTATATTCGTGGCAATTTTTTATTTTAAATATTTAAAGAATTCCCACATCACAATTCCGCCACATACAGAAACATTTAAAGAATGCTTCGTTCCCAACTGTGGAATCTCGAGGAAGGTGTCGTAATAAGAAAGGGCTTCATCACTCAATCCGTCCACTTCATTTCCTAAAACCAAAGCATATTTTTCGTCTTTATTAATGGGATAATCCGTAATAATTTCTGAATTGGAAGTTTGTTCGATGCCTATAATTTTGAAGTTTTCTTTTTTTAAATTTTGTAAAGCTTCGGAAATATCTTTTTCATAAACCCAATCCACACTTTCTGTTGCTCCTAATGCAGCTTTATGAATTTCGCGGTGTGGTGGTTGCGGCGTAATTCCACACAACACCACTTTTTCGATTAAGAAAGCATCCGCAGTTCTGAAAACCGCACCAACATTATGCATGCTCCGAACATTATCTAAAACCACAACCAATGGTGTTTTTTCGGTTTGTTTGAAGGTTTCTACATCTATTCTTCCTAATTCTTCGAGTTTCAGTTTCTTTGTGGATGACATTTTCGTATTTTTGGCAAAATTAAGGTTTTTCAATCTTAATGTTTTAAGTTAAATAATTTTAAAAATAATTGCTGTGGCAAAAGAAAAGAAAGAAACTCCTCTAATGATGCAGTACAACACCATCAAGGCGAAATATCCTGATGCACTTTTGTTGTTCCGGGTAGGGGATTTTTATGAAACTTTCGGTTCCGATGCCATTCGAGCTTCGCAGATTTTAGGAATTGTTCTCACCAAAAGAGCAAACGGCGAAGGTCATATCGAACTTGCCGGTTTTCCACATCATTCCGTGGATTCTTATTTGCCAAAACTCGTGCGAGCCAGACTTCGCGTTGCAATTTGCGACCAATTAGAAGATCCAAAAACCGTGAAAGGAATTGTAAAACGTGGCGTGACCGAATTGGTAACTCCCGGCGTTACCTTCAACGAGCAGGTTTTGACTTCCAAGAAAAATAATTTTTTGCTTTCTATTCATAAAGTAAAAGAAAAATACGGATTGGCTTTGGTAGATGTTTCGACTGGAGAGTTTCTCGTGTCAGAAGGGAATTTGGAGCAATTGCTCCATATCGTGGGAACTTTCGATCCGAGTGAAATTATTTACCAAAGAACGACTGAATTGCCTTCTCAACTGAAAAACCGCAATTCTTTTAAACTTGAAGATTGGGCTTTTCAATACAATTACGCCTACGAAAAACTCACCAATCATTTCAAAACTAATTCGTTAAAAGGTTTCGGAATTGATGATTTAAAACTCGGAATTGTTGCCGCCGGAGCCATCTTTGCTTATTTGGTTGAAGATACACATCATGCACTTCTACAACATATTACAAAAATAAAACCCATTCCGAAAGATGATTATTTAATGATGGATCATTTTACGTTGCGGAATTTAGAAATCGTTTATCCAAGTAATCCACAAGGAAAATCTTTGCTCGATATTATCGATAAAACGTCAACGCCGATGGGCGGAAGATTGCTCAGAAGAAGATTGATTTTGCCTTTAAAATCCGTCGCCGAAATCAACAGAAGATTGAGTTTAATTGAGTTTTTTAATAAAGAAGAAAATCTGAAATATGAGATTTTGCAATTATTAAAAACGATTTCCGATTTAGATCGTTTGATGGGCAAATTGGCGTCAGAAAAAATCTCACCGAAAGAACTCGGTTATCTTCGTCAAAGTTTGATCAACATTAAGAAAATTAAAGAATTGCTTCATCCTTTTGATGAGGTTTTGGCTTGGTTGGAACCATTGAATAATCTGGAAGAACTCATTAATTATTTGATTAATTATTTGAATGAAGAACTTCCTGTCAATATTTCGAAAGGAAATGTAATTAAAACCGGGATTTCCGAAGAACTCGATCATTTGCGTGGACTTCAAAATAAAGGTAAAAATTTCCTCGACGAAATGTGTGACCGCGAAATTAAACGAACCGGAATTACCAGTTTGAAAATCAGTTTTAATAATGTTTTCGGCTATTTTATTGAAGTTAGAAATTCGCATAAAGATAAAGTTCCCGAAGATTGGATTCGCAAGCAAACCCTGGTGAATGCTGAGAGATACATCACCGAAGAGCTGAAAGAATACGAAGAACAAATTCTCGGCGCAGAAGAAAAAATTTCGAAAATCGAACATCAATTATATAGAAAAGTTTGCGAAAATGTGATGATTTATATCGATCAAATTCAAGATAATTCAAAAATTATTGCAGAATTAGATTGCGGTGTTGGTTTATCTGAACTTGCTGTTTCCGAGAGTTATACCAAACCGGTTTTGAATGAAAGTTTTGAAATCGATTTGAAAGAAGCACGCCACCCAATCATCGAAAACGCTTTGCCTTTAGGCGAAAAATATATTCCAAATGATTTGTTTTTAGATAAAGATGCGCAGCAAATCATCATGGTTACCGGACCGAATATGGCGGGTAAATCTGCGATTTTAAGACAAACTGCGATTATTTGTTTAATGGCTCAAATCGGAAGTTTTGTTCCTGCAAAACATGCGGAGATCGGAGTTTTAGATAAGATTTTCACCCGAGTTGGCGCAACCGATAATATTTCGGCAGGCGAATCTACTTTCATGGTAGAAATGAATGAAGCGGCAAATATTCTCAATAATATTTCTGAAAGAAGTTTGATCCTTTTAGACGAAATCGGACGAGGAACATCAACCTACGACGGAGTTTCCATCGCTTGGGCGATTGCGGAATATCTGCATCAACATCCGACGCAAGCGAAAACTTTGTTTGCAACGCATTATCATGAATTGAATGAAATGACGGTGAATTTTGAAAGAATTAAAAACTTTCACGTTTCGATTCAGGAGAATAAAGGGAATATTATTTTCATGAGGAAACTGCTTCCGGGCGGCAGCGAACACAGTTTCGGGATTCACGTTGCGAAATTGGCAGGAATGCCCGCAAAAGTGGTGAACCGAGCGAATGAAGTTTTGAAAACTTTAGAAAAAAGCCGTTCGCAAAGCGGTTCCAAAGATTCTGCAAAAGCGATTACTGACGAAAATATGCAACTTTCTTTCTTTCAATTAGACGATCCTGTTTTGGAAAATATTCGGGAAGAACTCACGAAAATCGACATCAATACTTTAACGCCGATTGAAGCGTTGATGAAATTGAATTCGATTAAAAAGATGATTGGTAAATGAGAATTTAGTGATCCATTAATTGTAAAGGCCAATTGAAAAGATAACGAACTGGTTCACCATTTAAAGTTGCTGGTTTCCAAATGTCTTTAATTTTCTTTACAGCTTTTTCAGCGGCTTCAGAATATTTAATATCTCCAATAGCAATAATATTATTTATTTTTCCATCCTTTTCTACGACGAAATAGACCTGAGTTTTTAATGTTCGATTATTTTCAAACTTTACATTAAATAAGTCAATTTTTTTTGTGAACTTATCTCTAAAAGCATTAATTCCATTAGGAAATTCAGGCATTGTGTCTGGATTAGTTTCAATGTTACTTAAATCAATTTTAGTTTTTAAGTAACTGTAATTTGGAAGTTTTGTAATATCGTATTTTTTTTGTGAGTTTTCCTGTGCAAAAACAAAACCACTAAAAGCGAGTATTAATAATATAGTTATTCTCTTCATAAATATTTCTTTAATTTTTTTATCCAAAATTTTGCAACTCCACGAGTTTTCTATAAGTTCCGTTTTTATCAAATAATTCTTGATGCGTTCCTTGTTCTACGATAATTCCGCGTTCCATCACCACAATCCAATCTGCTTTTTGAATGGTCGAAAGTCGGTGAGCGATGACAAGGGAAGTTCTGTTTTCCATCATTTTTTCTAAAGCATCTTGAACATATCTTTCGCTTTCGGTATCCAAAGCGGAAGTGGCTTCATCCAAAATCATAATCGGTGGGTTTTTCAAAACTGCTCTTGCAATGGAAACCCTTTGTTTTTGTCCGCCCGACAATTTATTTCCGTCGTCGCCAATATTGGTGTAATATTTTTCCGGAAGATGATCGATAAATTCGTGTGCGTTGGCAATTTTTGCAGCGGCGATTACTTCTTCTTCTGTTGCATCAGGTTTTCCCATCAAAATATTATTGAAAACAGAATCATTAAATAAGACGGATTCCTGAGTTACCATTCCTAAAAGATGACGGTAATCTTGTACTTTTAAATCTTTCACATTCTCGCCATCAACCAAAATTTCGCCTTCAGAAACATCATAAAAACGGGCTAATAAATTGGCGATTGTCGTTTTTCCAGAACCCGATTGTCCAACAAGCGCAATCGTTTTTCCTTTTGGAATCGTCAAACTAAAGTTCTTAAGAATAACATTGTCCTTATCATAAAAGAAACCGATATTTTTGAATTCAATTTGAGATTTTAAAGTAGAAATCGCAATTGGATTTTCAATTTCATCAACTTTCAAATCGTAATCTAAAACTTCAGAAACCCGATCCAAACTCGCCATTCCGCCTTGAATAGAAGAAAAAGCACTAGATAATTTTTTAGCAGGATCCAGGATTTGAAAGAAAACTCCGATAAATGCAAGGAAAGTTACAGGATCTTTATTGGTTCCGTTGATGATTTCAACACCTGCGAACCAAGTGATAATTAACAGCGTGACCGAACCTAAAAATTCGCTCATTGGTGAAGCGAGTTCTCTTCTTCGACTCATTCCGATGGCGTATTTTTGCCAGTTGTCGGTGGTGAGATTAAATCTGTTTTTCAGGATTTTATCTGCGTTAAATATTTTGATGACTTTCGAAGATTTCAAGGTTTCATCAACCAAAGAAAAAAGATTTCCCAATTCTTCTTGTGCTGCAGTTGCCTGTCTTTTTAAACTTTTTCCGACCCAAGCAATGATCAAACCCATCACCGGAAATACCAAAAGTGAAAACAAAGTTAGTTGCGGAGAAAGTATAAATAAGGTGATTAATGAAGCAATGATCATAAAAGGCGCATTCAAAACATCGACTAAACTTCCCATAATTCCACCTTCTACTGCACCAATATCATTAGAAATTCTCGACATCATATCGCCTTTTCTCTGTTCTGTAAAAAAGGAAACTGGTAGTTTCAAAAATTTATCATACATCGCTGTCCGTAAATCTTTGGTAATTCCTACACGATAATTCACCAAAAGATAAGACCCTAAATATCTGAAAAGATTTCGCAACAAAAATGCAACGGCGGTAATACCACAAAGTACAGCTAAAACCTGAATAGCACCGTATTCATTGATGTTTAATTGGATTTTATAATAAGACATATCTTTTAAATACCCAAAATAATCTCCGAATTTTCCGCTATAAACAGGAATGATTTTCGTGTCAACTTCTTTATCCAGCTTGAATAAAATCCGCAGAATAGGAAGCATTGTGACGATAGAAAATATTTGTAATACTGAGTAGAGTAGATTGAAAAAAATACTTCCGAAAAGGTATCTTTGATGAGGCTTTGCAATGGAAAAAATACGTTGTAATGGTTTCATTCAGTAGAATTAAGTGACAAAAATAAGCAATTTCAATTGGATTATTTTTAAAAATTAATCAGAGTTATTTTTCATAAAAAAAACAGCTCCAAAAAGGAACTGTTTCACTCAAAAAAAAATCGTTGTGAGTTTAGCGGAGTCTGTCTACAGATTTTACGAGCCTGTCGTCTTTTCGTATAAATAGGTTTGCAATAAACAAACATATTATCGATAAGAGCGGGAAAATCGGCTCAATACCTTTCTCAGGAAAATCAATTCCTCCAGATAAATTGAGTAGCCAATACGCCAATAAACCGAGCAACAAAGCGTTTATAAAAATGCTGATGTGGTTCAGCAAGATTTGTCTTTTGCGGTTTTTGTAACTTAAGATGGATATGAATCCAAATAATACGAGCGCAACACATACTATTGATATAAAAGGGACGGGGCCAAAAAGGGGAAAGTCTTGCCCTGTGATAAATAAAAATATGGCGCCTATAATCGCCAAAAACATCCATACAGTCTGTATTCTCTGCAACATATTATTCGATTCTGACTACAAAAATAACAATAATTTTTTGCATAATTAAAAAATAAACGTAGATTTGCACTACAAATGATCTATAAAAGAAAAGTCACCCGACCTAACTTTCTTACTTACAATTACTTATAAAATACTTTTTGCGTAACATTTATGTTCAACATTGAAACATTAAGGTCAAAATCCGATTCGGATTTGACTAAAATCACAAGCGATCTGGGCGTTAAAATTGCTAAGAACAGCACTGATAACGATAAGATTTTCGCTATTTTGGATTTTCAAGCATCCAATACAAAAGTAGTAAAAGATTACTACAATACTACCGAAACTCCGGTGAATACAGAAGAATCAAAAATTGCGGCACCGAAAAAGCCAGCAGTTAAAAAACCAACTCCAAGAAAGAAAGTAGAAAAGCCTTTAGAGGATTCTATCGAAACTCAGAAAGAGACTCCAAATGAAGTTGCTAAGAATACTTCTGCAGAAATAAAGGAAGATTCTGTAAAAATTGAAGCGGAAAAGGTCGCTGAAGGTTCAGAAGATGAACAGCCGAAAGCTGCCTCGCCGAATCAACAAAAGAAAAAAAGACAACGTGTTGCAGTACCAAAAACGGAAACTGAAAATACAGAAAAAGAAGTTGTGGCGGAAACTGAGGCTCCCATAGAAGCCAAACCTGAACAACCTAAAAATCAGAATTCCAATCCAAACCAGACAGGTAATGGAAACGGCAATCCAAACCAAAACGGGAATTCAAACCAAAATTCCAATCCAAATCAATCTGGTAACGGAAACGGAAATCAAAATAAACAGCCGCAACACCAGCATAAGAATCCTAATCAGCATAAAAACCCGAACCAAAATAAAAATCAACAGAGCAATGATTCTCACGATGAGCCTGCCAAAAAAGAATTTAATTTTGATGGAATGGTTACCATTGAAGGGGTACTAGAAATACTTCCTGATAATTACGGTTTCTTACGATCTTCTGATTTTTCCTATATTTCTTCACCGGACGATGTTTATGTATCGACGAACCAGATTAGAAATTATGCTCTAAAAACTGGGGATACGGTACGAGGAATTGTAAGATTGCCGAAAGAAGGAGAAAAATATTTTTCTTTATTAAAGCCGACAGAAGTTAACGGTAGAGACCTTGAATTTATTAAGGATAGAGTAGCTTTTGAATTTTTAACTCCACTTTTTCCAGAAGAGAAATTTAATTTAACAGGAAAAAATTCAACACCATCTACCAGAATTGTTGATTTATTTACGCCAATCGGGAAAGGTCAACGTGCAATGATTGTTGCGCAACCGAAAACCGGTAAAACAATGTTGTTGAAAGATATTGCGAATTCTATTTCGGCAAATCATCCGGAAGCGTACATGATGATTTTATTGATCGACGAAAGACCGGAAGAGGTAACCGATATGGAAAGAAGCGTAAATGCTGAAGTAATTGCTTCCACGTTTGATGAACCAGCTGATAAACATGTAAAAGTGGCGAATTTGGTTCTTTCGAAAGCGCAAAGAATGGTAGAATGTGGCCACGATGTGGTGATTCTTCTCGATTCATTGACGCGTTTGGCGAGAGCTTATAATACGGTAACGCCAGCTTCTGGGAAAATTCTTTCTGGAGGAGTTGATGCGAATGCGTTGCACAAACCAAAACGTTTTTTTGGAGCGGCAAGAAACATTGAAGGCGGCGGTTCTTTAACCATTATTGCTACAGCATTGATTGATACAGGTTCTAAAATGGACGAAGTTATTTTTGAAGAATTCAAAGGAACAGGAAATATGGAATTGCAACTCGACCGAAAAATTGCGAACAAAAGAATTTATCCAGCCATCGATTTAACTTCTTCCAGCACGAGAAGAGATGATCTTCTTTTAGATGAAACCACGCAACAAAGAATGTGGATTTTAAGAAAATATTTAGCAGATATGAATCCCGTTGAAGCCATGGAATTCGTGAATAAAAGCATGAAAAATACTTTGAATAATGAAGAGTTTTTGATGAGTATGAATCGATAATCGATAAAAGATAAAAGATAAAAGATTTGAGATTTTTCTCGAAAATTCAAATAAGCTCTTCACTTTTTGAAAAAGAAAAAAACCGTTCGTTTGAGCGGTTTTTCTTTTTCGCAATGTTAAAGATTTACTAAAACAATCTTTCTGTTTTGGAAATAGTCTAATTAATGATTAAATTTGACTATTAACATTTAATACAATAAAATTATGTCATTCGAATTACCAAAATTAGGATATGCGTACGACGCACTAGAACCAACTATTGATGCAAGAACAATGGAAATCCACCATACAAAACATCATCAAGCATATATTGATAATTTAAACAAAGCAATTGCAGGAACTGATTTAGAAGGAAAATCTATTGAAGAAATCTGTAAAACAGGAACTGATAAACCTGCAGTTAGAAATAATGGTGGTGGGCATTTTAACCACTCTCTTTTCTGGGAAATCTTAACTCCAGGCGGAAGCAAAGAACCAGTTGGAAACGTGAAAGCAGCAATTGAAGCTTACGGCGGTTTCGAAAAATTCAAGACTGATTTTGGCGATGCAGCGAAAACAAGATTTGGTTCTGGTTGGGCTTGGTTGTGTAAAAAAGCAGACGGTTCGGTTGCGGTTTGTTCTTCACCAAACCAAGATAATCCATTGATGCCAGTTGCAGATTGCCAAGGAACTCCAGTTTTAGGACTTGATGTTTGGGAACATGCTTATTATTTGAATTACCAAAACAGGAGACCAGATTATGTTGCGGCATTTTTTGATGTAGTAAATTGGGATAAAGTAGAAGAAAATTTCAATAAGTAAATTGAAACAATTCCATAAAAAAAGTTCAGGTTTCTCTGAACTTTTTTTGTTTTCTGATTGTTTTTTAGTGAGGGGGTGATTCTATATTAAATACTAAATCGTTCTTTTCGATTTTTATTTTAGTTAATCACTTGCACCTAATCCGCTCAGTCTCAATCCGTATTTCCATTTTACAAAGGCAAAAACTTGGTAAAGCTTGTACTCAAATTTAATTCCGTAATCAATATTGGGATCGTATTCAATTGATGACTCAATTACGTTTCTGTATCTGCCAGAAAAATAGTAGGAATTCCACTCGCTGACTAAAAATTGATTTTTGGTCTTCAAATAACTCTCTGAGTACATATTCATAGGTTTGGCAACTGCATTGATAAAATAGTTCCATTGACCGTCGAGAACTTCCAAGTCATACTCTCCATCTTCGTTTTTCTGTGCTTGAATTGGAGCAGTATCTTTATTTTTCTGTGCTACATTATTCTGGCTGGAGCAACTTGCAATAAGTACAAGAAAGCCGAGAAGAAATATTAGTTTTTTCATTGGATTGTTTTCTTTAGATCATCAAATTTGTAGCCAAAAAAACCGTTTCGAAAAACGGCTTTTTTTATTTTGTTTAGAATTTTTTATTGGGCTTCTCGCTGCAAGACAACAAATGCGGGGAAGTGGTCGCTATAACCACCCGTAAATTTATCGCCATTCCAAGAGCGCAAAGGATAGCCTTTCCAGTTTCCTTCTCTATTGATAAGGTAAGGTGGAGCAAATACTTCTGTTTTATATAGCGAGTATTCCTTTCCTACTTGGTCAGAAATTACATTTCCAGAAACGATAATTTGGTCAAAAAGATTTGGTGCATCTTGGTACGCAAGTGAAGCGACTCCTTTTTTGTATAATGGATACATCAAATTTAAGTAAGGCATTTCTGGGCTCACATCTTTTGGATACCATGCTGCTTTCAGATAATTTTTTAAACTAGTGCTTACGGGATCATCATTAAAATCTCCCATTGCAAATAATTTGGCAGAAGGGTCTTTCAGTCTTATACTGTCCATTTGTTGTTTTAATACTTTTGCTGCTGCGTTTCTTGCAGGTAATGAGCGTGCTTCACCACCACTTCTTGATGGCCAGTGATTCATAAAGACTGCAATTTTTTCATTATCTAGAAAGCCGGTGACGACTAATATGTCACGGGTGTAAGATCTTTTTCCGTCATAATAAATTTTGACCTCTTTTTTCAAAGAGTTCGTAGGTGTAAATCTTCTTTTCTGATAAATAAGAGCGACATCAATTCCTCTTGCATCATAGGTATTGTAGTGAATAATTCCGTAATCATATTTCGCAAGAGCGGGTTGTTTAATCAAATCTTCAACTACTTGTCTGTTCTCCACTTCGATTAAACCCACAATTACAGGTGCAGATTTGGTGTATTGAGCACCCATTTCCGAGATGACCTTTGCTTCATTGGCCAACTTCGTTTTGTAGTTTTTGGTGTTCCAGTTTTTTGGACTATTTGGAGTAAAGTCATCGGCAAGAATTTGCTTGCGAACTACTTTTTTTCCTTTGAGTAAAGCGTCGCTCCATTCACCACGATAATCTTCGGTTGTTTCTAAGTATTTTAATGAATCTAGAGGAACGCTTCTGTGGAAAGCAGGATTGCTTATGTCTTTTGTTCCATCAATATAGTCTGCGGAGGGAATCGTATCCCAAAGGTTTTCGACATTTAAAAAGCCGATAGTAGCCACTTTTCTTAATTGCCCTTTCTGCTGTCCGAAAGAAAAACAGAATGCGATTAGATATACAAAACATGCGATTTTTTTCATTATAATTAATAATTATGTATTAATGCAAAGTTAGTAATAAATTATATTTGATTGATATTATTTTCTATACTATTAAGTTTTATCATAAATTAGATAGAAAATGTGTTAAAAAAATGTAAAGTAATATATTTATGTATAAATTTGCCGTAATTAATTTGGTTAATTGATTTTTAGATTCAAAAAGCAAAAATAAATTATAAACATGATTAAAAAATTATCTTTAATCTCTTTGTTTACCTTGCTCCCCGCATCGTTTTACTTTGCACAAACTACGGTTTATGCATACTTAAAAGATGGAGATGGAAAGCCAGTTGAAAATGCAGAGATTGATTTAAAAGGCTCTGGTAATGATGTGAAGGCTGATAAAATTGGGTATTTCCAATTTGTCGATCTAGAAGCAGGTCATTACCAAATTGTCATTACCAAACCGAATTTCGAAACCAAAGTAATGGAGTTTGATATTCGTAATGAGAAAAGAAAAGATTTAGGCGTTGTTACGCTTTATTCTAATTTAACTGGTGCAGATCAAGGTTTAGCCATTATTGAAAGTAGTGGAGATGAAGAGAATACCAGTCAATCTACGACAGTAGGTTTGTTACAATCATCTCAAGATGTGTTCAGTAGAATTGCTGCTTTTGATTTGGGTGCTTATTGGTTCCGACCAAGAGGTATTGATGGTAGATCTGGAGAAACCATGATGAATGGCGTTTCTATGGTAAAATCTGATAACGGAAATGTAGATTTCGGGAATTGGGGTGGATTGAATGAGATCACTCGATATCCTGAAATTGCTGCCAATCACGCTCCTTCCGAGTATGCTTTTGGTGGTGCAAGTTCTGTTATTTACAAAAACACCAATGCGAGTGAATATAGAAAAGGTTTCCAGGCAACCTATTCCTTAACCAACCGAAATTATAGAAACAGAGCATCATTGCGTTACAGTTCAGGAATGAGTAAAAACGGATGGGCTTTTACTGCAATGGCGGCAAGAAGATGGGCAGAGGAAGGAATCCAAGAGGGTACTTCTTATGATGCTTTAGGAGGGTTTTTAGGAATTGAAAAAAAATTCAGTGATTCTCATACCATGACTTTTAATGCGTTTGCGGCTCCTTACAGAAGATCTACTTCAAGCCCAAGTACGCAGGAAGTGTATGATTACCGAGGGGTGCATTATAACTCCTATTGGGGTTGGCAAGATGGCAAAAAGAGAAATGAGAGAGTGAGATCTGGTTTCCAGCCTATTTTCCAAATGCAGGATTTCTGGAAGATTAATAGTAAATCAAATCTTCGAACTGCAATCTCTTATCAATTTGGTAAAGATAAAGGAGCGAGACTAGACTGGCAAGGAGTTCAAAATCCATCACCAACTTATTACCGATACTTGCCAAGTTATTATGATTCTTTAGATCCTAATGCTTCAGCTGAAGTTCCGAATGGAGGCGTGGCTACAACAGCGCAACAGGCTTATCAAGAAACTTTAGCAGGTTGGCAAAATGGAGATCCTATGTACACTCAATTAAATTGGGATGCATTATACAGAAGAAATATGATTCAGCCAGTTGGTAGTTATTATGGCGCAACAGGTAAGCGTGCTTTATATTTTCAGGTGAATGATGTAAGTGATGATAAAATCTTCAATGCTGGAACTCATTATGTTTATGATTTTGACCATACCACTAAGTTCTTGTTGAACGTTTCGTATGAAAATTATAAATCAGAATTATACCGAGAGGTAAAAGATCTTTTAGGTGCTGATTTTGCTTTAAACAAAGATCCGTTTGCAGCAACTAATCAACCGGGTAAAAGTGGTCTTTATAATGAAGGTGAAGCCGACGTTACAAAGAAAGTAGGAGATAAGATTAATTATGATTATAACTTCTCAAGACAAGAGGTAAAAGTGAATCCTGGGTTAAAATTCCAAACAGGGAACTTTGATGTATTCGTTTCTGGTTTAGCTGGATATTCTACTTCGTTCAGAGAAGGACTTTTCCATCATTATTTATACCAAGATTCATTTGGAAAAAGCCCAGACTATAATTTCTGGAATTTTGGTCTAAAAGGACAAGTCGTTTACAAAGTTAACGGAAGAAACTTCTTCGTTTATAATGGAGCTTATTTCTCACAAGCGCCGTTCTTAGAAGATTTATTTATGAATCCAAGAGTTAACGCGTCTGTTACTCCGAATATTAAAAATAGCATTATTAATGCAAATGATTTGAGTTACGTGATGAATACACCATTCTTCAAAATGAGATTGTCGGGTTATTTGGTGGACACGCAAAATGAGACGAATGTACAAAGATTCTTTGCCGATGGAATTCAGCTGCAATCCGCTGGACAAGACGGAACTGTTGCAAATGTACAAAGTGCTTTCGTAACGCAGATTATGTCTAATGTTGAGAAGAGAAATATGGGTGCTGAATTAGGTGTTGATGTTAAAATTTTACCTACTTGGTCTATTCAAGGTTTAGCAAGTTATGGTCAGTTTACCTATAGAAATGATCCGAATGTTTATTTTACATCTGATGCAACAGGAACTTTCGAGAACGGAAAATCTTATCTTGATTTAGGAAAAGCTTATTTAAAAGACTCAAAACAAGGAGGGACACCACAACAAGGTTATTCATTAGGCTTTAGATATAACTCACCGAAATACTGGTGGTTTGGTGCCAACTGGAATTATTTGGATGAAAATTTCCTAGATCCGTCTGCATTATTAAGAACAGAAAGATTTGTACAGAATCCGTTGACCGGAACTCCATATGCAGGTCTTGATGAATCGGAACTAAGAAATGTTTTACAGCCACACAAACTTCCTTCTGCCTATTTCTTGAATGCCAATGTAGGTAAATCATGGAGACTTGGTGCTTATTATGTGTTGCTTACTGCATCTGTAAATAATATTCTAGATAATACCAAATATATTACTGGAGGTTTCGAGCAAACCAGAAGAGTAACCTTCCCAGGATATGTAGAAGAAAACAATAGAGAATTCCCATTATTCGGACCGAAATACTGGTACACCCAAGGTAGATCCTATTTCGTAAACCTTCAAGTTAGATTTTAATTATTAAGCAGAATTATAAAAAATAATAAAATGAATTTTAAACAATATTTTAAAACCGCTTTTGTAATTGCTATTTCAGCATTTGCAGTAAGCTCTTGTGTAAATAATGATGATTGGGATACCCCACCAATTAATTGTAACAATAAATTTGATGCTGCTAATATCTCAATGGCTGATTTTAAAGCCAAAGCACCAGCAACAGGTTATCTTTTAATTACAGACGACCAAATTTTTGATGCCTATATCGTTTCATCTGACGAAAACGGTAATTTCTACAAAACAATCTCCTTCCAGGATAAGCCGGAAAACCCAACTGCAGGTTTGCAAATGGAAGTAGACAGAGCAAGTAATTATGCAGATTTTCCAGTTGGGACACATATTAGAATTAATGCGAAAGGATTGCGTTTAGGTTTAGATCGTGGTTCCGTAAAAATCGGTTCCGTAGATCCTAGCTTCGCAATCGGAAGAATTCCGGGAGCATTATTCTCAAGATATATTTCTGCAGTTTGTAATGGAAATACGATGGATATTGTAGCCATCAAACCTACTGCATTACCAAGTCTTTCTGCTGCAATGCAAGATAAATACATCAATACCTTGGTGGCGGTTCCTAACGTACAATTTAATATTGCAGACCTTTACCCTGTAAACAAACCATATATTGACTATGTTGCGGGAGCTGGCGTGGATTCAGATAGAAAAATAGAAGATCCTGTTGGTGGGTCTACTGTTCTTAGAAGCTCAGGTTTTGCAACTTATGGGGCAACACTTTTACCAAAAGGTAGTGGTACTTTGACTTTTGTAGTGAGCAAGTATAATACAAATTATCAGATGTTAATCAGAGGTCTTGACGATGTGAACATTCCTCCTACAGGAACAAGATTTGATCCAACTCCACCAAAAGGAGGAAGCGCAATTACTTATCCTACCACTTTGAATGAAACTTTCGAAGGTTTTACTGGAAATCTATTAGATACTTTTGCTCCATATATTAATGATCCTGTATTAGGAAATAGATATTGGCAGATGAAAACTTTCAGCAGTAATAACTATATCGAGCTTAGTGCAAATGCGGGATCAGGTCCATATGAAACATTCTTCATTGTACCAGTTAACTTTACCCCGGGTAAAAAAATAACTTTCAACGTGAATGTTGGATATTATAATGGTGCTGCTTTGAAAGTATATACTTCAACGGATTATAAGCCTTTAGGAGACGTAACTTCTGCTACATTAACAGATATTACATCTAGCTTTACAGTTCCAATAATCCCAGCTAGTGGTTACGGAACTTTGGCACCTGCAGGTAATGGCTATATTATTCCGCCAACCTTATCAGGAAATGGATTTATACTATTTAAATATGTTGGAGCTACCGGTGGTGTTACTACAACCATCCAATTAGATAATATCGCTGTTCAATAAGAATTAAGCTTCTTATCATTTATACCAATCCGTCTCTGCAAAGAGGCGGATTTTTTGTTCTTATTTAAAGGCTACTTGCACTTTAACTTCATTTCTTTTTCATCTTTATTAAAAGAGATAGAACTCATTAATTTTATGCACATCTAATTAAGATAAATTAGTCCGATATAAAAACATTTTATATCTTTGTCTTATCGAAATCAAAAAGTATGTTATCAAAAACCTGTGAATATGCCTTAAGAGCGATGATCTATATCGCACAGCAGTCTCGCGATGGAAGTATGATCAACATCAAAGAAATTGCACGTCAAATAAATTCACCCGAACTCTTTATTGCCAAAATTCTTCAGGGATTAAGCAAACAGGGGTTTCTGCAATCCTCAAAAGGAAGATACGGCGGATTCTACATTTCCGATGAAGAAGCGATACATTCTTTGGCAGATATCATTACGGCAATCGATGGCGATAAAATGTTTCAAGGTTGCGGACTCGGTTTGGCGTTTTGTTCAGAAACGAATCCTTGCCCCATTCACAATACCTATAAAGAAGCAAGAAACCAATTGTATGAAATCTATGGCAAAACTACATTAAGCCAATTTCGAATAGCAAATTCTGTTGAAAAATTACAGTTAAGACGAGAATAATTGAGGGGTTTTACTCCTTAAAAATGAAGACTATCAAATACTTATTTAACTAAAAATTTTATTAAAAATGGCGACAATAGAAACTTTGGACGTGACCAAATTAGAACCACGGATGAAACATCCAACTATTTTTAAATATTTTGATGCCTTGCAACCAGGCGAAGAATTCGTGATCGAAAATGACCACGACCCGAAACCGCTTTACTATGAATTAATCGGCGAGCGGGGAAATATTTTCACTTGGGAATATCTGGAAAAAGGTCCGGAATGGTTCATCGTAAGAATTTGCAAAAATCCTTTAGAAGAACAAAAAGAGATTGAAAGATTAAATGTAACGGCCATTGAACCGAAGTTTAAACATCCAACTATTTTTAAATATTTCGATGCTTTGCAACCCGGCGAAAGTTTTATTATCGAAAACGACCATGATCCGAAACCCCTTTATTATGAATTAATCGCTGAGCGAGGAGATATTTTTACTTGGGAATATCTGCTAAAAGGTCCGGAATTATTTGAAGTACAAATCACTAAAAACCCTACCAATTCCACTGGTGAAGAAGTCGCAGGCACTATCTCTATAAAAGATATTAAGAAAGCCGAAATGTTGAAAGATAAAGGCGTGCAATTTAAGTGCAGCACCGAAAAGTATAATTTAGCAGACGATCCGAATGCGGGTAAGGTAGCGAAAGTACCAACTTATGACTACGACAAATGGGAACTTGATTTTCTGACCGACTACATCGTAAATACTTATCACAGCTATATTAAAGCTAATGCCGAGAACTTGAATGATCTGGCGATAAAAATTGCAGAACATCATGGTGACAATCATCCGGAATTAAACCGACTTTCGACTTTAATGTATCATTTTTTGCAGGATTTATTAGACAATACCGTAAGAGAAGAAGTATTGTTCCCGATTATTAAGCAAATTGTAGCGAAACACAGAAATCCCGAAACTGAAATTACGTATGAAATTGGATCTCTAAAAGAACCGATTAATCTTCTGAAAAAAGACCATGAAATGGCGAATTTAGATTTGTCCTTCTTTAGAAAATTAACCAATGATTATACGCTCCCAGCGGATGCATGCAGTTCCTATCAACTTCTTTTTCAAAAAATAAAGGAATTCGAAAGTGATTTGCAAATCCATATTCACCTGGAAAATAATATTCTTTTCCCAAAGGCAATTCTTTTAGATACAGAATTGGCAAAATTGAATTAAAAAGAAAAACGATTATCCGTTATTTGAAATAAAAGCAATTTTCATTGTGATTAAAAAACGGATCATAAAAGAAATTACTGCAGATTAATTATGTTTAAATTTGAAAGGTCGAGGAATATCTGCAGTTTTTTCCTTTAAATAATAAGTGAAACTATGGAGAATATAACAACCAAAACAAAAATTTCGGAACTGATTAAATTCAATCCGAAAAGTGTAGATGCAATTGCTTCTTTGGCAAAACCATTGGAGAAACTCAAAAATCCAATTTTAAGAAAAATCATGGCTTCCAGAGTTACGATTGGTGAAGCTGCGAAAATGGGAGGAACGACTGTTGAAGAATTTAAAAGAGTGCTTCTTCCACTTGGATTTACTTTTGAGGAAACATCTGCTAAAGAGGAAAGGGCTCCAGAACCGAAACCAAATTGGTTACAACAGGCAAATAAAGCTGATATCGACTTTTATGATGTGCGACCAATTATCAATAATGGTGCAGATCCTTTGAAGGAAATCTTGGGACGTTTCAAAACGGTTGAACCGGGTAAAATTCTTTGTATCATTAATAATTTTGTGCCAACGCCTTTAATTCATCTTTTGAAACAAGAAAAGGCAGAAGCTACTTTTGTAGAAACCATTAGTGATAAACAGTTTAATACTTATTTTTTGAAAAAAGAAAAAGAAGTCACAAATTCTTCTGCTACTGCTGATGAAAAATTACAAATGGATGATGCCGAAAACTTCGCTGTGATTTGCAACCAATTTACCAGGGAACAAACCAAAGAAATCGATGTTCGCAAACTCGAAATGCCTGGCCCTATGGAAATGATTCTTTCTGAATTAAAAGAACTCCCAACAGAAAATGCTTTGTACATTAATCACAAAAGAGTTCCCGTTTATCTGTTAGAAGAACTCGCTGATAAAAATTACGAAGTTCATATTAATAACCGAGAAGAAGGCAATGTAAAGATGCTTATTTTCAAGAAATAAATGGCACAAATTAGTATAGGGAAAGCCCCAGGAAATAGCGCTGTTCTTCCGTTTTATGCAACGGGAGCACTGATGTTTTTGGCTCTTTGTGTATTGATGGTTTTTAGTCCCGAATCTTTTACAAGGCATTATTTTACGCCGCATTTGCTGACCATGGTTCACGTTGCAGCTTTAGGCTGGGGTACGATGATTATTTTCGGCGCAGCTCATCAGTTATTGCCTGTGATTTGCGAACAGGATTTATACAGCGAAAAAATGGCGACTTTTGTTTGGTACACTTTGACTCTAGGAATGATACTGCTCACCACTAATTTCTGGAATTTAACCGTTGGTTGGGTGATGATTGCGGGAGGTTCTTTAATTGTGATTTCTGCAAGCCTTTATTTATTTAATGTTTTAAAAACGAGTAGAATTTGTAAGAAGTATTCGATCCAAAAACTTTTCTTAACGAGTTCTGCGTTTTGGTTGGTTTTTACGGTAATCGTTGGTTTATTGCTGGCGATTAATTTAAAGTTTCCTTTCTTTAAACAAAGTCATTTAGAGATTTTAAAACTTCACACGCACGCTGGATTTGCCGGTTGGTTTCTGCAATTGATTACCGGAGTCAGCACGAAATTAGTCCCCATGTTCTTACTGGGAAAATCGACTAAGGATTTTTTGTTGAAATGGGCTTTTGTTTTTCAAAATTTAGGCTTGATCCTTTTCCTCACAGATGGTTATTTTATTGGAATGAGTTTTCGGGTTTTATTCTACGCAGTTATCATTTTAATCGGCGTTGTATTTTGGCTTCTTTACTTATTTGATACTTTTAAAAACCGTTTGCGAAAAAGAGTAGAGTTGCTGATGAAGCACGCTTTTCTTTCCTTTTTAGCTTTGTTGCTTTCAATCTTACTTTTGCCGGCCGTTTATTTTTCTAATGGTTACCGCTGGACAATGCTCTACGGAACCCTAATATTCATGGGTTGGATTACCAGTATTATTCTAGGGAAAACCTTTAAAACACTACCGTTCATTATCTGGAATGACCATTATAAAAACCTTTCCGGGAAAGTAAAAGTGCCATTGCCAAAAGATTTGTATAGCGAAAAATTAACCATTTGGCAATTCAGAATTTTCATTGCAGCTTTTCTGGTATTTGCTTTGGGAATCATTCTACAACAAGTGTTCATCATTAGAATCGGTGCGATGTTGTGGGTTTTGGTTGCCGTTTTATATAATATCAATGTCTTCAAATTAATGTTCCATAAAAGAAATAAAATAGCATGATACTCGATTCAACTGATAAAAGTTACGATAAAATAAGCCGTGCCGAAATGGCTCTTTACGAAGTTATAGATCCTGAATTAATGGTAAATATTGTTGATTTAGGTTTGGTGTACGATGTTGAAATAAAAGATGAAAACATCATTAAAGTAACCATGACTTTAACAATTCCGCATTGTCCGATGGGTGAAGCGATACAAGCCGGAGTTACAAATGCTTTGGAAAAGGAATTGCCCGGACATTCCGTAGAGATCGATCTTGTCTTCGAGCCTGCCTGGAATTACGATATGGTTTCCTCTGAAGGAATGCAGCAACTGAATAATAGATAATTCTTAGTTTTTATAATTGTTACCGAAATACTTAATCGTATTTCAAATAAAAATCCGTCTCAAATTGATTGAAACGGATTTTGTTTTTAAGTGATCTTTTTGTTAGAAACTGACTTCATTCACTTCCTTACCTCTTTGGAAATTCATGGTTTTCTGATTGCCTTTATAAGCGATATTTACCAAGTTGAACTGTCTCGGGAAAGCGCTCAGTAGAATGGTGTTTTTAATTCTGATGGTACTGATATCGGATATTCCATTAGCTTCAAAATACACCCAAACTGATTCCCCATTAACTTGACTTCCTGTAAAGGTGAGGTTTTTCACACTTCCGTTCACATATAAATCAAAATTATTATTCACATATTTCTTAACTTCTGCTTCGAAACCAGCGGTGTTCGGATTGATTTTTATGGCGTCAGAAATATGTGCGGTATTCATTTTTGTGGTAAATTTTAAAGTTTTAGTCGCTTCCAAGTAATCGACTTTCGTCATTGAAGAAAAGAAATCTGCTGCAACAAAACTCATTAAGAGCATCAGTGCAAAGATCCAAGTAATATGTAAATATTTTTTCATTTCAAGTAATTTGTATATGAATAATCTCAAATATAGTGCCAACTAGAAGTTTACGTTAACCTGATATTTATCGTAAAATGCCTTTATATGGGCAACTGCGTCCTCTGCGGTATCTACCACTCGATACAAACTCAGATCTTCTTCGGAAATCATTCCGCTTTCTAATAATGTAGTTTTAAACCATTCAAGCAATCCTGACCAAAATTTAGAGCCAACCAAGACAATTGGAAATCTACCGATTTTATGGGTTTGAATTAAAGTAATTGCTTCCATTAATTCATCAAGCGTTCCAAAGCCGCCTGGCATTACGATAAACCCTTGAGAATATTTTACAAAAATAACTTTTCGGATGAAGAAATAATCAAAATCGATGCTCAATCCTTTATCGATATAAGGATTAAAATGTTGTTCAAAAGGAAGTTCAATATTAAGTCCTATGGATTTTCCACCCCCTTTTCTAGCGCCCTTGTTTCCGGCTTCCATTATTCCTGGACCGCCGCCAGTAATAACGCCAAATCCGATTTCTGTAATTTTTTCAGCAATATCTACGGCGAGTTCATAATGAGCATCAGTGGTTTTCATTCGAGCTGAACCAAAAATTGAAACACACGGGCCAATTTTCGCCATACGCTCGTAACCATCTACAAATTCTGCCATGATTTTAAAAACCATCCAACTATCTTTGGTAATGGTTTCGTCCCAGGTTTTTTCTTTAAAGGAATTTTGTACTTTTTGATCAATTTCAAATTCATTGCCTGCATCCTTTTCCATTATTCCTTTTCCTCTTTTTATTTTGCTCATCTTTTTATTTAAAAAATTTTTCTGCTTCGATTATTGATTCTGGTCTTCCCACATCGATGATTGTCGCAGAATGTTCGTATCCATGAATACTTTCGTTACTCATCAAATCCAAATATTCTTCCATAATCGAAAATTTCCCGCTTCTTTTAATCTTGTTGAAAATTTTTGGATTTACACAATGAATTCCGCTAAAAGCCAAAGGTTTGAATCCTTTGTTAAATTCTGCTAGTCGCTGCTCACCAGTTTCCACATTAAGCCATCCTTTCAAAATCATTTCTGGATTAAAGAGCAGTTTCCTCGAACTTTTTCTGTCGGAGATTGCTAAAGTAGTAAAATCTTTTTGCTCTTGATGGTATTCTACAAAAAAATTTAAATCTAAATCCGTTAAAATGTCAGCATTCATAATGAGAAAATCTTCGCCATGATCTAGGAACTTTCTCGCAAAAACCAATCCGCCTCCTGTTTCCAGAAGCTGATCTTTCTCATCTGAAAGTTCAATATTTGAATTGAAATAATTATTTTTCTTTAAAAATTCCGAAATCTGTTCGCCGAAATGATGAATATTGATCACGAAATCATTAATCCCAAAACTTTGTAGATATTTAATATTTCTTTCCAATAAAGGAACGCCGTTTACCAATGCCAAGGCTTTTGGATGTTGATCGGTAAAAGGTTTTAGCCGAGTTCCTTTTCCAGCTGCGAAAATAAGTGCCTTCATTTTTTTTATAAATAATTAGTAATAAGCAATGAGTAATATTTTAGAATTACCAATTACTCATTACCCATGATTAAGTTGCGGTTGTTCGTCGTGATGAATGGTCACTTCGGTTTGTGGATATTTTTCGCGGATAAATTCTGCGATTTTTTCCGCCGAATAAACCGAACGATGTTGCCCACCAGTACATCCGAAATTAATTTGAAGATGTTCAAAATCTCTCCCCAAATAATTGTCGATATTGATGGATACAAGGCTTTTTGCCAATTCTAAAAATTTTGGCATTTCGGTTTTTGTTTCTAAATAATTTTGGACGCCAATGTCGCAACCGGTTTGTTGTTTGTATTCTTCCACTCGTCCGGGATTCAAAATTCCGCGGCAATCGAATGCGAAGCCGCCGCCGTTACCAGAATTATCTTTCGGGATTCCGCCTTTTTTATAGGAAAAACTGTGGATTTCTATTTTTAAAGTCATTTATTATATTTTTTTAATCATTAAGGTATTAAGAGTCATTA
>NZ_JBAVFG010000027.1:0-7038 GCF_049588135.1 Kaistella sp. | reverse complement strand
AGTTGAAACAGGAATATGAAACCACCAAAAAATTCATCGATCGTTTCCCAGAAGGAAAAAACGATTATGCGCCACACGAAAAAAGCATGAAACTGATGCCTCTCGCAACACATATTGCAGAAGTTTTTGCATGGCCAGAAACCATTCTCAACACGGATGAATTAGATTTTGCAAAAGGAGATTATCAACCAACCGTTTTGAACTCGAAAGCGGAACTTCAACAAAAATTGGAAGATGATTATCAAAAAGGGAAAGCCGCTTTGGACAACGCCGAAGAATCTTCTTTGGAACCAAAATGGGCAATGAAAATGGGAGATCAAACCCTAGCAGAATGGAGCAAATATGGCGCAATTCGCCACGCTTTGGATCAAATTACCCATCACCGAGCGCAATTAGGCGTTTATTACAGATTGAATGATATTCCCGTTCCGGGAAGTTACGGGCCGAGTGCTGATGAACAAAGTTTTTAGTTTTTGAAAATGAAAAATCCCATTTTAAAAATAAAGTGGGATTTTCTTTTTTATGGAATAAGTTCGATTTTATTATTGTTTTTTGCGATTTCCTCTTTGGCATTTTTTTCGAGCTCGCGGAGAACTTCTTTCGGCTCCGAGATTTCTTTGCCATTCACATTAATCATGACTTTCGAATTAGGACGGGAAAGAATTTCGCGCATTCCCTGCACCGGATCGTTTTCGTATTGTTTCAGCTGCTTCACATATTGCTGGCGATTAACATCAATCGGTTTTTTCTTGGTGAAAGGAATATCTTTTCCTTGAGTATCGAGTTCCTCTGGTGTAGTTTCTGCCATTTTTTTAATGCCTTTCAGTTCCATTTTGTGGCTTCCTGTTTGGTCAAAAATCTCCACAATTAATCCCGGAAGTCCTGAGAATTTATACGGGCCATCTTGAATTGGAACATCAGTGGTGAACCAAGCCGTCCAGTTTCTTCCCGCAAAATTGGTGGTTGCTTTTTGAACGTTGAATGTTCCCAATTGCTTTTTATCGGGCAAGATTTTCCACACGAGTTTTCGGTCTTCTAATGCTTTATAAGAATCGTTTCCGATTTTCGAGATTAAAAAAGTTTTGTATTCGGGATAGGTTTTTTCTACCTCATCTTTTATTTCGCCACCAAAACTTTGTCTTGAAACGGATATGTTTTTCATCCCAGAAGCCATTTGCTTTTTGATGCTTTCATTAACAATTGAATCGCTTTCGAATGCTGCTTTGCTATAATATTTCGAGCCGTTTTTAGAAATATCAAGATACATCCATTCAGTTTTTAAACTGTCTATTTTGGTAGAATCTAGGCGGAACTGGTATTCATAAACTACCCGATTATTTTGTGCAGAAAGCATTAATCCAAATAACATCAATAATGCTGATAACTTTTTCATAGTCTATTTTTAAAAAATTATTTAAAATTAAATTTCACGGTGAACATTACTTGGCTTGGACGAAGTTGCATTTTGGTATAACTTTCAGAGGTCGTAGCGGTTGCAAATCTTTCGAACACTTTTCTGTTGCCAATATTCAACCATTTCAATTCGAAATCGATTTTCTTTTTTGCCAAAGTATATTGGTAAGATAAGTCGTAGAATGCGTTGTTATAAGTTGTTAAATTGTTTCCTGAATTAATTTGATCCCAATTAAACCCAATCGTGTGATTTTCTACAGGATAGAAATAAGTGCTCAAATTATGATTGAACCCGGAATTTTTAGAATCATTAAAACGATTTACCTGATGGCTCCACGAAAAAGACAAATTATAATCTATACTCATCCAAGAAAAATAAGTGTTATTGAATTTGAATCCTGCAGTTTGCGAAGTGTTTTTATTCAAGAAAAAATATTCCACATTATTTTGATCGGTCGTTAAAGCATCGGATTTTGATAAAGTATTATTAAAACTCAAAGAAGAATTTGTTTTGAAAGACGGGAAATATTTTCCAATTTCTACGCCCATTGAGTTCGAATTACTTTGGTTATCGCGCTCGGAAAAATTGGTCAAAACAAACCCAGAGCCATTATTGATAGAGTTTCCAATGATATTTCTGTTCGTTTTGCTGTATCGATAATTGATATTGAAAAATAAGTTGTTCAAAGGATTTCGATATTCAATTTTGGATCCTACAGATTTTGCAATCGTTTCCGGAATGGGATTATTTGCCGCCATCGCTGAAGGTGAAGTTGGCGAAGAAAATATAAATCCTGCGTACGCATCGTTTGTGCTACCAAATCTATAATTCAGGTTTGCATTTGCACTTGCTTTCCAAAAAGAGGCAAAAGAATATTGCGTATAAACCGAAGGTTCGAAAGTAAGTTTATTGATGTTTTTCGAAACATTTCTTTCAGGATCATCGGCTTTAATATTATTAAAATTGAATGGAAATTGAGAATAAAGCATCCACGAATCGCTTTTATAATTAATTCCCAAAGACGCATAAGGAATTGCGTTGGTAAACTTCAAATCATTCGCATACTCTTTTCCATAAGGCGTGCTAATCTCATTGGTGATGGTAGAAAATTCGGTATTCAGTTGGTCGGTCGAAAAATTAAATCCTACTTCTGGTGTGAATGTCCATTTTTTTGCTGAAAATCCTAAGCTTGCAGAATGGTTAATTTCTAAAGATTTAATGCGCAAATCCTGAATAACTGAGTTCGTATTTTCGAAAAGGAAATGCCCTGGATTTGCCAAATCTTGAAATTTAAGATAAGAAGAAGGCGTAATTTCCAGCGATTGACGATCGTTTTGATAACTGATATACGACATCAAATTCACCAATTTTTCTTTCCACGGAATAATGGTACTTAATGAATTCTGGAAAGACGAAGTTGGCGACTCTACCGATTCTCCCCCGTTTCTATTTCCATAAATATCATTTCTGTTCACATCAGCACGATTTGCATTCCAAAACTGGGAAAAAGTAGTTGTGTTTTTAAAGAAACCTTTCTTGGCATTTTTAGTAAAAATTAATTCACCTTTTGCTTTGTCGGTATAAAATTTATTTAAAATATTAGTGAAATACTTGGTATTACTAATAAAATCATTGTTCTCGGTATAAGATTCGCGAGAAACAGTATTGTTGGTATAACTTGCATTTGCTTTCAATTCCCATTCTTTACTTTTAAAAGGATTGGTCAAAAGATTGGTCGAAAAATAATGAACATTGTTCATCAAATATCTCTTTTCAGGAAGATTTGGAGTTGTTGCATTTTCTACATTCAGCCAATTATTTTGGGAAACATTCCCTCGTCTTCCTTCGTATCGATTCCCAAACGAGAGAATATTCCCCTCTTTTTCTACACTTTCGCCGTTATTATTCGCTTTATAATTTACCACCCATTGATTTTTCTGACCAAAAAACATTGGCGTGAGTTTCACATTCCAAAGAAAAGGATCCATGCCTACACCAACTTCTCCGCGCCCAGTCATGGTTACCGCTTTTTTTAGCTTAATATTTATGGCAGCACTTTCAGAAGGTACTTTATCCTGAAGAATTTTTACGGGTTGGTGATTTTCCATCACTTCCACTTTTGAAACGGCTCCTGTTGGCAAAGAATTATTGATGGTTCCGTAACCACCTTCCATTAAATCTTTTCCATTAACATAGAATTTGTTTATCGGTTCTCCTTGGTAAAGAACTGTTCCGTCTTTATTAACATCAATTCCCGGTATTTTTTTCAAAACATCAGACAGCGTACGGTCCGACTTGCTTTCAAAAGCTTTGATATCATAAGAAATAGTATCTCCTCTTTTGGTAATCATTTTCGCTTTCAACTTTACTTCCTTAATTTCGGTTGCATCGGGTTGCAAAGTGAAAGTCTGCGTTTGGTTTTCATTTTTAACCACTTTCTGCAAAGGTTTTTGATTAAAAGCTTTAATCTTCACATCAACATTCTGCTCGGCGGAAGTAAAGGTTACTTTGTATTCCCCTTTCGAATTGGTAATTGAATAAGCGATAATCGCATCTTTCCCAGGTTCTTCAACCGTGACACTTGCACTTGGAATCGGTTTTCCATCTTCGTCTAAAATTTTTCCAGTAATGGAAGATTGTGCCCAACTGAAAATGGCAAAAAATAAAATAAAAAGAGTCGAAATTTTTTTCATGAAAATATTTATTAATAAGTACTTAAAAGCAACTGGTTGTTACAGTGAAATAATAAGATATCTAATTCCGAAGAAAGTTAAAGGATACTCTTATTTACTTTTTAACATAGATCGTAGTTGAAATCATTTTTTTACTAATTTTGTATCTTAACATTTGCTCAATATGGGACTTCATTTACAACCAATCGATATCGTAGAGTCGATTACCAAAGACGAATTTCGCGAAAAGTACCTGCTGCCAAGAAAACCTGTGGTAATTAAAAACATGTCGAAAAATTGGCCTGCTTACGAAAAGTGGACCATGGATTACATGAAACAAATGGTTGGAGATGTTGAAGTTCCACTTTATGATTCGTCGAAAGCTGATCCTTCCGCACCGATTAATTCTTCGGCAGCAAAAATGAAATTTACCGATTATATCGATTTAATTAAAAGCAAACCTACTGATTTGCGAATATTTCTTTTCGATCCAATAAAATTTGCACCCACTCTTTTAGATGATTATATTTCTCCAAAAGATTTAATGGGTGGATTTCTTGACCAATATCCGAATATGTTTTTTGGGGGACAAGGTTCGGAAACCTTTATGCATTTTGATATTGATATGCCACATATTTTCCATACTCATTTCAATGGCAGAAAGCATATTTTACTTTTCGATTACAAATGGAAAGAGCGACTCTACAAAATTCCGTTTGCCACTTATTCTTTGGAAGATTACAATATTGCAAATCCTGACTTTGAAAAATTCCCTGCTTTAAACGGTGTTGAAGGAATTGAATGTTATCTGGAGCATGGCGACACTTTGTTTATGCCCACTGGCTGGTGGCATTACATGAAATATTTGGATGGCAGTTTTTCGATCTCCCAAAGAGCCTGGGATAAATCGTGGGCAGTAAAAGCGCATTCTCTCTGGAATCTTGTGGTTCAAAGAAATTTCGATAATTTCATGAAAGGAAAATTCAAGAAAAAATACATGGATTGGAAAGAGAAAAAAGCGGTCGAAAGAGCAAATTATGCTTTGAAAAAAGGTTTGCCGAAATAAGTTCAAAACAAAAATATTTAAAAAGCCATTCTTCAATAATTGAAAAATGGCTTTTTTTGTTTCTATTGAATTCTGTAAATCGGATAAGTTCCAACGCTTCCTTCGTAATATTCTGAATGTTTATAAACCCATTCTAATTGTGCATTTCCGTCTTTTGCGAAATCGGGATTGGCGATTTTTTCCATTTCAAAAGCTGTTCTTAAAACTTGATTGTTTTTCAACAATTCGGCGGCAGTATCTTCGAAAACGTAATCGGAATAATATTCTTTTTGCCCAAGAATTCCATCAAAGAAATTCCAGTTGAAGAAAGAATCGGTTGCTTCGGGCTCTAAAGTTTCGAGCAAATATTTTACACCAATTTGCTTTGTAGAAACCAAATAATCGCCTTTTCTAAATTTAAAATTTTTCGTTTCAGATTTCACTTGCGTGTCATAATGAAGATAATGTCCTTCGTACGGATTTTTCATCGTTTTGAAATCCGAAACCTTGTATTGTTGGGCAAAAATGGTAGAATCTTGCTTCATTTCTTTCACTATAATATTGTTGCGTTTCAAATATTCCAACACTTTTTTCTCCGATTTCGGAATCACATAATAACTTGGAATCGCAATTTCTTTCGTCGCCTTATATTGATTATAAAATTTCACTTTTCTTGTGAAAGGTTTCGTTCTGTCATAAAATAATCTTGGTTTTCCGGAAACTTCGCTGGTTTTTTTTCCGGCTTCAAAACCTTTAAAATCAATCAATTTAAATTTCGTACTATCCACTTTCCATTGAATGGGATATTTCATTTTTGGTTGATAATCCTTTAAACTTTCCGTCATTAATTTTTGAATTTCCTTGGCGTTTTTTGCGGTATAATGAATGGAACTCAACATGTTTTCGTAAGTCGCACGAACACGATCTTTGTACGGTTTCAACATATGCGTTTCAGCAACCGTTCCCATCGTATTAAAAAGCGTGGTGTAACCAGTTGCGTATCTCGGAGAATCCATAAAAGTCGGGAAACCTTCATCGGGAGAATCGCCGTGAATATTGACATAAGGCGTTGCAAGAATCCCTTGTTTTTCTAAATTCTGAAGGATTTCTGGTTGCATTTTTTCATTAAAATAAGTTCCCAAAGTTTTTCCTAAACGTTCTTTATTCGTAGAAATATACGTGAACAAATATTGATAATCTGCACCGTTGGAAACGTGATTATCAATAAAATAAATCGGTTTGAAATGTTGGAAAATTTGTTGAAAAGCTTTCGCATTTTCAGAATCATTTTTAATGAAATCTCTGTTCAAATCATAATTTCTCGCATTTCCACGAAAACCATATTCTTCCGGGCCGTTTTGGTTGGCGCGGCTAAATTTTCCTCGTCGCAACATTCCCGAAATATTATACGCTTGAATCACCACAATTTTCAAATCCTTGACCGAAATTTTTCCTGCTGCAAAATCGCACATCATCATCATGGTCGCATCAATTCCGTCGGGTTCGCCGGGATGAATTCCGTTGTTGATGAGGATTGTGGGAATATCTTTGTTTTTTGATGGATTAAAAATAACGACTTTTATCGGTTCGCCATTATCATCCGTTCCGAAAGATTCTACGGAAATGGTTTTAAAATTTCTTGCCAAATCATCGTAATATTTCACCATTTCTACATAAGTGGTGGTTTGGTTTCCGTTGCCTTTTTCGAAGGGAGTTTGGAATTGGTTCTGTGCAAATAGTAGATTGGAGATAAAAAGAAGAAACAGTAATTTGAATTTCATTTGAAAAATTTTCAGCGAAATTACAAAAATGATTATCTTTAAGAAAACTTAAATTCTATTGAAACTTTACACGAAATGGGCGCAAAGGTTTTATTTGTACACTTTGCTTTTCATGCTGTTTTTAAG
>NZ_JBAVFG010000026.1:0-1815 GCF_049588135.1 Kaistella sp. | reverse complement strand
GGTTTTTATCTAAAAAGGAGCGATCGAGACGCTCGCACCAGCCAGGGGGGATATTTTTAGGGAAATTATAACCAAAAAAGTATTGCAAATTGAAATAGAGCAAAAATTTCAATTCAAACCAAACACAGCCAATGCTTTTCAATAAAACTAAACTACAAAAAAGTGGGATTGAAAAACTGTGGCGAATAAATATCACAAATCTTCAATGTTTAGCGGGTCGTTGTTTCTATCTTTTTGTCAGTTTATATCTTAAATGAGTGGTCAAGTTTGACGGTATTACTTCTTCAATTTGTAGGTCATATTTGTCTTTGTCAATACCGTCAAAGAGTCGGATACCACTTCCTAAAAACACAGGTGCTATGTGAATAAAAAACTCGTCCATAAGTCCTGCATTTAGAAATTGTTGAATAGTGTTTGCACCACCTTGTATTCTTATGTCCTTTCCTTTTGCCGATCGTCTCGCTTTATTCAAAGCACTTTCTATTCCATCATTAATAAAGTAAAAAGCTGTCGTTCCTTCTTGAATCCAAGGTTCTCGCTTTTCGTGTGTTAATACATAAACATCAGCTTTGTATAAGTCATTGGGCCAACTGACTTCGCCTTCCTCAAACATGCGTTTCCCCATTATAAATGCTCCTGTTCTTTCAATCGTCTCTCGAATAAATTTCCCATCAGGTCCATCTTCTTTGCCTCCATCTAATCCTAAATATTCCCAAAAAGCTTTTTGATTAAACATCCAAGCGTGAATTTGTTCTGAAACGCCACCCATCGGATTTTTAGGACTTCTGTTATTTCCCGCGAAAAAACCGTCAAGTGATATTCCGCTGTCAAAGATTATTTTGCTCATATTTTACTTGTTGTTGAAATTATTTTTGTCTGTTTTCAAATTGTTAGAACTGTCGCTCTACACTGTCTGCTAACGTTCTGTGTATTGGCAATGGGCGGGATTTTTTGCACTAAAGCTCAATAGTAGCACAGAGTTTAAATTTAGCAATTAGTTTCATAGTTGCATGTCAGCCTCCCCCCCCCGCTGGTGCGAGCGTCTCGCTCGTACCCATAATAATTACAAATTTACATCAATTTCTAAAATCCCCTGATCATCATCACAATAGTTTCTTGCACTGCTGTATTTCCATTCCCAAGGCTCTACCACAAAACCACTTTCCACAGGATTTTGGTGGATATAGTTTAGTTTTTGTTCAAAAACTTTTAAAGACCAAATCTCAATTGGTTTGTTGTGCTGTTGCCAAAATTGATGTTTTTTGACATTTGAATTTCTTTTTCCTGCTTGTCCGAACATCCAAAGCAGCCATTGGCTACGCCGAACCACTTCGTTAGGTTTCTTTTCTACTTTCCTGATTGTTTTCTGCAATGGCTTTTATGATCTTTCTTGATGTAAAACCTTTGAAATCCCTTATTAATTCGGAAGGCTTTTCTTCTGAAGAACGAAATATTAAATGAACATGACTAGGCATAATACAGTAGTCAAAAATATTCATGCCTTTGTTTTTTCTGCAATAATCCAAAGAGCTGATCATGATGTCAAAATATTTTAATCTCGTGAAAACATCGATCCAAAAAACAGTAGCAAAACTTATGAAATAAGCTCCGTCTTTCTCTCCGAATTTGTATTTCCTGCTCATCAGGTAAAGTTAATAAAAAAAATTTTGCTTCTTGTTCTTTTAGTTTTACGGGTACGAGCGAGACGCTCGCACCCAATGTCATTAAGTTAAGGGATTTTCATAATGCATCTTTTTGATTTTTAAGGACTTTAGGCTTTGTTCTATTTCGGTATTTTCCTATATTTCTTTTATT
>NZ_JBAVFG010000025.1:0-5078 GCF_049588135.1 Kaistella sp. | reverse complement strand
GGTGAAATTATCCGAAGACATTGTGCGAAATTTTAAATATAAACCAGAATTTTTTACCAAAAATCTAGATTCTTTAAAGAAGGAAATCAACGAGAAATATCGAAATCAAGGTTTTGTTTTTAATCGCATAAAATCTGAATTTAAAGGATTGAAAAATGAGATTCCACAAGTTGAAATTTCGGTTATAAAAAGTGATCTGCGGAAAATTGATGGAATCGTTCTTAAAGGTTACGAGCAAGTTTCGCAACGTTTTGTGAAGAATTTGGAAAAGCAATATCAGGGGAAAAGTTATCAGGAATCGACTTTAGCCAAGTTAGGACAATCGTTGCAAAATCATCCTTTTCTATTGTTGGAAAAACCGCCTCAAACGCTTTATACCAAAGATTCTACTACTATTTTTCTATTTATGCAGAAAAAAAAATCGAACTCTTTTGACGGCATAATCGGCTTTGGAAATGATAAAACTGAGAAATTCACTTTTAATGGAAGTATTAATCTGAACTTTAGAAATATGTTTAATGGTTTTGAAACGGTGAATATTTTCTGGCAAAGAAATCCGGATAAAGGGCAAACTTTCGATTTGCAAAGTGATATTCCTTATTTGTTTAAATCAAATATTGGTGGGAATTTTAAAGTCAATATTTTCCGCCAGGATTCAACTTATGCGAACGTAAAATTAACGCCAGCTTTTTATCTTCATCTAAAAAGTAACCAGAAAATTGGTTTGCGCGGAACTTTTGAAACTTCAACAGTTCTTGATTCTCTCTATCTTCAAGGGCGAGATTACGATAAAAAAGGAATTGGGATTTGGTATGATTATTCCGAACCTTCTGAGGTTGAATTATTTTTATATAAAACCAGGCTGAGAGCCGAAGCAGATTATATTACCACGAATTATTCTGTAGAAAACATCAATGCAAATCAAACTAACTTTTTCTTTTCGGGCGAACGAAATTTCAATATTAAAGGAAATAATTATTTAAACTTAAGGGGCGAAACGGCGCTTCTGAATTCTAAAAATGATTTTGCGTTTAATGAATTATTGCGTTTCGGTGGTTGGAATTCTTTTCGGGGATTTAATGAAAATTCACTTTATGCTGATTTCTATTATTTCGGAACTGCGGAATATCGCTATTTGGTCGGAAACCAAGCGTTTTTCGATGTCTTCGGTCAATATGGTGAATTGCATAATAAAAACTTAGGACTAAAACCGAAATTATACAGTTTGGGATTAGGTTTTAATTTTATGCTACCAATTGGATTAATGAGTTTTCAAATCTCGAATGGAAGTGAATTTGGAAACCCAATAAAATTTGGAGACACGAAAATTCACTGGGGAATATTGAGTCGGTTTTAAAGTAAAAAATACTACTTTTCAATTACTAAAGGAACTAACCAACATTAAAAATCATTTCAATTTACTGCGTTTGATACTGTCCTTTTTTTTCTGCTCTGCCTGTTTTCTGAAATAACCACGGAAAAGGAAATTGTGTTTTAGGGCTTCCATATTTTCGTTCAGTCTCTCGGAAGCTTGCTTTATATTGATTATCGTTGAATCGATATCTTTTGCCAAATCCTGATTCTGAGTAATGTAATTTAAAGTTCCTTTTCCGGTCTTCATTTCGTCAAAATAATCATCCATTTTTTTTGTGACGTCATTGATATCATTACTGGATTTTTCAAGATTTGTAAAAACTGTTTTAATTTGAGTGGAAGCCGTTTTGTCACTTAAAAGTACAGCAGCAGCACTTTGATCATAATTTACTTTAGAAATAATTGCATTGATTTTAGTAATTGCAGTAGAAGTACCAGCTGTCGCTTTTTCAATTTCAGCCACGGACTGTCGGATATTTTGCGCTATCAAAGTATCACTAAGCATGGCTCCCAAAGTTCCTTTCCCCTCAATGATTTTATTGGTTATTTTTAAAAGATTAGCGCTCAATAAAGCGACGTTTTCATTTGTTTTATTTAAGGTATTAAGCATTTCATCAGTACCAACCTTTGCGTGGATCCTGATTGTATCTCCAGAAACAACAGCGTTTGCATTCTCTTCTTTCCCGGGAACGATGTTCACTACCATGCTTCCAACCAAACCATCGGAAGCAACAGATGCAATGGCATTTTTTTTAATAAAACGTCCAGTTTCCTCATCGATCGACATTTGAACAGCAATTTTCCCTTCATCTAACATATCTATATCACTGACTGTGCCTACATTAACACCGGAATAACGAACATAATTCCCGGGTTGCAAACCATTTATATTATTAAAAACGGCATACAGTTTAATGGTTTTACTAAACATTTGCTGCTGCTGACCAATGAAATAAAGTGCGGCAATAAGAAGAACAGTTCCGATTACTACAAAAATTCCCACTTTTATTTTCTCTGTAGATTTTCCCATAATTTTAGTTTTTAAAGAATGCCTGAACTTTTTGGTCTTTCGAATTCGAAAGTTCTTCAAAAGTCCCTTCAACATAGCTAATACCATCAATCAACAAAATAATTCGGTTTGAAATCACTCTTGCACAATCTACATCATGAGTGATGATGAGTGATGAAGTATGATATTTAATCTGGATGGTTCGCATCAGCTGGATGATTTCCTTTGCGGTAATCGGATCCAACCCTGTTGTGGGCTCGTCGTACATAATAATTTTTGGTTTCAAAATTAATGCTCTTGCCAATGCGACTCTACGCTGCATCCCACCTGAAAGTTCTGAAGGCATCAAATCGATGGAGTTTTCTAAACCGACATTTTCTAAAGCTTCTCTAACCAAAATTTCGGTTCCTTGAAAATTATTAATCTTCTCTTTATGACGCCGTAAAGGAAACTCTAGGTTTTCGCGAACCGTCATCGAATCATACAATGCGCTTCCTTGAAAAAGAAAACCGATTTCCGTACGCAACAGATCTAATTTGTCATGTTTCATTGCGGTAATATCATAATCATTAATCGTAATACTACCGCTATCAGGCTGCATCAAACCTACCAGGCATTTTATCATAACCGATTTCCCAGCACCAGATTTACCCATAACCACTAAGTTTTCACCTTCATATAATTTCAGGTTGAAACCATTGAGTACATGATTATCACCAAAACTCTTTCGAAGGTCTTTCAACTCTAAGACGACTTTTATGTTTTTTTCGGAACTCATTTAGACATTAAAAAAAATATCGGTTATAAATACGGCGATAAAATCGATTATAAATAGAAGCATCGAGGTATATACCACTGCTGAATTCGATGCTTCACCAACTCCTACAGTTCCATTGGCACAATTGTAGCCTTTATAACAACCCACCAAACCAATAGCAAATCCAAAAAAGTATGTTTTAATAGTCGCTGGAAGAATATCACTAAAGCTAAGTGAACTAAAAACTTTGTTGAAATAGAGAACATAAGAAACATCACCTTTCATATTTTCAATAATCGCCGAACCTACCAATGCAACAGCATCTCCCATGATGACTAAAAACGGTAACATGAGGGTGGTGGCAACGATGCGAGTAACGACTAGAAATTTAAAAGGGTTGGTTCCAGAAACTTCCATGGCGTCAATCTGCTCAGTAACTCTCATAGAACCGAGCTCAGCTCCAATCCCTGAACCAATTCTACCAGCACAGATCAAGGCAATAATTACTGGTCCAATTTCTCGAACGATGGAAATACTGACCATATCCGGCATCCAAGACTGCGCCCCAAATTGCATTAAAGTCGGCCGTGATTGTAATGTAAATACGAGACCTAAAATAAAACCCGTAACTCCGACCAATAACAAGGAACGGTTTCCCATATTATAGCATTGCTGAATTAGTTCTTTAAACTCAAATGGTGGTTTAAAAACTTCCCGGAAAAAGCGTCCTGCAAATAAAGTCATATCTCCTATTTCAGAAAAAAATGATTTTGCGTTAGCTGATATGGAGTTTGGATTGAACATACAAAAATGTATCTATCAAAGTTAGCAATTATTTAGGCTAATTATGAACGCTTTATGAAATTTTAGTACTGTGGGAATTTTATTAAAATGAGCAAAAAGGATATTTTATCGGTTTTCAAATCAAATAATATTATTGAAAATCATATTTAACCCGAATGTTTTTCACGAACGTTTACCTCTCGGAAAAATAAGCAGTCTGCATTTTGAAAAGCGGAATCTTTTTATCTACCTACAATCAAATTTTGAAATATTTTTTCTAAAGGTTCATTATTTTCCGCCAATTCAGAGTAACTTTCTTTTCTAAGCCAAAGTAATTTATTTAGGTGGAACAGCCTTTTTACATTTTTTCAATTTTACCATAATCTATTTCGCATAGGTCTGCACTTATAAATGACGATCTTGGTTAGGCAGACGTTTGCGGAAATCAGGTATGGTTTTAACCTAAAAGTAAGGTGGTTTGTATCATCTACCTTATTCCAGCCAACTTATATTTAAAAGTTTTAAAATCCATTTTTAAAATCATCGTCAAGTTTTTTTATCTGATGTGTTCCAAATTTTCAAACAAGGACAAAATTTTTTCAGGGGCAATGTGTTGCGTAACCTGAGCAATAATCAAAATTAAGCATTCCATGGTTTGTGATTGACACTACCCCATAAAAAGCTTATCAAACCAAATTGATAAGCTTTATTCTCTGACTTTATTTCACAAAAAAAGCTCATCAAAATAAATTGATGAGCTTTTAAAAAAACTGGCGGCGACCTACTCTCCCGCGTTAGCAGTACCATCGGCGCTAGAGGGCTTAACTTCTGTGTTCGGAATGGGAACAGGTGAGCCCCTCTGCTAAAACCACCCTAAAGGTTGTTTTGTACAAAAGGATGTACAGTATATTATTAATTTAACAATGCTTTTAATGTACCAGTGTAACAATTGCTAGACTGATAAATTTACACATTGGTAAATTATTATCGATAAAAACGTTCACAAAGAGACAACCGTAGTTGCACTGTCGAGTGCCTTAATTAGGCAATAAATCTACGGGTAATTAGTACTACTCGGCTATGACATTACTGCCTTTACACCTATAGCCTATCAACGTTGTCATCTCCAACGACCCTTAAAAGATGTCTCATCTT
>NZ_JBAVFG010000024.1:0-4252 GCF_049588135.1 Kaistella sp. | reverse complement strand
AGTTTTTGCTTTCAGATCGATTTTTTGGGCAGAAAAACTTACGGTCGTCGCAACAACTAGAAGTGCAAAGGAGATTTTTTTTAATATCGTTTTCATTCTTTTTTTTATTTTTTTTGGATGAATTATTAAATTTAAAATTAAACTGTTGTTTAAGATTTAAAATTACTTGCGCAATTCTTCCAAAAACTGTTCCAAAGAATTTAAATCGCTGATTAATACTTCTCTCGCTTTCGCACCATTGAATCCACCTACAACACCGCTGGCTTCTAACTGATCCATAATTCTTCCGGCACGGTTATATCCTAATTTTAATTGTCTTTGTAACATCGATGTAGAGCCTTGTTGGGTAGAAACTAAAATTCTCGCAGCGTCTTCGAAAAGAACATCTTTTTCGTTCGGATCAAAAGTGTTTACTGTAGAACTAGAATCTTCTGTGGAATATTCAGGAAGCATAAATGCGCTTGCATATCCTTTTTGTTCACCGATGAATTCTGCAATTTTTTCAACTTCCGGCGTATCAACAAATGCACATTGCAAACGCATAATTTCATTTCCATTAAAGTAAAGCATATCTCCTTTACCAATTAATTGATCTGCTCCCGGAGAATCTAAAATCGTACGAGAATCCACACTCGAAATAACTCGGAAAGCCGCTCTTGCCGGGAAATTCGCTTTAATCATTCCTGTAATTACGTTTACAGAAGGTCTTTGAGTTGCCACGATTAAGTGAATTCCAACCGCTCTTGCTAACTGTGCTAATCGGGCAATCGGAAGTTCAACTTCTTTTCCTGCAGTCATTATTAAATCAGCGAATTCATCAACAACCAAAACGATGTAAGGCAAATATCGATGTCCATTTTCGGGATTTAATTTTCGCTCAGAGAATTTCTTATTGTATTCTTTAATGTTTTTACAGAAGGCATTTTTTAGCAAATCATAACGCTGATCCATTTCGATACAAAGGGAATTCAAGGTATTAATTACTTTGTGTGTATCAGTAATAATGGCATCTTCACCATCAGGAAGTTTTGCCAGATAATGCCTTTCAATTTTTGAATAAAGCGAAAGTTCTACTTTCTTCGGATCCACCATCACGAACTTCAATTCACTCGGATGTTTCTTATAAAGGAGCGAAGTTAAAATCGCATTAATCCCAACTGATTTTCCTTGTCCAGTTGCACCTGCCATTAATAAATGGGGCATTTTTGCCAAATCGGCCATGAAGATTTCATTGGAAATCGTTTTACCAAAAACAACTGGTAAATCCATATCTGAATTTTGGAATTTCTGAGAAGCAATTACACTTCTCATAGAAACCATCGAAGGATTTTTTCTCGGAACTTCAATCCCGATAGTTCCTTTACCAGGCATTGGTGCGATAATTCTTATTCCTAAAGCAGAAAGATTTAGCGCAATATCATCTTGCAATTTTTTAATCGAAGCAACCCGAATTCCTGCTTCCGGAACGATTTCATATAAAGTAACTGTTGGTCCGATGGTCGCTTTAATTTCAGAAATACCGACATTAAAGTTTTTTAATAAACCAACAATTTTATTTTTGTTCTCTTCTAATTCATCTTTATTAACGGAGATTTCCTCATTTCCATAATCACGTAATAAATCGATTGGCGGCATTTGGAATTTACCGAGTTCTAATTTATGATCATAATAGCCGTGCTTATCGACGAGTTCTTGCGACTTTTTATCACTTTCGTCGATGATATCAATGGTTTTTGCAACTTCAATTTTGAAATCGATATCATCGGTTTTAGGAAGGTTTGCATTTTCCTCAGCAGAAGAATTTGGATTTAAAGTTACCGTTGTTTCTTGCTCATCTTGATCAAATGAAGTTTGATTCGGAGTTTGAATAGTTTCTATTTCATTATTAAGGACAACTTCTTTAGGTATTTGTTGTTCTGCATTTACTTCGGTAACTGTAATGTTCTGTTCCTTCTCATTTGCGATCTCCTCCAGTTCTTCATCGGCATCAAAATTCTCTTCTGAACGGGGCATCATTCCTTTAACACGACCAATTGTATTGTCATTAAAATCACTCAATTTAGATTTAATGCTGCTTGGACGAAGATTAAATTCCAAAATAAAATAAAGACCAATACTCACTAAAATGACCATCCAAAGACCAGCAGTTCCAATAATTGAATTTAAGAAATCCATAATTTGGAAACCGTAAACGCCACTCAAAACGCCTTGCCCTTGGGTAATTGCACCCATTAAAATCGGAAGCCAGCAAATAAAAAACAGAGAATGACCAATGGTTTTCCAAGGTTTGAAATAGTTTTTTTTCAGAATCATCATTCCAAAAACAAAAAAGAGGAAAGCAACCAGAAATGCTGCAATTCCGATACTTTCGAAAATAAAAATATTACCAAGCCAATCACCAATTTTCCCAAAAATGTTAGATGATTTAATCGTTTTATCCAGCATGGTTCCGGCTTGGCTTTGGTCGGCTTTCCAGTTCATTAAATAAGAAATGAACGAAAGAGTGCCTACTACCGAAATCACGAGAAATAAAATTCCGAAAAATATGCGCGGTTTAGAAAGGATTTTGCTTTGTTCAGCCGTTTTAGGCGTGGTTTTTTTTGTATCTTTTTCCATAATGTCAATCAGGGCAAATTTAATAATAATAATTAAGAAATTTTTGTGAATGATTAAGATTTTTTTTGATTATAAAAGAAGTATTAAAAGATAGTAGAGCGGTTTATTTCGGAATAATTTTTGAAGCATTATCGCAAGTAACCCTTTAATAAAAACATCATGAATGCACATAATAATCCAAAGGATAAAGATAAATTGTTATTAAACAATGATAAAGAAGTGGTTCTAAATGTAGAGAATCATTCAAAAGAAGAAAAATTAATTACCGATAGTCATCCGAAAAAAAATGCTAAAAATGCAATTCCTCCTAAAGCGTGGGAAAATCAGGAAAAAGCATATAATGACGAATGGGAAAATAATAAAAATAATATGCTCGATGATGATTTATAAGTTTGATGAAATTCGGTAAATAGAAAATTTTCACTTTCAAACTAGAATTATCTACCTGTTTTATTTGAGTAATAATATCTGTGGTAATAATTTTTTTAAAATTACAATCATCTTGGAATCATTTTTGTCACACCATTAATACACTAAACTTTTTATTATGAAACCAGAAGACAACACTTGGGAACAAAAAGAAAAAATGAAAGAAATGAACTACAGTTCAGAAAACGATATTTTTAATCAGGAAAAACATATTTCTTTAGACGGAAACGGAAATCCAATTACGAGCGAATCAACTGACGAGGATGATTTGGATGAAAATCTAGACGTTCCGGGAGCGAGCGATGATGATGATATGGAGAGCATTGGCTCCGAAGACGAAGAAAATAATTATTACAGTCGAAGCGATAACGAAGATGATCACGAAGAAGAAAATGAAGATCTTTTATCTTAATTAATGCAACCTTACTTTTTTGAGTAAGGTTTTTTATTGGTTGAAACTTCAGAGGAGAGGAATTTTTTTCCTCTTTTCTTTTCTTTTGTATTTTCTAATTTGAATATTTTTAAGACTTCGAATTTTTATTAGTATTGATTTTTATTATTTAAAAAGGAAAAAAGGAAATTTGAAAACAACAAATCGAGTTGTTTTAGGATTGGTTTTTATGTTTGTGGTTCACTTTTCAATGAACTATTATATGGGTGAAAGAGGAGTATGTCTTATTTCAAACCTTAATGATAGTAATGTAACATTGATTTTGTATAAAAATAATACTTTTAAAATATCAATGTTTTGGAATCACGGTTCAGATAATTTTTTAGGAAGCTATGAATTAAAACCAATCCTGTCCTAAATAAATCTAGATTCTTGAAAGTCGCACAATTCTATTGAGTTTTTCGGGATAAATTTAATATTCTCAGAATAGAACCTCTTAGGTGGTTCTATATGATCTTCAAAAGGGTTATCGAGCCAACAACACAGAGAAGGGTTTTATGAACATTCTTTTACGAAAATAGCAACTGATTGGAATTTTTTTTTTAGTTGATGAATGTAAGAATAGAACAGTTGCAAGAAAAATTGAAAATCATATCAAGAATATGAAAAGTAGAAAATATATTGAAGATCTTAAAAGGTATCCTGAAATTTCAGATAAATTAAAAGAGCCTGTTTAAAAATTAAATAAAGAAAAGTTTATGGCATAATTAAACAAGAAAAATAACTTATAAAAAACTGATTGTCAGTTGTTTATGT
>NZ_JBAVFG010000023.1:0-6129 GCF_049588135.1 Kaistella sp. | reverse complement strand
TCATTTAGCAAAATCAAGGAAAATATATCGTTGTTTTTTAAAACTGGAAATCATTTTTTTAGGAAATAATGTTGAAAAACCTTTTATAACCAATTGGTCGTCGCTCCGCGACGCGCTTTATTCTATTCTTCGTTTTCTACCAATAGTTCGTCGCTCCGCGACTCTAACATTCATCGTTCCAGCCTACCAATTGAATATCGCTCCGCGACTTCTTTAAAATTTTTCTTTTCTGCCACTACCAATTGGGCGTCGCTCCGCGACTTTCCTACAACTTTACTCAATATTCAAATCAAAAATAAACCACATTTTCAAAAATCATAACCAACATCAACCAAAAACAAACCTTGCGCAGGAGCAGACGTTCCGGCGGAATTTCTGTTTTTATCTTCAATTATTTGTCGCAAATCCAACGGTTCTATTTTTCTATTGCCGATTTCAACCATCGTTCCGACAATCGCTCGAACCATATTTCTTAGAAATCTGTCGGCGGAAATGGTGAATTTCAATTCCGAACCATTTTGTTCCCAAAACGCTTTATAAATTTTGCAATTATTCGTTTTATTATCGGTGTGTAATTTCGAAAAACTCGTGAAATCTTCGTACTCAAAAAGGATTTTGCACGCTTCATTCATGCGCTTAATATCTAAATCTCTTTTCCAAATTTGCCAGGAAGAATCTTGCGCAAAAGGATTTTTTTCTAATGAAATAAAATATTCATACGTTCGGAAAGTCGCATTGAATCTTGCATGGAAATCATCTTTCACTTCAAAAATTCTCGAAATAGAAATATCTGCGGGCAAAAAACTGTTGAGTTGGTACACCAGATTTTCACCAATCACTTTTTCAGTATCAAAATGCGCGAAAATTTTCTTCGCATGAACGCCAGTGTCGGTTCTCCCCGCTCCTGTCGTTTTAATTTTCTCGCGAAGTATCGTAGAAAGCGCTTTTTCTAATTCTTGCTGAACAGAAATTTCGTTGGGCTGAATTTGGTAGCCAAAATAATTTTTACCGTTATAAGAAAACTCAATAAAATATCTCATCGGCTGCAAATTTACAGATTTTTTAGGAGCAGGAAAATGGGAAATACGTTCGAAGATCAGTCCCGCTTTTCATTCCAATCTGTCATTGCGAACCACGTGAAGTAATCTGTAGAAAAAAATTGTACGCAATGCCAGGATTTCCATTACAATCGGGGCTAAAAGTTCGGGCAGTTTTTCTACGAAGATTTCAAAATAACATGCTTCGGTATTAAAATTTTTGTCAAAAAAATAAGACATTTCAAACATCTAAAATTCAAAAAATAATCAGAAATTTATAACATGAAAATATTACTGCTCTCCGACTCACATTCCTATATCGACGAACGCATTTTAGAATATGCCAAAAACGCCGATGAAATTTGGCATTGCGGTGATTTCGGAAATTTAGAAGTTATCGAAAAGTTAGAAAAACTCAAACCTTTGCGCGGCGTTTACGGAAATATCGACGGAACAGAAATAAGAAAAATATTTCCCGAAGTTCTGCGATTCAAATGTGAAGATGTGGAAGTTTTGATGATTCATATCGGCGGTTATCCTGGGAAATATACGCCTTTAGCCAAAAAAGAAATCGAGGAAAATCCGCCGAAACTATTTATTTCAGGGCATTCTCATATTTTGAAAGCAATGTATGACCAGAAAAACAAATTGCTTCATCTAAATCCTGGTGCGATGGGAAAAGTCGGTTGGCATCAAATGCGAACGATGATGCGTTTCGAAATCAACGGCGATCAAATTGAAAATTTAGAAGTGATTGAATTGGGGAAAAAATAAAATTCAAACTCAAATACCATGAAAAAATATCGTGAAACTCCACTCTTCAAAAAATCTGAAGAAATTTACCAAACTCTTAAAACCATAACCGATTTAATTCCCGAAGAAAATGAACATTTACAATTTACAAAACAACATATTCTGGAAAATATCTACACCATTCAAGCAAAAATCTCTGGTGCAGAAGCCGTAAAACTTTGGGATTTAAAAATAGAAAACGCCACAATCATAAGAAAATGTGCACGAGAATTAATGGTTCTTTATCACAACCTGAGAATGTTTGGTTTCGAGGAAGCGGAATATTATTTGATTGTAAGACGACAAATAGAAGAATTTCGTTTACTTTTCCGCGAATGGGTTTCCAACTTTAACCCAAAACATTTTATCGTTGATGATTGGGGACTTTTTAATCCACCTGGAATTTCCCAAGATTACGAGCAACGAGATGACGAATTAAACTTTTTAGACGACGACGACGATGATGAGTTTTAAAACAACTCTCTTCTACTTCGTCTGCAACCCTTCATAAATACTGTGAATTAAACCATCAGCAACCGAAATTTTCGGCACAAATATTTTATCGATATCGCTCCAATTCATTACATTATTGAAAATTTGTAAAGCCGGAACCAAAACATCGGCGCGATCTTCTCGCAACCCGAATTTGCTCATTCTTTCTGCGACAGTAAGTTCATTCATCTCTTTGTAATATTTTTTCAAAAACGCAGTTGACATTGGTTTGCCGTCTTTCGTTTTGCTCATCGAAAATATTTTGTTGATGTTTCCGCCCGAACCAATCGCAACAATCGGTTTTTTGCTGTTGATATTTTTTCGAATTTCTTCTTTCATTTCTTTCCACAAATCATCAGGAACCAAACCATTTAATAAACGAATCGTTCCTATATTGATGGATTTCTCATATGCCATTTTCCCGTTTTCATAGAACATGAGTTCCGTAGAACCACCACCGACGTCAATATAAAGATAGGCATTGCTTTTGTCAAGCGCATCGGCAACGTGATTTTCAAAAACCAAAGCTGCTTCCTGATCACCGGTAATAATTTCGATATCAATTCCAGACATTTTCTTGACTTGCTTAATGATCTCTTTACCATTTTTGGCATCACGCATTGCACTGGTTGCACAAGCACGGAAATGTTCGACTTTATAGATCTTCATCAAATTGCCGAAAACACTCATCGAGTCGATGACCATTTGTTCTCTTTCGGAACCAATTTCGCCATTCGTAAAAACGTCCATTCCCAAACGAAGGGGGATTCTGAGCAGATTGAGTTTGGTGAATTGGGGTTTCCCTTTCTTGGGTTCCGTGACTTCATTAATCAGCAGTCTGGCTGCATTACTTCCGATATCTATGGCTGCTATTCTCATTCTCTTTAAAAATAAATTATAAAATTGTTCTTTAAATCAAAAAAAATCACGCCATTGATAACAGAATTAGCTAGGCTATCAAACTATCTTTTTGAAGTTTAAAGGTAAGAAGCGTCGAAAGAAAAAGGCAATAATTCGCGGATTGATTTTGTTTTATAAATCTCACCACCAAGTGAAGCAAAATAGATTTCTATTTCTTCCTTTTGTTTGGATTCATATTCCAAAATCGACTGTCTGCAAGCACCACAAGGTGGAATTGGAACAGAAGAAATTGCTTTTCTCGGTGCACCGATTACAAATAGTTTTTTGATTTTCACCTCCGGGAAATTAGCTCCGGTATAAAAAATTGTTGTTCTTTCTGCACACAATCCAGAAGGATAAGCAGCATTTTCCTGATTGCTTCCAGTAACGATTTCTCCGTTTTCGAGCAAAATCGCGCAGCCAACGGTAAAATCAGAATAAGGCGCATATGCTAAATCACGGATTTGCATCGCTTTATCAAAAAGTATTTTCTCGGTCTTATCGAGGTGATCGTAACTTTCGATAGATTCGAAATTTATGGTAAGTTCTTTTTGCATGTATTAAAAAATGGGGAGGTAAAGATATATCTTTTTTTTCAGACTGCATAGTCTGTTATTGATAAAGCTTTGATTAGGCGGAATTACCACTCAAACTGAAAATAAATCCCAAAACTTGAAGTGACTATTTTTAAATTTGAGTACGCAATTGAAATACTCATTTTGTAACTTTGGTTCATTAATAAAACAATAATGATTTTATACTCCCCTATTAAATTTAGAAATCTCGAAATCAAAAACCGTTGGGTCATGTCGCCAATGTGTATGTATTCTTGCGAAAATGGTGTTGCGACCGATTTTCATTACGTTCATTACGGAAGTCGTGCGCAAGGTGGGACCGGATTAATAATGGTAGAAGCAACCGGCGTTGTTCCGGAAGGTCGAATTACCCACAAATGCATGGGAATTTGGAATGACGAACAAGCACAAAGTTTGAAAAAAATCGTCGATTTCGTTCATCAAAATTCGGAAAGCAAAATTGGAATTCAATTGGCACATGCCGGAAGAAAAGCTTCAACTTGGAATGGCAGACAACTTCCTTTGGAAGAAGGCTGGGAAACCGTTGCACCTTCAGGAATTCCTTATCATGAAGAAGAAAGAATTCCGCATGAATTAACTTTAAATGAGATTAAAAGTTTAATTAAAAGTTTTAAAGAAGCCGCAAAAAGATCGCTCGATGCAGGATTTGATTTATTCGAAATTCACGCCGCTCACGGCTATTTAATTCACCAGTTTTTATCACCATTATCGAATGTAAGAACCGATGAATACGGCGGAAGTTTCGAAAATAGAATTCGTTTTCTCGTAGAAATCGTGGAAGCGGTGAATGAATTGCTCGATGAAAACCATCCTTTATTTGTAAGAATTTCGGGAACGGAATATGCAGAAAACGGTTGGGATTTGATCGAAAGCGTAAAATTAGCAGAAGTTCTGAAAAATAAAAATGTCGATTTAATTGATGTTTCGAGTGGCGGAAATATTCACGGTGCGAAAATCACTTTGTTTGATGGGTATCAAGTTCCACTTTCTGCCGAAATTAAGAAACAATCCGGAATAAAAACCGGCGCTGTTGGACTTATAAAGACTGCTGAACAAGCGGAAGAAATTTTAGAAAAAGAAGAAGCAGATTTAATTTTGGTGGCGCGAGAAATTTTGAGAAACCCTTATTTGGCGATACAAAACTCATTTAAGACTAAGGAAAATTGCTTTTTTCCGCATCAATATGAAAGAGCGAGACCTTAAAAAATTGCCACGAAAGCACGAATGAATTTTTATTCGTGAATTTGTGGCAATAAAATTCAAAGCAAAAAAAATCCGCTTCAGTAAAATTTGAAGCGGATTTATTTTTTTAAGAATACTCGAAATTTCTAATAACTTCCAAGGTTCTATCGATTTCTTTTTCTTTTATCGCATCAGAAATAAACCAGGTTTCGTAACCGCTCGGTGGCAAATAAATTCCTTTTTCTAATAACTGATGGAAAAAATTATTGAATAAAGCATGATTGGCATTCGCCGCTTCATCGAAATTAGAAACCGCATTGATGTGGAAAAATATGCTCATCATCGACCCTTTTCGGTTGATTCGGTGTTCGATATTTTTAGAATTTAAAATTTTTCCGATTTCGAAATCTAATGTTTCTGTCGTTTTATTGATGTTTTGGTAGAAATTTTCATCATTTTTAATGAGTTGCAAAGTCGTTAAACCCGCTCTCATCGCCAAAGGATTTCCACTTAAAGTTCCGGCTTGGTAAACGTCGCCTTTCGGGGAAAGACAATTCATAATTTCGTTTCGTCCGGCAAAAGCACCGACTGGAAGTCCACCACCAATTACTTTTCCGTAAGTTACCAAATCGGCTTTCACATTGAAAATTTCTTGCGCGCCACCAAATGCTAGACGGAAACCAGTCATTACTTCATCGAAAATCAAAAGCGCTCCGTTTTCGTCACACAATTTTCTCAGTTTTTGAAGGAAATTATTTTCCGGCAAAACGCAACCCATATTTCCGGCAACTGGTTCTACAATAATTGCAGCAATTTCACCTTGATTATGACGGAACAAATCTTCAACTTGTTCAATATCGTTATATCTCGCAAGCAAAGTATCTTTTGCTGTTCCTGCAGTTACGCCTGGCGAATTTGGATTACCAAAAGTTGCCGCGCCGCTTCCCGCTTTTATTAAAAACGAATCGGAATGCCCGTGATAACAACCTTCAAACTTGATGAATTTATCTCTTTTGGTAAATCCACGTGCCAAACGAATTGCGCTCATACAAGCTTCCGTTCCTGAAGAAACCATTCGGATTTGGTCGATATTCGGAACATTTTCTACAATAAATTTTGCGATTTCTGTT
>NZ_JBAVFG010000022.1:0-3465 GCF_049588135.1 Kaistella sp. | reverse complement strand
ATATATGGCGGATTCTTTCTCCAAAAAAGAAAACTTTAAGAAAAAACTTCAGAAGCAAAAAGAAAAAGCGATGCGCCGTGAGGAGCGCAAAGAAAGCAATGATAAAGGAAAAGGTTTAGACGACATGATTATGTACGTCGATATCAACGGGCAATTTACAAGCACGCCTCCTGATAGAAACAATGAAAACAATATTGAACTGGACAACATTCAGTTAGGTGCAGCTCCAATTGAAGCTGAAAACCCTATAAAATCAGGAATCATTACTTTTTTAAGTGAAAAAGGGTATGGTTTTATTACCGAAGATAAAAACAAAGAAAACATTTTTTTCCACAGCAATAATTGTGAAGAAATGGTAAAGAAAGGTAATAAAGTTTCCTTTGAAATTGAAAAATCTCCAAAAGGACTTTCTGCGATAGACATCAAAGTAGTCAAGTAAATCTCAAATAAAAAAAGCTTCGAAAGAAGTAGTCATGGTCGGAAGAAAATCTTCCGATCATGATTAGCTACGAAAGGAGCTTTTTTATTTAGTCTCTAATTTAATCTTCTCACTTCAACTTTTGCATATTATTAAAGAAGAGTTTTTTATTAATGGCAGATTCAAGTTATAAATACAACATTATCGCTTTTGTTCAGTTTTTGTGCGAGTACTTCATTGGACGATTTAAAGACAAATCTTTTTCGTGGTCTGTTGTTTAAAATATTTACAACCCAATTTATTTGCTCTTGGGTAAAGTGATGAAAAAAAATCAGCAAATAATTTTGCTTAAATAAAAAATAATTCTATATTTGCACACCAATTAAAAAAAGCCCGGTTGGCGGAATTGGTAGACGCGCTAGACTCAAACTCTAGTATCGCAAGATGTGCCGGTTCGATTCCGGCACCGGGTACCAAAAACCTCTGTAATCATTGATTAACAGAGGTTTTTTTTATGTTTTTTTTGAACTTTTGAATACCTCGATAAATTTAGCCTGAAAAAAATATTCCAGCATTATTTAAATCCTTCCAAAATCTCTTCTAGGGTTACCTTTCCGAAAAATTCGGTTAAGTTTAAAGAAGATAAGATATGCTCCAAATTAATGATTTCATGTTTCTGACCGATGAGCTGCTCTTCTAATAATTCAATGGGTTTTGATGCAAAAAAGTCACCGAAAATTTTCGTTTTTTCAATAATACCATGTACCACATCCAAATGGACTTCAATAAACCCCGCGGGTATTTTTATTGCTTTCTTAAAATTGTAGTTCGGTGAAAATCCGAAATTCCAATCCCAAGTTTCATATTTTTCGGTCATTAGTTTTTCAATCCCATCTAAATCTTCTTCGGTAAATTCATAGCGTTGTGCAGTAGGATTATTTTTTATAATTTCTTCTGTAAGCCACTGTTTTAGTTCGTTGGTTGTTGTATCTTTCGGTAAATAGTCGATGAGGTTTGTTACGCGTGAGCGATTGGATTTTATGGCTTTATCAATGAATTTAAGGGGGTTTACTTTCAGGGCTTCTCCCAATACTTCCATTTCCGAATTCAAGAGAATGGTGCCATGTTGAATCATTTTGCCATGTCTAGCGAGCTTAGCATTACCACTGAATTTTTTACCATCTACCAGTAAATCGTTGCGACCTTGTAATACGGCAGGAACACCGTGAGCATTCAGCAGTGTAAGAACTGGTTGCGTAAAAATAGAAAAATCCATGAAATCATGTTGACCCAGAAGGGTATGAAAGGAAAAATTCAGGTTGCCAGAATCATGATATACTGTTCCGCCACCAGACATGCGCCGCACGACTTTGATGTTTTTTTCGTTTACATAATCCAAATTTATTTCTGCCAAAGTATTCTGAAATTTTCCCACAATAATGGAGGGAGCATTTACATATAACAGAAATATATCCTCGGTCGGAAAATGCTTGAGTAAATATTCTTCGGAGGCGATATTAAAATAAGCATTCTGAGACGGCGAATCGATAAGCAGCATAATTGGTTCTTTCCTGCAAAAATAAGTGTTTTTTTTATAAAAGATAACAATTACAGAATTGAGCAATGGAAGGCTAAGTGAAACATTCTAGTGCGAAAGAATTGGTTTTGAACGGCATTGTTGAAAAAATTTCATCAGTACCCGACCAGAATGAAATTTATTTTTTTTGCGAGGGAAAAACGGAGGAGAAAATAGTAAGAACGGAGGACTGAAATATCTGCCTAAATAAGAATGGTTGATTTAAAAATTAAACCTATATTTAACTTTCCAAAAAAATATACACATGAAAAACTCTAAGTATTTATTACTTCCACTTGCATTTGTACTTTTACAAAGTTGTGCCGCCAATCTTTCTTATTCGGGTTCGCCGTTTAAAAAATCGTATGAATCGATTACCTCTGATGAATTGAAAACGAATCTTTATATTGTTGCTTCAGATGAAATGGAAGGACGAGATACGGGAAGTGAAGGTCAGAAAAAAGCCGGAAAATATTTGATTGAACAATATCAGAAAATGGGAATTTTTCATCCGAAATCAATGTCTTCTTATTACCAGATTATCCCGAAAGAAGCCTTAAGTGGAAGAAGAGGGAATTTGCCAGAATCAGAAAATATTTTAGCCTTTATCGAAGGTTCAGAAAAACCAGAAGAAATTATTGTGATTTCTGCCCACTACGATCATATCGGAATGAAAAATGGAGAAATTTATAACGGAGCCGATGATGACGGAAGTGGAACAGTTGCTGTTCTGGAAATAGCGAAAGCGTTTCAAATGGCTAAAAAATCTGGAAATGGTCCGAAACGGTCGATTTTATTTTTACATGTTACGGGAGAAGAACATGGACTTTTAGGCTCGAAATATTATGCAGATCACCCGATTTTCCCAATGGCAAATACAATGGTAGATTTAAATATCGATATGATTGGAAGATGTGATGCAGCTAACTGCGGAAAAGATTACGTATATGTAATCGGTTCGGAAATGTTGAGTTCTGAATTAAAGAAAATTAATGAACAGGCAAATAAAGAAACCGTCAATTTAGAACTGAATTACAAATACGATGATCCGAATGATAAAGACCGATTGTACTATCGATCAGATCATTACAACTTTGCCAAAAATGGGGTTCCAGTGATTTTTTATTTTGATGGAATTCACGAAGATTATCATAAACCAAGTGATACGCCAGATAAAATCGATTATGTTGCTTTGAGAAAACGAACGCAATTGGTATTCGCAACCGCATGGGAATTGGCGAATAGAAAAGACAGAATTGTGGTGGATAAGAAATAAGTATAATGGGTCGTAAATTACTCATTACTCATCAAGAAAGTAGCTTCACCGGGAATCGAACCCGGATCTAAAGTTTAGGAAACTTTTGTTCTATCCGTTGAACTATGAAGCCAGAAATGAATTCAAATTTAGGATTTCTTCTTTAGAATATTGCATTCGTTTTCGAAATATTCTGAAAAGTATCTACCCAAAAAG
>NZ_JBAVFG010000021.1:0-2281 GCF_049588135.1 Kaistella sp. | reverse complement strand
GATTTCTTGAAAAGAAAATCGTTTTTATCGTAAACCAATTTAGGTTCTAAATCATTTTTAAATTTCCCGAAACGTTTTTCAAAATCAATTTGGGAAGCATAATGTTCAGGCAAAAAACCTAAAATATTTAAAACCCGATGAAGTCGCTCTCTTCTTAACAAAAATCTTTCCCGTAATCTTCTTACTCCTCTGTAACCAGTTCTTTCAGAAGTTTGAGTTGAAGTTGGTTTTCCACCACCAAAATTATCCATCACATCCTGAGTCATCGGAATTATCCTGCTTCCCATGCCGAGAATTTCTCCTTTTTTATTTTCAAAATCCTGCTGAACTAATGCCCAACCAATCGAATTAGTTCCCAAATCCAACCCAAGTATTGTTTTTTTCATAGCTGTTTTTTATAATTCCCTAAATTAATAAAAAGATTTTAGAGAAAAATACGGGAATCCGTAAACTAGTTAAAAAAATAATTTATACATTTGTCTCAATAATTTAAAAAGCAATTCACAATAAGGATTATTCCGTTGTGAAAACATTTGGGTCGCCTCTTGTCCATAATCAGGAGGCTTTTTTATGCCCAATTGTTTCCCTAACACTACTGAAAAAATAAAATTCGTGAGCAAAAACATTTAGCCTATCATCAACTGCAGGGCATTTAAAATCACTCCAAGCAAGTGTTCGTGCCGATATAAAGGCTGTTTTTGCCGGATTTGCCGAAAAGGGATGGATTTGCCGAAAACAACCGAATATCCGATTGTTAGTAAGTGCCTTTCTGATGCTTTATCGTGGGGGATGACTAGGGAATGGCTAGGAGGTGACTTTGGGATGCTATTCTATGACATGACAATGGACACCAAAAGAAGGTTTTACTGTATATTTCAAATCACAAAAAAAACTCCTTTCATCACTGAAAGGAGTTTTTAATAAAATATTTTTAACGGTTATCTCGCAATATTCACAGATCTGGTTTCACGGATTACCGTTACACGAACCTGTCCTGGATACGTTAATTCATTTTGAATTTTTTCAGAGATATCGTAAGAAAGTTGAGATGATTGGTCATCATTCACTTTTCCGCTTTCTACCATTACACGGAGTTCTCTTCCTGCTTGGATTGCATAAGCGCTAGAAACACCGTCGAAACTTAATGCCGCTGCTTCTAAGTCTTTTAATCTTTGAATATATGACTCTAAGACCTGTCTTCTTGCGCCTGGTCTTGCTCCAGAAATCGCATCGGCAACCTGAATAATCGGCGATAATAAAGTGGTCATCTCTACCTCATCGTGGTGAGCACCAATTGCGTTAACAACCTCTGGATTCTCACCGTATTTCTCTGCCCACTGCATTCCTAAGAGGGCGTGTGGCAATTCTGATTCCTGTTCCGGTACTTTTCCAATATCGTGAAGTAAACCTGCTCTTTTGGCTAACTTAACGTTAAGTCCCAATTCTGCCGCCATTGTTCCGGCGATATTCGCAACTTCTCTCGAGTGCTGCAATAAGTTTTGTCCATAAGAAGAACGGAATTTCATTCTCCCCACGATTTTCACCAATTCTGGGTGAAGTCCGTGAACTCCTAAATCAATCACTGTTCTTTTTCCAACTTCAATGATTTCTTCTTCAATCATTTTTTTGGTTTTATCTACCACTTCTTCGATTCTCGCCGGGTGAATTCTACCGTCGGTAACCAATCGGTGAAGGGAAAGTCTTGCAATCTCTCTTCTTACCGGATCGAAGCATGAAAGTAAAATTGCTTCCGGCGTATCATCAACAATAATTTCTACTCCTGTAGCAGCTTCTAAAGCACGGATATTTCTACCTTCTCTACCAATAATTCTTCCTTTAACTTCATCAGATTCGATATTGAATACAGAAACCGAATTTTCAATAGCTTGTTCTGTTCCGATCCTTTGAATCGTTTGAATAACTATTTTTTTAGCTTCTTGTTTCGCATTCAATTGCGCTTCAGCCATAATGTTTTGAACATGCGCTTGAGCTCTTGTTTTGGCTTCTGCTTTTAAAGCTTCTACCAATTCATTCTTTGCATCTTCAGCAGAATATCCTGAAATTCTCTCTAAAATTTCTACTTTCTGAGCAGTTACCGTATCTAATTCCTGTTGTTTTCTTTCAAGAATTTCATGTTTTTTACTGTAGTCTGCAATTTGACGGTCAAGGTCTTTTTCTAACTTTCCTGTTTTACTCAATTCGTCATTGAGTTTTTGTTCTTTGTCTTTGATTCTTTTTTCAGAATCCTGCATTTTCTTTTCTCTGGATTGAATGTCTGCGT
>NZ_JBAVFG010000020.1:0-9410 GCF_049588135.1 Kaistella sp. | reverse complement strand
CAACTCCACAGATCATTGTCGAAATAAATCGAGATGAACACAAATACCATAATTTTCAGAAAACCAAAGCACCACGTAGCAAAATTTCAGATAAAAAAAAGCCGCTTCCAAAAGGAAACGGCTTTATGATAAGGTTGATGAAGAATTATTTCAATTCTACTTCAGCACCAGCTTCTTCTAATTGTTTTTTCAACGCTTCAGCTTCGTCTTTAGAAACACCTTCTTTAATAGCAGTTGGAGCACCATCTACCATATCTTTAGCTTCTTTAAGACCTGCACCAGTTAAATCTTTAACTAGTTTTACAACTGCTAATTTAGAAGCACCTGCAGCTTTAAGAATTACATCGAATTCTGTTTTTTCTTCAACAGCTTCTCCTGCACCTGCAACAGCAGCTACAGCTACAGCAGCTGGTTCGATTCCGTACTCATCCTTAAGGATAGCAGCCAATTCATTTACGTCTTTAACGGTTAAGTTTACAAGCGTTTCCGCTAAGTTTTTTAAATCTGACATTTTAATAATGTTTTAATTGTTGAACGATTTATTTGATTTTTTTTGAGTCTAATTACTCTGCACTAGGTGCATCGGTAGCGTCAGCACTTGCTTCTGGAGCAGCTTCTGCAGCTGGGGTTTCTTCTGCAACTGGAGCAGCTTCTTCAGCATTTCCGTTTGCTTCATCTTTATTTTGAAGTGCAGAAAGTACATTTCTAAGTGGAGATTGAAGTAATGTGATGATTTCACCAATCATTTCTTCTCTAGACTTGATGCTTACAAGTGTAGCCAAGTTTTCGTCACCAACATAGAATGTTTCTTGTAAATAAGCAGATTTCAAAGCTGGAACTTCTGCTTTTTTTCGGAATCCTTGAATCAACTTTGCCGGAGCATTAGCTGTTTCAGAAATCATTAAAGCGGAGTTACCTTTGAAAGTAGGGAACATTTCAGAGTAATCTACTCCTTCAATTTGCTCCAATGCTTTTTGTAGTAAAGTGTTTTTTACAACTTTTACAGTGATATTTTGTTTAAATGCTTGTCTTCTAAAATCTGAAGTCGCAGCAGCATTCATTCCTTCTAGACTTGCTACATAAACCACTTTCGCGTCTTGTAGTACATCTTTTAATTCTTGTATTACTAATACTTTATCTTCTTTTGTCATTGTCTTACAGATTTTAGTTTACAGATTTAGTATCAATTGCAATACCTGGACTCATGGTAGAAGACAAGTAAATGCTTTTCACATAAACACCTTTCGACGCAGTTGGTTTCAATTTGATTAATGTCTGAATTAATTCAGAAGCATTTTCTCTAATTTGAGCCGGGTCAAAAGACACTTTACCAATTCCAGCGTGGATGATTCCGTATTTATCAACTTTAAAATCGATTTTACCTGATTTTACCTCAGATACTGCTTTACCAATATCCATAGTTACAGTTCCAGATTTTGGGTTTGGCATTAGACCTCTTGGTCCTAAGATTCTACCCAATGGACCTAATTTACCCATAACAGCTGGCATGGTAACGATAACGTCAACATCAGTCCAACCTTCTTTTATTTTCTGTAAATATTCGTCAAGACCTACATAATCAGCACCAGCTTCTTTCGCTTCTGCTTCTTTATCAGGTGTTACCAAAGCCAAAACTTTTACATCTTTACCAGTACCGTGTGGAAGGGAAACTACTCCTCTTACCATTTGGTTCGCTTTTCTAGGATCAACACCTAAACGAACTGCGATATCTACAGATGCGTCAAATTTTGCAAAGTTTACTTCTTTTACCAAAGCAGATGCTTCGTCAAGAGAGTAAATTTTGTTTTTTTCTATTTTGCTTAAAGCTTCTTTTTGCTTTTTAGTTAATTTTGCCATATCTATAAGTTTTAAGCGTTAGTTGGTTTAGTTCCTGTTACTCTCAATCCCATAGATCTTGCAGTTCCTGCAACCATAGTAAGGGCTCCGTCAATAGTAAAGCAATTAAGATCTACCATTTTATCCTCAGCAATTTTACTTACTTGAGCCCAAGATACAGCACCTACTTTCAGTCTGTTTGGCTCCCCTGAACCTTTTTTCTGCTTAGAAGCATCTAAAAGTTGGATTGCAACTGGTGGAGTTTTAATAACGAATTCAAAAGATTTGTCTTCGAATACTGTAATTACTACAGGTAAAACTTGTCCCGGTTTGTCTTGAGTTCTTCCGTTAAATTGCTTACAAAACTCCATAATGTTCACCCCTGCAGAACCTAATGCAGGACCTACTGGTGGAGATGGATTAGCTGCTCCTCCTTTTACTTGGAGCTTCACCATTTTAAAGACTTTTTTAGCCATTTTGATTTTTTAAAAAATTAAATAATTTATGAATGTGGAAGCATTTATAAATCTGTAACGAGGTGCGATAAAACACAACTTTACATTTCGGACTGCAAAATTAAGAATAAATTTTGATTACACAATAGGTAAGGTATTGATTTTTAATGATAATTTTCAATTAATTAAAAGAGTTACCTTTTAAAAGAGACTTCTTAAATAGATTTGGCAGTAACAATTACTTTGTTTAACTATTTTTCTTACCTTGAAGTGATGACCAAGATCTAAATTTCTTTCGAGCCTGCGAGTAGAGTATCCAAATTATTTGAAATTATTTTGAAACTTTTACGGTTACCTTTTTCACCCAAAATATTTGATTAGAAATCTTCATCTTAGAGAACATTATTATAATTTCATTTTTAAAAAATTGTCTCACAAAACATAAAAAAACAAAGAGAAAGAATCAAATAAGTTGATTCTTTCTCTTGCATATTGGGTCGATCGGGATTACTTACTAATTTCCTTAATCAATAATCACGATTTTTTTTGCGGTAATTCCGAAATACAAATTACTGAATCATCACTTTTGCAACTCCGGTAGTATTATTTTCAGTGATATATTGTATTAAATACATGCCTTTCACCCAGCCTGATGTGCTTATTTCTTTAGCATTTTTACCTTGTGTAACGGCTGTACCCGACATACTGTACACTTTGTAAGAAGCTAATTTCTCCGTAAATCCAATGATTTGTTTGATTTTATCTGTATAAGATTTGATAATGTTTTTAGAAACATCGCTTGTCGCTAAAACCTCAAATGGGATATCAAAAAACTCAGTTGTCTTAATAACCTGGCTAAAGTCTCCGTAAAGAACTCCCATTTTATATGCGTGATCATTGTTGTCAACCAAAAAGCCGCTACCGATAACGTTTCCTTTGGTTTCATCACCGTTTGCTGTAAAAATGGTATTGCTATTTTCTTTAGCAACATTAAATGAGTTGTAAACCAAATTATTCCCCGGATATTTGAACATATATACATAATTATACTCCATCATATCATCTGCATCAAATAATTTTGGTTCCAAGAGGGTGCTATAAAGAAGTGGGGTAAAATTAAGTGGTTCTGCACCAATATTTAATTTGACTTTTCCAGTAAGTTCGCCCGTTGGTGTATATTTATTGATCACCCCAAAATAATCGTTTCCTTCCAAAACTGGTTCACCGAGGGCAATAAGGAATTGATAGCTTCCTGCAGTTGGGATTCTGTTATAATACCCAGAAATTAACTCACCATTATACACTGCCGAGAATTCTTTCACCGTTTGCCAACTTGGAATATCGAACATCTTGATGGACTGATTTCCTTCTTCATCGGACAATATAAATGACACTTGGTCTTCTTGCCCCGCAATTTCCTTCATAGGATTAAGACTCAATATTCCATCTTCTAAAGATTTCAGGGTATTTCCTTGTTCATCTGCAACAAAATAATTACTCCATGACCGATCTTGCATTAAATCAAAATAATTGATTCCATACAAAAACTCATATTTATCGTCTGCATTAAAGACATGTTTGGTAATGTCATATTTATAATTATCATAAAACACTCCATATTCTACCATTCCGAAAACATACGAATCTTGTTCATAAGCAGGCAAAGAAATTTTGGTTTGTTTCTCTAAAGTTAAATTCTGATTGTACATTTCAATCACCAAATGATTATCTGGCGTTACTTCCATCGTACTATTATCCATGAATAATTTCTCATAATGTGCCAATACAATTTTCGGTTCTCCATCAACATCCATGAAAGCAAGAGGAGTACCGTTAAAGAAATTGATTAATTCTGAATCAAACTGTTTCGTTGCAATTTCCTTTAATGCTGCGTCATAAACAGCAATATTCACCGTAGTATCATCATCGTTATAGGTTACAACATTTGCAGAACCATCTGTATTATGAATTAACTCGACAAGAATAGTGTCTTCAAATTTTTTTAGAATTGCACCATCTTCATCAATCATCCAAACAGCATTTTTTTGAAAATCAGGACCCTCCCCACCTTCAAAATAATGAATAAACATGAAAAATTTCATTTTAGTGTTTCCTTTAAAATTAAATTTTGAAGTTTTCCGTTGAAGACCATAAAAATTGGCAGTTTGCGGAATCGAAACGGTAAGCTCCTTTTGGATGGTTGTATTCGGATTTAATAATTTAATCGAAACGTGCGCATTTGCTCCGAAAGCATAATCTTCCTGAATGAGTTGTTTCGAATTATCAGCTCCATCAATAAGTTGCTGCCAACCCGCTGCGGTAATTAGACCAGAAGGAGTCCCTCCAAAATTTTTAGCATCAAAACCTTTGTTTGTAAAATTTATATTTTGTGCTGAATTAGAAAAAGTATTTAAAGAAGATTTAGACAATAATTTTTTATAAGCTTCGGTTTTCTTCGAAAGATCAATTGCATGATTTTCTACTTTCAATTTATTAGAAAAGGGAACGGATTTCTGTGCATTGATGCTAATCATAAATCCTAAAATCGCCACAGCGAATAGAGTTTTTTTCATTTTAAATAAAATTTAAGTTAATTAAGTTTTACGATATTAAGAAAAACTATCCAGTGACAGAGGGCAATAACTACTTTTAATTTGCTGTTTTCACGAATTCCGAAAGGATTTATATTAAATACCTATTATTTTATTGAAAAATTGGGGACATCTGAATTTATATTGTTTTTATTCAAAGACAAATAGCTTTAAAATACCTTCTACTATTATCCATTATGGTAGTAGATGAATTCAAGATGATCATAACAAACGATTGCATTGTTAAAAAATCATAACATGGGTCAGCAAAAAATCGGAAAATAGTATTTGCAAGAACGTTGATTCATTTTGCATTCAATCAATTTATTTTTTCTCCCCAAGTTTTATCCTTGATTCCAAATCTCACAACTGAATGCGAAAAATTTTACACAAAAAAACTGAAGCAGATAATCTACTTCAGTTTATTTTTTTAATAAATACTTTATCGTTCTTTAAAAACGAAACCAGTATTTACACCTTTTCTACTTGCATATAGCTGAGTTCCATTGGTGTTTTTCTTCCGAAAATCATTACAGAAACTTCGATTTTCTTTTTGTCTTCGTATAGTTTTTCTACCGTACCGTTGAAACCATTGAAAGGTCCGTCGATTACTTTTACGTTTTCTCCTACTACGAAAGGAATTGCTGATTCAATTGCGAACTCAGAAAGCTCATCCATTCTACCAAGCATTCTATTCACTTCTGACTTACGCATCGGTACAGGATCTCCTCCTTTGGTTGAACTCAAAAAAGAAATAACTCCAGGTATATTTTTAATAATATGAGGAACCTCTCCTACAAGATTTGCCTCTACCATTAAGTAACCTGGGTAATAAGGTTTTTCTTTCGGCACCTTTTTACCATTTCTAATTTGGATTACTTTTTCCATAGGAATGACTACTTGAGTTACGAAATCCTCTAAGCCATAATGCTTCATTTCGTTCTCAATATAGGCTTTTACCTTATTTTCCTGTCCACTGATGGATTTCAGAACATACCACTTCAAGTCACTCATTTTGGGAAAATAATTTTAATTGAACAGATTGACAAAGAGCGATATCATATTCGCAATAGATTTACTGAACAATGAATCTACACCAAAAGTAAAAATAGCCAGCAACACAGTACCAATAGTTACTACTATGGTAGATGATTGCAACTCAGGCCATTTTGGCCACTCTACTTTGTCTTTGAATTCGGTATAAGAACCTTTAATAAAATCTACTAAACTCATTATCTTTTATTTGCACGGGCACAAGGACTCGAACCCTGATCAACGGTTTTGGAGACCGGTATCCTACCATTGGACGATGCCCGTAGATTAAAAAAGGTTCCGTAAGTTTCCCTACGGAACCTTTATTATATTTTCAGAAATTAATCAAGGATTTCAGTTACCTGACCAGCACCAACTGTTCTACCTCCTTCTCTGATCGCAAATCTAAGACCTACGTTAAGAGCGATTGGCTGTAACAATTCTACTGTAATAGAAATGTTATCACCTGGCATTACCATCTCTACCCCTTCTGGCAAGAAAATCTCACCTGTAACGTCTGTAGTTCTTACATAGAACTGTGGACGGTATTTGTTGTGGAATGGAGTATGACGACCACCTTCTTCTTTAGAAAGGATATAAACCTCTGCTTTGAATTGTTTGTGTGGCTTCACTGAATCTTTCTTAGCGATTACCATACCTCTTTTGATGTCGGTTTTTTCAATACCTCTCAACAATAGACCTACGTTATCACCTGCTTCACCTCTGTCCAAGATTTTCCTAAACATCTCAACACCGGTAATAGTAGAAGTTAACTTCTCATCACCCATACCTACGATATCTACTGGATCTCCAGTATTAATTACACCTGCTTCGATTCTACCAGTTGCAACAGTACCTCTACCTGTAATAGAGAAAACGTCTTCAATTGGCATCAAGAAAGTTTTATCAACATCTCTAGTTGGAAGCGCAATCCAAGAATCAACAGCATCCATTAATTCTTCAATTTTCGCTACCCACTTAGGATCTCCGTTCAATCCACCTAAAGCAGATCCTTGGATTACTGGAGCGTTATCACCATCATATTCATAAGAAGAAAGAAGATCTCTAACTTCCATTTCTACTAATTCTAATAACTCAGCATCATCTACCATATCTACTTTGTTCATAAAAACAAGTACATTAGGTACATTTACCTGACGACATAAAAGGATATGCTCTCTTGTTTGAGGCATTGGTCCGTCTGTAGCAGCTACTACTAAAATAGCTCCATCCATTTGCGCAGCACCAGTAACCATGTTTTTTACATAATCGGCGTGACCTGGACAATCTACGTGAGCATAGTGTCTGTTTGCAGTTTCATATTCAATGTGTGAAGTATTAATGGTAATACCTCTTTCTTTTTCTTCTGGTGCAGAATCAATTGTAGAGAAATCTCTAGCTGTTCCGAATCCTTTATCAGATAACACCTTACTGATTGCTGCAGTAAGTGTAGTTTTACCATGGTCTACGTGACCGATGGTACCAATGTTCAAGTGTGGTTTGTTACGATTAAACGTTTCCTTTGCCATGATTTAAATATTTATTTAATTAATTATTCATTTTTTCGGTGCGCAAATATAGTCATTTTTTGAATATTGAAAACCTTTTTTAGAAAAAAAGTTGAACATTCAAAAATATTGATTTACACCATCCTATTATATAGCGAAATACCGGAGTGCAAATTTACGGAAAAATATTTATTTGAGAAAATCTATAAAATAATTTTGTAAAAACATTTCTCCTTTTTTGATCAATTTCGATAAAGATTGATCATTCTCAAGCACTCCTAATCCTTTATCATATTTGATTTCTCCTAAAATTATCTTTCATAAAATTAAAGAATTAAATTTTTGTTAATTCTTTTAATTTTCATAAAACTGCTCTGATTTTTTAGTTTTATTGAAAATCCAGAAGATAATTGGGAAAACTAAAAGAGTCAAAACGGTCGCCGTAACCAATCCACCAATAATGACAATTGCCAACGGTTTTTGCGATTCTGAACCAATTCCTGTGGAAAGTGCAGCAGGTAACAATCCGACCGAAGCCATCATCGCAGTCATGACCACAGGTCTGGTTCTTACTTTCACGCCTTCTAAAATTCCGGCAGCAACATCCATTCCAGCCTTAATGTTTTGGTGAAATTCTGAGAGAAGAATAACTCCGTTCTGAATACAGATCCCAAAAAGAGCGATAAATCCTACTCCTGCGGAAATCCCAAAGTTCATACCTGTCATGTGCAAAGCGATGATTCCACCGATTAATGCAAAAGGCACATTCGCCAAAACCAGTAGAGAATCCTTTAAATTTCCAAATAAAATAAATAAAAGGAAGAAAATCATTACTAGACTAATTGGTACAACTTCTGTTAAACGCTTGGTTGCCCTTTCCTGATTTTCAAATTGCCCGGTCCAGCCAATTGAATATCCTTGCGGAAGTTTAATTTGATCGATTTTCTCCTTTGCATCAGCAATCGTGCTTCCCAAATCTCGGTCTCTGATTGAAAATTTAATACCGATATATCTTTGAATATTGTCTCTGTATATAAATGCGGCACCATTATCTTGATGAATATTTGCGATTTCTTTTAGTGGAATTAAAGTTCCTTCTTGGGTAGGAACCATCAATGAAGCGAGATCATTTTCATCTTTTCGATATTCATCTGCATACCGAATTCTGATATCGAATTTTCTTTCACCATCAAAAAGTTCCGAAGCAGTTTTCCCACCAAATGCGGTTTCCAACACAGATTGTGCATCAGAGAGCGCCACCCCGTATTGTGCCATTTTTTCTCGATCCAAAATAACACTCAGTTCTGGCTGACCAATATTCTTAATGATACCAGGCTCTTTAACACCATTCACATCCTTCAGAATATCATACACTTGTTTGGCATATTTATCCAAAGTATTCAAATTATCACCATAAATCTTCACTCCATTTTCTGCTTTAAAACCTGCAACAGCTTCGGCAACGTTATCGGAAATCGGTTGCGAATAATTATAAGTGATCCCTTGATATTGTTTTAGTTTTCCATCCATTTCATCAATAAGACCATCCATTGTGATTTTTCTCGTCCATTTTTCTTTTGGTTTAAGTTTCACATCAAACTGCACAAACCCAAAACCGTTAGGATCGGTTCCATCATTACTTCTGCCCGTTAGCGACAACACATCGGTTACTTCAGGAAAACTTCTCAGCGTTTTTTTAAGTTGATCTGTCTTTTTCAAAGATTCTTTTAAACTGATACTCATCGGCATTTCTGCGGTTACCCACAGTGCACCTTCATTCAGCGGTGGCAAAAATTCGGTTCCTAAAAAGCGTGCAGAAAAAAGTGTTACTGCCAAAAATGCTAAAGAAACCAATAAACTTATTTTTTTATTTCTAAAAGTAAATGCCAGCCCTTTCCCTACGATTCGTTCCCAAAATTCTACAAAAATATTTTTCTTTTCGCGGACGTTTTTATTCAATAATAAATGGGAAAGTACAGGCACTAAAG
>NZ_JBAVFG010000019.1:0-7852 GCF_049588135.1 Kaistella sp. | reverse complement strand
CTAAAAAAAGCTTGTGCAAAAATTATTGGAAAGGTATTATTTTTTAATTGTGATTTTTAATATGAATCCAAGTTTTTTTTATTCGTTGATAATTAATAATTTTGACCCCTGATATTGTACGCAGAGATGTTCTCTGATGAGGTTAAATTATTGATATTGAAGTTTTTAGATGAAGGTTTTTAAATTTGGAGGTGCATCGGTAAAAGATGCGCAAAGTGTAAAAAATGTAGCACAAGTTTTAGAGACGCAGGGTTTTTCGAGTTGTATCCTCGTGGTTTCGGCAATGGGAAAGACCACGAATGCTTTAGAGAAAGTTGTTGAAAACTATTTTGCCAAAACGGATTATCAAGCTGAAATTGAAAAGGTAAAGCAAAATCATTTGCTGATTTCTCAAGATTTGTTCCCAGATAACCATCCTGTTTTTGCAGAAATATCTGTCTTTTTTGGTGATATAGAATCTTTTTTAAGAAGAAATAAATCTCCGAATTATAATTTCGTGTACGATCAAGTGGTAAGTTGTGGCGAGTTGATATCGTCTAAAATTTTGAGTGAATATTTGAATGATATTCAATTTGAAAATAGCTGGTGTGATGCCAGAGATTTTATTAAAACCGATAGCAATTATCGCGAGGGAAATGTTAACTGGGAAGAAACCGAGAAGAAAATGGCTTCGCTGGATCTACGCAATTGTTATGTAACACAAGGTTTCATTGGTTCTGATGATAATAATTTCACGGTCACTTTAGGACGAGAAGGTTCCGATTATTCGGCTGCAATTTTTGCCTATTGCCTCAATGCAGAAGCAATGACGATCTGGAAAGATGTCCCTGGAGTGATGACTGGCGATCCCAGAAAGTTTGAAAATGTTTCTTTGCTCGATCATATTTCTTATGAAGATGCGATAGAAATGGCGTATTACGGTGCGTCGGTGATTCACCCGAAAACGCTGCAGCCGCTTAAACAAAAGAATATTCCTTTTTATGTGAAATCCTTTTTGGAACCAAAAAACTCGGGGACCAAAGTTGGAGCAAGCGAAGAAAGAAGTCAGAAGGAATCCTTTATTTTAAAAGAAAATCAGCATTTGATGAGGGTTGCAACCCGCGATTTTTCTTTTATTGCAGAGGAGCATTTGAGTCAAATATTTTCCCTTTTGGCTAAATCTAAAATCAAAATTTCTTTGATGCAGAATTCTGCAATTTCTTTAGATCTTTGTTTAGAAGATATGTATGGTACAGTTGAGGAATTTAATCAGGAGCTTCAAGAGCAGTTTGACACAGAGGTTATAAAAGATGTTTCACTTTATACCATAAGAAATGCTAATTTAGAGCAGTTGAATAAATTCTATAGCGATAAAAATATTTTAATAGAACAAATTTCGCAAAAAACAATACAAGTTGTAACTAATTAATTTCCAATGAGTTTAATTTCTAAAAGTGATTTAATTAAGGCGTCGGGTTTAAGCAAATTGGGATTTCTAAAAAATCCTGTAGCTTCTGTAGCCATGCGGTTGACGAAAATTGATGAAGTCAATAAATTATATGACGTTCTGAAAGATAAGATTGGAAAAGATTTTTTTGATTCTTTTGTTCGGGAACGTGATTTAAAATATATTGTTTTCGAGGAAGATCTAGAGAGGATTCCAAAAACGGGTCCTTTTATTTTGGTATCCAATCACCCATTGGGTGCGATTGATGGAATTTTGATGACCAAGATTCTAACGGAGATTCGTCCTGATTTCAAAATCATGGGAAATTTTTTATTAGAAAAAATTGAGCCGATGAAGCCTTATGTGATTTCGGTAAATCCTTTTGAAAATAGGAAAGAGCTTAGAAGCAGCTCCTCCGGAATGCGCGAGTCTTTAAAACATTTAGAGAATGGTGGCTGTATCGGTATTTTCCCGGCTGGCGAAGTTTCTAACCGAAATAACGAATTTGGCGAAGTTCTGGATAAAAGATGGGAAAAACCTGCTTTAAAGTTAATTAAGATGGCAAAAGTTCCGGTGGTTCCTATGTATATCCATGCCAAGAACAGTCGTTTTTTTTATCAAATGGCAAAGCTTCATCCGGATTTACAAACACTTTTATTGCCTGCCGAAATGATGCATAAAAGAGAAAAGCCAATCCGCATACGGCTCGGGAAACCAGTCTCTATAAAAGTACTACTCGATCATGATTCCATAGAGGAAATGGGCGATTTCCTACAAAAGAAAATTCAGCTTTTAAAGTCTTATTACGATAAAAGAAAATCGATTACGGATCGTTTAAATATTCCCAATCTGAAGCTTAATTTTTCTTTGAAAAAAGAAGCAAATGTTGTTCAGAATATTATTGATGAAACTCCAGAAAAGGATATCATTAATGAAATCGAAATGCTCAGTAAAGACGATAAAATGCTTTTCCGAAATGGGAATTATGAAGTCTTTTTTGCGCCTTACAGTGATATTCCATCCATCATGCGTGAGATTGGAAGACAGCGTGAACTTACTTTTCGAAAAATAGGAGAGGGAAGCAACATGCCGTTTGATCTTGATGAATACGATGAGCATTATCACCATTTATTCCTTTGGGACAGCCAAGCAAAGAAATTAGCTGGCGCATATCGCATGGCGTTGGGGAGTGAAGTCATGAAAAAACACGGGATCGATGGTTTTTATACGAGTTCCCTTTTTGAATTTGACCCCGAGCTTCGTCCCTTTTTTCGAAAAGTTATCGAGATGGGAAGAGCCTATATTTCAGAGGAATATCAGCAGAAACCTTTGCCACTTTTTCTTTTGTGGAGAGGAATCGTACATGTTTGTTTAAGAAATCCGGAGCATAAATTCTTGATGGGTGGAGTAAGTATTTCCGATAAATTTTCGGAATTTTCAAAATCGCTCATGATAGAGTTTATGCGTTCACATTATTACGATTCTGCGGTCGCACAATACATTCATCCCAAACATGAGTTTAAAGTTAAATTAAAAGATCGTGATAAGCATCTGTTTTTCGATGAGGTAGAATCTGATTTAAATAAGCTCGATAAGATTATCGATGATTTGGAGCCAGAGATGCGTTTGCCGGTTTTAATTAAAAAATATATTAAACAGAATGCGAAAGTAATTTCTTTCAATGTAGATCCGAGTTTTAATGATGCGATTGATGGGTTGATGTATATCCGAATTAGCGAATTACCAGAGAGTACCATTAAGCCAGTTTTAGAAGAAATGAGCGAGCAAATACAGCAAGAGGAAAATAATGCCTCTGATAATCAGTGATATTGTTAAAATTGTTAAAATTTGTTTGCAAATGATTTGCATGATAAGGATAAAGTTGTTACTTTTGCACCACTCAATTAACGAAAGGTCTCTTAGCTCAGTTGGTAGAGCAATGGATTGAAAATCCATGTGTCCCTGGTTCGATTCCTGGAGAGACCACTTTAATTACAATCACTTACAGCAATGTAGGTGATTTTTTTTTGATATTGCTCACCGATTTTTCATATTTTGGGATCAGTTTCAAAACTTTGTACAAATATTTGGAAATTAAAATGGTATCTTTTGCGGTATAAAAAAAGACAAATACCACAGCTTACTTCTATCAAAAAAAAACAAAATCCGTACTTTTCTCACCCATGAACGAAAACCAAATCATCATTATTGGAGCAGGTCCGGCGGGATTAATGGCTGCGCAAATTTTAGCAGAAAAAGGCTTCAACGTTCATGTTTATGAGCAAAATAAAGCCGCTGCAAGAAAGTTTTTGGTCGCAGGAAATGGTGGTTTCAATTTGACACACAGTGAGGAAATTGAAAATTTCATCGAAAAATACGAAGTCAAAGAAATCCAAGAAATTGTAAGAAATTTCGATAATCAAAAAGTGATTGATTGGCTTTCAAATCTGGGAATTTCAACGTATGTTGGAAGTTCTGGTAAAATATTTCCGACAAAAAATTTCAAACCGATTCAGGTTTTAAAAGCATGGTTAGATCATTTGGAAAAAATTGGGGTAGAAATTCATTATGAAAATACTTTTGCCGATTTTGATGAAAATTTCGTCTATTTCAAAAATAAAAAGGAAGAAATTAAACTCAAATATTCAAAATTAATTTTAGCAATGGGCGGTGGTTCCTGGAAAAAAACCGGTTCTAATGCAAAATGGGTAGAAATTCTACAATCGAAAAACATTGAAATAATTCCGTTGGAATCTGCAAATTCCGGATATAATACGCCTGAAAAATTTCATTTGTTACAAGGACAATATCTCAAAAACATCAAAGTTTCTTTTGGTAATCATCACAAAATTGGCGAAATCGTTTTCACCAAATACGGCATTGAAGGAAGTCCTATTTATTTTCTAAACCGTTTTACCAGAAAATTCAATTTTCCTTTAATCATCGATGTTGACCTTAAACCAAACGTGTCAGAAATTGAAATTTTGGAACAATTAAAAAGTTCCGAAAAAATAAGTTCAGTTTTAAAAAAGAAATTAAAATTATCAGCAACTGCATTCAATCTTTTAAAAACTTTAGACAAAGAAACATTCACCAGTATTGAACTTCTTGCGAAATTGATCAAAAAATTTCCGATCGAAATTTTAAGTTTTCGTCCGATTGATGAAGTGATTTCTACTTCGGGAGGCGTTGCGTTTTCTGCATTCAATTCAAATCTCGAATTGAAAAATTTCCCGAATGTTTATTGCGCTGGTGAAATGATTGATTGGGAAGCTCCAACTGGAGGTTATCTTTTGCAAGCGTGTTTCAGTACAGGATTTTTCGTTGGAAATCAAGTCTCAAAATCGTTAGATTCCAAAATCTAAATTTTGCTTTAAATGAAAAGCCATAGAGGAGCGATCGATACGGCTTTCAGTAGATATTTCAAAAATCCGAAAAAGATAGCATTCCTCTGGAACACACCATTTTGGTATGACTTTTTTCTACACAGATATCGCTCCTATGAAGCAATAATACAGTTGAATATCCTCGAATTTGATTTTAATAAAATTCAAAACTTAAATTTCCTTACCTTTAAACCTTAAAATTGAAAGAAAAATGGTCGGAATAATAATGGGAAGTCAAAGCGATTTGGCAATTATGGAACAAGCAGCAGATTTTTTGAAATCATTAGAAATTCCTTATGAATTGACGGTGATTTCGGCGCACAGAACGCCGGAAAGAATGTTCGATTATGCAAAATCCGCGAAAAATCGTGGTTTAAAAGTGATTGTCGCAGGAGCAGGAGGAGCGGCGCATTTGCCAGGAATGGTTGCGAGTTGCACGACTTTGCCCGTGATTGGTGTCCCGATTTTGTCTTCAAATTCAATTGATGGTTGGGATTCTGTTTTATCAATTTTGCAAATGCCTTCTGGGATCCCTGTTGCAACGGTTGCTTTGAATGGCGCAATGAATGCTGGAATTTTAGCTGCAAAAATTCTCGGAACTTCTGATGAAGAAATCGCAAAAAAATTAGAAATCTATCAGAATTCTTTAAAAGAAAAAGTTTTAGGAACGGTGGACGAAATAAAAAAAAATCATCCAAATAATTTTGATGACAATTAAATCACATCAACTAAGCTCTAATCATTCAATTTATCATGTCTTTCTGACACGATAAATTACTCCCGTAACTCGAGTAAAGCAGTTATACAATCATATTTCACAGTGCAAAGAGTGTTATTATAAAGTAATTAACTGCATGCTAATACTATCTGCATTATTAAAACAACTCTTAAATTACAGATAGCACATCCCTAAACAGTCATAAAAAAGGCTGTTTTCACTATTCGTGAAACAGCCTTAATTAGTTACTGATATTTTAAAATATATTTTTAAAAACTGAAATTTAGAACCTGTAACCAAGCGAAAGACCAGATCTCAATCCAGCCCACGGTCCATCGACAAGAATTTCTGCACCATGAGCATTCACTTTGGTTTCATATTTAACAAAAGGAATATCTAGACCATTTAATTGCTTCTTCAATTCACTTTGCATTTCTGGACTCAAGGTTTCTTTAGTTGTACCAGTAACGGTTCCAGTTCCTTTTCCGTAATGTCCTCCAATAAACCAAGCATCGATAACCCAATTCTTCTTGGCACCTAAAAACCATTGTGAACCCAGCATTAAACCACCGCTCGCTCCTTTAACCTTACCAGCAAAATCCACTGGAATATCTTTTCCTATTCCAGCATAGCTCACATGAAGATTATAATAAATCTCTCTTAAATCAAAAGAAGAATATCTAAAATAAGGTGCTAGATAAAACCCTTTTCCATATCCTTTTCCCAAATAAATCCTAGGCTCAATTGTAAAATTGCTTCCTTTTATTTGAGCGCTTGAGGTATTTAGATTAGCATCACTCAATTGTGACGCAAACGGAATGCTCCCATTTGCAATAACCCCAAAACCTGCAGATACTGAAATTTTCTTAGTAATAACTCTTTCATAAGTTAAATTAAAATTTCTCAAGGCATAGCCTGTTATATTACTTTTAATAATATTAGACTTTACCGAATCCTGAGCGAACAGTAAAGTTGTGAAAACCATTGCTGGCAATAAAATAATTTTTCTCATAGTTTATAAATTTTAATAGTTTTTATAGTTTTATTTTAATTAGCAGATGCAATTTAATAAATATTTTTTACATATAGCATATTTTTTTTTAGACAAATATTAATCTTAATTTTCATTAAATTTGCCTCAATAAATAGTCCCATGGAAGAAGATAAAAAAAACCTCAATTTTATTGAACAAATTATAGAAGAAGATTTAACAAATGGTTTATCGAAAGATAAATTGCGTTTTCGGTTTCCGCCAGAGCCAAATGGTTACCTGCACATTGGTCATACCAAAGCAATCTGCATCAATTTCGGTTTAGGTGAAAAATATGGCGCACCCGTAAATCTTCGTTTTGATGATACGAATCCTGAGAAAGAAGAACAAGAATTCGTAGATTCCATTAAAGCAGATATTGATTGGCTGGGTTTTAAATATGATCAAGAATTATATACCTCTGATTATTTCGACCAATTATATAATTGGGCAGTAGAAATGATTAAAGATGGCAAAGCGTATATTGATGAACAATCATCAGAAGAAATTTCAACTCAACGAAAAAATCCTTTTGAGGACGGAGTAGAATCGCCATTCAGAAATCGCCTGACCTCAGAGAGTTTGGAACTTTTTGAAAAAATGAAAAACGGTGAATTCGAGGAAGGAACTATGTCTCTGCGTGCAAAGATAGATATGACTTCACCTAATATGAACATGCGTGACCCTGTTATGTATAGAATTTTAAAAAAACCTCACCATAGAACTGGAGACAAATGGAAGATTTACCCGATGTACGACTGGGCACATGGTGAATCAGATTACATCGAAAAAATATCACATTCTTTATGTTCACTGGAATTCGAAAACCATCGTCCGCTTTACGACTGGTATTTGGATCAGGTATATGAAAAAAATACGTTAAGAAATAAGCAGCGGGAATTCGCAAGAATGAATGTTTCTTACATGATTACTTCTAAAAGAAAATTACAACGATTAGTTGCAGAAAATGCAGTTACTGGTTGGGATGACCCAAGAATGCCTACCATTTCAGGAATGCGAAGATTGGGTTTCACCCCAACTTCTATCAAAAATTTTATTGAAAGAGTTGGTGTTGCGAAAAGAGAAAATTTAATTGATATTCAGCTGCTCGAATTTTTCGTACGCGAAGATTTAAATAAAGTGGCAACAAGGGTAATGACGGTAGTTGATCCCGTAAAACTGGTGATTACAAATTATCCTGAAAATGAAGAAGAATGGTTAGAAACCGAAAATAATCCAGAAGAAGAAAACGCGGGAACACGAGAAATTCCTTTTTCAAGAGAAATGTATAT
>NZ_JBAVFG010000018.1:0-4758 GCF_049588135.1 Kaistella sp. | reverse complement strand
AGAACTTTACCCAAGTATCGAAGAAAAAGCCTCAATGTTACTTTATTTAGTAGTGAAAAATCATTCTTTTTCCGATGGAAATAAACGGATCGCTGCATTTTTATTTTTATGGTTTTTGGCCAACAATCAACTTCTTTACAAACCAGACGGAAGTAAATTATTAGAAAACAACACCTTAGTCGCTCTAACTTTGATGATTGCTGAAAGCAAATCTGAAGAAAAAGATACCATCGCAAAAGTGGTCGTCAATTTAATCAACAAAAACAATTAACTTGAAAGAAACTAAAATAAATATAAAAAAAGGAATTTGTACGCAGTACAAATCCCTCTCCTTTGGAGAGGGATTTAGGGTGAGAAAAATATTTTTAATCCTATTCGCATTCCTCCATGTTTTTGCCTATTCGCAAACATTGAGCTCCAAGCTTAACAAACAAACTTTGGCTTTGGGAGAGCCTGGCATTTTACACATTCACATTTCTAATTTACAGGCGAAAGATGTTTTGTCTGCTCCCAAAAATGAACTGCTTCCTTTTCATTTTGAAGAAATAAAAGACAGTATTAATAAGCAAGCTGACACTTACGATCGAATCATCGAATTTGCCGTTTACGACGAAGGCAAATTTACCATTCCAGCTTTGGATTTCAAAATTGGTGGCGAAGTTTTGCATACCATTCCTTATGATATTGAAGTCATTAACACCGCTCAAAAAGACGACAAGATTAATGACATCATGAAAAACAAAGAGGTGAATCTCGGCGTTCAGGATTACTGGCAAATGTACAAATGGTATGTTTTAGGAGTCCTGATTCTTTTAGCGATAATCTTTATCATTTATCAACTTATTAAATATGGAAAAAGAAAAAAATCTGATCCAGTCGTGATGACCAACCAAACATTGCGAGAATTAGATAAGTTGAAAAAGAAAAATTATATCGAAAACGGAAACTACCGATTATTCTATGTAGAATTACTAGATATCACACGGAACTTTATTACCAAACAATACAAAATTCCGGCAAATGTTTTACTCACGGACGATTTAATCGATGTCATAAAATTAAACAATACCATTTCCACCGAAAATGAAAAAACAATAGAAGACATTTTTTTAAGAGGAGATCTCGTGAAATTCGCAAAAGTTTTCCCCAATCAACAAAATATGCAAGACGATTTCGATCAAATGAAAGCTTTCGTAAAACGGTCTTCCAAAGATTTGGAAGCAGAACAATTAAGAACTGGAGTATAATAAAATGGCATTTAATTTTTTAAATTTTGAGTTTTACAGCCCGTGGTTCTTATTGCTATTTGTGGTTTTCATCCCTTTAATCATCCGTGATTTACGCAATAAAAAATACGCTGGAATCACCGTACCTTCCACCCAAAATATGGAAGAAAACAAATCGATTCTTTTCGTTTTATTCCTGCTGAAAATTTCAAAATACATTATTCTTTCTTGCCTAATCATTGCGATGGCAAGACCGCGAACATTTACCATTTCGCAAGACCAAGATGACAGCAAAGGAATCGATATCATGCTTTCCGTGGATGTTTCCCTCAGCATGTTGGCAAAAGATTTAGAACCCGACCGTTTAACGGCACTTCAAAATATTGCAAAAAAATTCGTCAATAGCCGACCTGGCGACAGAATCGGATTGGTAACTTACGCTGGCGAAGCATTCACCAAGGTCCCCATAACGTCCGATCATGCCGTAGTTATTGATGAGCTAAATCATCTTAGCACCTCTGAATTAACACAAGGAACCGCAATTGGCGAAGGACTTTCTGTAGCGGTCGCTCATTTAAAAAACAGCAAAGCAAAATCGAAAATCATTATTTTAATGACCGACGGTGTGAGCAATGTAGAAAACGTAATGCCTCCACAAGTCGCTGCCGAACTGGCACGCAGCAACGGAATAAAAGTTTATTCCATCGGAATTGGAACCAACGGTTACGCTTTGATGCCGACCCGACAAGATCTTTTTGGCGACTTGATTTTCACCGAAGAAGAAGTTCAAATCGACGAACCCGTGCTTCGAGAGATTGCGCAAACAACAGGTGGAAAGTACTTTCGTGCCTCGTCCAATCAAAGTTTAGAAGAAGTGTACAACGAAATAAACAAACTAGAAAAGACAGAATTGAAAACCACTAAACTCTATAATTATCAGGAATATTTCAGAAACTTCTTATGGATCGCTTTAGCTGTTTTGTTGGTGGATGTATTGTTGCGGTGGGTTTTCTACAAATTTTTAAGTTAGAAAAGGAATGCGTATTTTTAGGAGCAACAAGATTTTAGTTTCTTCGGAGAGCAGTCCCGCTGTCCACTATATCCCAAGCAGCAGCAATGCCTTCGCTTTTGGGGATGCCGTTTCCATCGGGGCTATAACTTCTGACCTTTTATCTTTAAAAAAAATATAGTTATTCGCAAGTCAACAGTTTGTACGGCTGCAAGATGATATGCAGTATGCTTTTCAGAATCAATTACTGCTAGACCAGAAATTTCCAAGCCCTACTTTAATTTACCCAATCCCGACCAAAAATAGGCAACAAAAAATGAGTTCTCCTCAAATTGAGATTTTTCATTTGTATGAGTGCTGAAAAAATAATACTTTTGATCCTGGGTAACTCGGGAAAACTCAAAATTAGAAGCTTGTCACCATCTACATAAGACATTCATAATCAACCATGTATTCTATCTTTTTATCGAAGCATTGATATTAAAAGATAAAACTTAATTAAACTAAAAAGCACAAATGCAAAATCCGTTACTACAAACATTTACAACAAAATACCAATCCGTACCTTTCAACGACATTAAAGAAGAACATTTTCTTCCGGCTTTTCAAGAACTTATTAAAACCTCCGAAAAAGAAATCACCGAAATTGTTGAAAACAAGGAAGAACCTACTTTCGAAAACGTGATTGAAGCATTGGCTTTTTCTAGTGAACAACTAGAAATTGTTTCGAGTATTTTTTTCAATTTAAATTCTGCCGAAACCAACGATGAAATCCAGAAAATTGCACAGGAAGTTTCGCCACTTTTAACGGAATATTCAGCGAAAATTTCTCAAAATGAAGCTTTATTTAATAAAATTAAAAAAGTTTACGACGAGAAAGAAAAATACAATTTAAACGAAGAACAACAAATGCTTTTGAACGAAACTTATAAAGGTTTTGTGAGAAGTGGCGCACTTTTAAACGATTGCGACAAAGAAAAATTTAAAAATATAAGTATTGAATTATCAAAAAAATCGCTTCAATTTGGGCAAAATGTTTTGGCAGAAACCAACAATTATTTCAAACATATTTCGGATGAAAAAGATTTGACAGGAATTCCAGAAGCAATTTTGCAACAATACCGCGAAGAAGCAAAAGAAAGAAACCTCGACGGATTTGTAGTGACTTTGCAATATCCAAGTTTCCTTCCGCTCATGACTTATGCTGAAAACCGAGAATTGAGAAAAGAATTGGCATTAGCAAATGGTAAAAAATCTTTTCAAAATAATGAATTTGATAACCAGAATTTAATTAAAGAAATTATTTCTTTAAAACAGGAAAAAGCGAAATTATTAGGTTACGAAAACTATGCAGAATATGTTTTGGAAGAAAGAATGGCAAAATCTCCCGAAAAAGTGAAAGTTTTCTTGAATGAACTTTTAGAAAAGGCAAAACCTTTTGCAGAGAAGGAAATTTCAGCATTGAAAGCCCTCGCAAAAGCTGATGGCATCGAAGAAATGGAAAGTTACGATCATACGTTCTACGCCGAAAAACTCCGCAAACAAAAATTCGATATTGATGATGAAGAACTAAAACCTTACTTTCAGTTGGAGAAAGTTCAGGACGCAGTTTTTGGTCTAGCTAAATCACTCTTTGGGTTAGAATTTAAAGAAACTACTGAAATTCAGAAATATAACGATGAAGTAAAAACCTACGAAATTTTTGAGGACGGAAAATTCAAAGCCCTACTCTATGCCGATTATTTCCCAAGAAAAGGAAAAAGAGCGGGTGCGTGGATGACGAGTTTTAAAAATCAATTTATTAAAAATGGGGAGAATAATCGTCCGCATATTTCGGTGGTTTGCAACTTTTCAAAGCCGATAACTATTGGCTCAAATATAGACACGCCAAGCTTATTAACCTTCCAGGAAGTGACGACGCTTTTTCATGAATTTGGGCACGCTTTACACGGCGTTTTGGCGAATACAACTTATCCGAATCTTTCGGGGACTTCGGTAAAATGGGATTTTGTGGAACTTCCGTCACAGTTTTTGGAGAATTATTGTTACGAACCTGAATTTCTGAAAACCTTTGCGAAACATTATCAAACAGGGGAAGTTCTACCAAATGAAAAAATTCAGAAAATCTCAGATTCCAAGAACTTTATGGAAGGTTATCAAACTTTAAGACAGATCGGATTTGGTATTTTAGATATGGGTTATCATACACAACCGGAAAAAGTAAATGATATCAAAACCTTTGAAGTGGAAGAAACCAAAGCGACGAATTTGTACCCAAGCAATCCAGAAACTGCGATGAGTACAAGTTTCTCCCATATTTTCCAAGGTGGATATTCGGCGGGATATTATTCTTACAAATGGGCGGAAGTTTTGGATGCGGATGCTTTTCAGTATTTTAAAGAAAACGGAATTTTTAATCCAGAAATCGCTGCGAAATATAAAATTCTCCTTTCTTCTGGCGGAACGAAAGATCCGATGAAACTTTATGTTGATTTCCGAGGAAGCGAACCGAAAGTGGAGAGT
>NZ_JBAVFG010000017.1:0-3167 GCF_049588135.1 Kaistella sp. | reverse complement strand
ATAGAGTAGAGTTCAGCACTTTCAGATTCGGTATAAAGAGCGGATAATTCTTGTTTGAAAAAACGTTTATATTCTAAAATGGTCATTTTTTGCTTTTCGAAATTGTGAATTTTAAATATAATTCCTTTTTTTGAAAATGGAATGAAAACGAAAGGAAAAGTTTAAAAACATTTAAATGATGTTTAAGTATTGTTTATAAAGCTTTAATTATGATTGTTTTAGGAGTTTATTTCAAGTAGAGAAGAATTTTGGTTGAGGCTTAAAACTTCAATCCCAAATCTCGAAGTTCCTTTTCTAAATCTGTGTTTTTTTTAATTTGAACACAGATAAATCCTAAGGTTTTAGCAATTTCAATATTCTTAGAATTGTCATCAATAAAAACGGATTCGTCGGCTTTAATTTGATAACGATCGAGTAAAACTTGCCAAATAGTTGGATCAGGTTTAATGAGTTTTTCAGTTCCTGAAACTACGATTTTATCTTTAAATATTTTAAAAAAATCGTAATTTTCTAAAGCATAAGGAAAAGTTTCTGCAGACCAATTCGTTAAACCAAAAAGTTCATATTTCGAATGCTCTAATTTTTTCAAAACTTCTACGTTATGAGGAATATCCGCTTTCAACATGGTCGTCCAGTTATCGTAGTAAGCCCGAATTTCTTTTTCCCAATCTGGATGTTTTGCAACCTGAATATCCGTTCCTTCTTGCAAGTTTCTGCCACGATCTTGTTCTGCATTCCATTCATCGGTAGCGATATTTTTCAGGAAAAATTCCATCTTTTCGTCATCATTAAAATGATTTTTGAAAAAATAGCGTGGATCCCAATCCATTACCACGCCGCCGAAATCGAAAATAATATTTTTAATAGCCATTAATTTAAAGTTGTTTTATTCAATACAATAGTTTTCTTTCTGAAAAATATCGAGATCAAAGTGATCGCCAAAAGAAGATGCAGGTAAAAAGAATTCAGAACCAAATCGGTATAACTCATTTTAAAATTACTCAATGAAATTAGAATTAAAATTTGCGCTCCATAAGGAATAATACCTTGAATATAACAAGCGAAAACATCAAGTATAGAAGCGCTTTCCTGAGGTTTAAGTCCGTACTTTTCTGTAATTTCTTTGGAGACTTTTCCGGAGATTAAAATAGCAATCGTGTTGTTGGCGACGCAAAGATTCGCAACACTTACCAATCCACCAATTCCTAATAAAGCAGTTTTCTTAGAACTGATAATTTTATTGATGTTTCTTAAGAGAAAATTAATTCCGCCTGCTTTTTCAACCAATGCTGCTAAACCGCCTGTAAGAAGTGAAAGTAGAAAAATCTCGGTCATGCTTGTAAAACCTTCGTACGTGTTTTTTGAAAAATCCATCACACCGAAAGTTCCGTAACTCATTCCTAAAATTCCGGCAAAGATTAATCCTGAAAACAGTACTACAAAAACATTGATCCCAATGATAGAAAGCGTAATAACTAATAAATAGGGAAGTATTAAAACAAAATTGAAGTCCTTTTGTTCTATCACAACAGAAGTTGTTTCTTGACTAAATCCGATAGCAACTAAAATAATAATCGCAATGATTGCGGCAGGTAAAGCGAGTTTAAAATTGGTTTTAAATTTATCTTTCATCTCACAACCTAAACTTTGTGTCGCCGCAATCGTTGTATCCGATATTACAGAAAGATTATCGCCAAACATCGCTCCAGAAAGTAATGCTGCGCCCATTAATCCGAGTGGAGAACCGCTTTTTTCAGCCAAGTCAATCACAATTGGACCCAAAGTTACAATAGAACCCACCGAGGTTCCTGATGCAAAAGAAAGAAACGAAGCAATTACAAAAATCCCCATAGGGAAATATGCTGGCGAAATATAATTTAAGCCTAAATTCACAATGGTATCAACACTTCCCGTCGCTTTCGAAACGGTGGCAAATGCGCCTGCCAAAAGATAAATAATACACATTGTTAAAATTTTTCCATCGCCACAACCTTTCAAAAAAGTATCGATTTTTTCATTTACTTTTCCTTTAAGAAAAACAAATGCGGAAACAATTCCCATTAAAGCAGCGATAGGAGAGGGAAGTGCATAGAAATCTTTGTTGTAAATTCCGAATCCTAAAAAAACGCCTACAAAAAGAAGTAAGGGTAAAATAGAAATGAAGGAGCCTTTCGTTTTTGTCATGGTGCAAAACTAAGCTTCAAAAAATCAAAAAGCAAAAAATGATCATAGCTGAAAAAAAATTAATCATTAAAAACGGTGATTTTAATATTGCTGGTATTTCCTTTTATTGATTTTAGTTTTCCTGTTTTGTATTTATAAAAATCATCGTGATAGGTGAAAGTTATATTTCCAATGGATTTTATTTTCCCTTTTTGGTATTTGTAAAAGTCGTCGTAGTATTTAAATTTTAGATCGCCAACGGAATTTAGTTTTCCCGTTTGATATACATAAAAATCATCATAATATTTAAACGGAATTCCATAGACAGATTTCAATTTTCCACTGTTGTATGAATAGAAATCATTGTAATACTGAAAATGACTTTCTTTAGAAATCGTTGTGTTGGGATCACGATAGTTCAATTCGACATCATTTTGAAAAGTTGCTGCGGTAGATTGATTTAAAAGCACATTACTTTCCGACGGCATATTCATTTGAAGGAGATTTCCATAAGTATCCAACGAAAGAGTAGTACCTTCAAAATATAGATTTACAATGGCTTTGTTGCCGTTTTGTGCGATAAAAATTTCTTTAATTTCTTGTGCTTTAAATAAATAGAAACTTGATAAAAGAAGTAGAATGTAGAATTTTTTCATGTAGATTGAATTTTAATTAAATTTAAAATTCAAACGCACAAAATTCATACCTTTTATTGTTAAACTTCGCAAAAATATGGTGCAATCCATTACTCAAAATAATTTCTTCGGCATTTAAAACCGAATTGTATCTCGCTATTTGTTCGAACGTTTTTTCGGTGAGTTTAATGTGTGGCGCTTTACATTCTACCAGAATTTTCGCTACTGTTTTTTCAGTAACCAATAGATCAATTCTCTTGGTAGTTCCGTTCAGTTCCAGCTTTTTTTCTAAAATTAAAGATGACAAATTTCTACGTTTGGTCAGGTGAAAATAATGCACCCAATGTTGCCGAACCCATTCTTCGGGGG
>NZ_JBAVFG010000016.1:0-14963 GCF_049588135.1 Kaistella sp. | reverse complement strand
TTGCGAGGGTTTTTGTATTATAATGCAGCAATATTTTTCTGTAGATAATCCCCGCTGGCACGAATCCTTTCGTGTGGCCATTGCAATAAGAATTTTTTTTAATTCAATAAATTTTTTTTATATTTATTAAAGAATAATTTTATAGGAGCCGTAACTATAAATTCCATAATCCTGAAGGTTTATATTTTATCAGTTTTGCAGTTGTTGGATGGCTTGATGTGTTTACACGGAATGAATATAAAGATTTATTTTTGGAAAGTATGATATTTTGCCAAAAAGAAAAGGGTTTAGAAATTCATGCTTGGTGCATCATGACGAGTCATATTCATTTGGTTTTTAGAAGGATAAAAGGACAGAAACCGGAATTACTGATTGGCGATTTGAATAGTAATAAGCCGTTGCCAAATGGGAATCTATTTTTAAACATAAAAACAGATTAGATAATGAATACAATAATATTTCTACTTACAGATATAGTATTTTTAACATTGAATTTAATGTTTTTTATTAGATTTTCAAATAAGAAAAAGAGGATTTTAGTTATAATATTATTTTTATTAAATTTAACTTTAATATACTTAATAGGTGAGTTTTTTAATAAACTGCATCAGTACTTTAGAGATAAAAAGATTTATATTGAGACTGGACATGCATCTATTATTGAAATTTTTATTTCATTTATTTTTGTGCTCATTTCAATATTCTTTTTGATTTCAATATTAATAAGAAGTAGGTCGGCTCCGTCCGATAGCGATAAACTTTAATCCCTTAGCTGGTGCGACCCCCCGCTGGCAAAGTCTCTCGACTTTGAGTCGTCACAAACAAAACCACAACTCCAAATTGTGGTTTTTTTAATTCCCAAAAATTCCTATCTTAACATCAAATTATTATATATGCATATGAAATCTTTTATTCCGGTTTTTTTGTTGACTGGAGCCGCATTTTTTGCTCAAACTAAAAACGATATTGTCGTTCCTAATGAGAATTTAATAACGGAGAATATTCCAGCGATCCCGAAAAGTTTAAACGAAAAAATTAAGAAATATTCGGAAAGCAGAGGAGCGAACTTTACCGCAATTCATCCCAACGGAAAAGAGTTGATCATGGTTACCCGATTTGCTTCAACGAATCAACTGCATCATTTGTCCCATCCTTTGGGGAACCGAAAACAGATCACCTTCTTTGATGAACCTGTGAATTCCGCAGATTATGAACCGACAAAAGGAAAGTATTTGGTGTATTCAAAAGATATGGGCGGAAACGAATTCGGTCAGCTTTTTAGATTAGATTTAAACACCATGGAATCCACGCTTCTAACCGATGGCGGAAGATCCCAAAACGGCGGAATGTGTTGGAAGAAAGACGGTTCTGGTTTTTACTTTTCTTCAACCAAAAGAAATGGCGGCGACCGGGATATTTATTTTATGAATCCATTAAAACCTGAACAAACCAAATTGATTCTGGAATTGAAAGGGGGCGGCTGGGGAATCAGTGATATTTCAGCAGATGGTAAAAAACTCATCATTAGCGAATACGTTTCAGCGAACGAATCTTATCTGTATTTATTAGATACAGAAACAAAAAAGCTGGAACCAATCACCGATAGAACTGAAAAACAGATCGTTCAAAGCAGTGCGAAATTTGCTAAGAATTCAGATGAGATTTACTTTGTCACCGACCGTGATAACGAGTTTGACCGCTTGGCTTTGATGAATTTAAAAACAAAAAAAATCACCTACTTTACCACTGACATTCCCTGGGAAGTTTCTGATTATACTTTATCCAAAGACCAATCCAAAATTGCTTTTGAAACCAATGAAAGTGGTTTGAACAAGTTGTATTTAATGGATACTGCAACCAAAAAATATTCAGAAATAAAAGGTTTACCAGTTGGTTTAATCAATAATATTGAATTTACGGACGACGGAAAATCGCTCTTTTTCTCGCAATCAACTTATGATTCTTCCTCTGATATTTACCGCCTGGATTTAGCCTCGAAAAATATCGAAAGATGGACAGACAGCGAACAGGGAGAAATGCAGAAAAGCGATATGGCACATCCCAAACTCATCGAATGGACGAGTTTTGACAAAATGAAAATCACCGGATTCTATTATCCTGCTTCCAAGAAATTTACAGGAAAAAGACCGGTGTTGATTAATATTCATGGCGGACCGGAAGGTCAGTCGATGGCGTCTTCTTTAGGGGCAAATAATTATTATACCAATGAAATGGGCGTTGCTTTAATTTATCCGAATGTTCGTGGATCTTCTGGTTTTGGCAAAACCTATATCGCGTCTGACAACGGTTTCAACAGAATGAATTCGGTACAGGATATCGGTGCTTTATTGGATTGGATCGCAAAACAACCGGAACTAGATAAGGACAGAATTATGATTATGGGTGGAAGTTACGGCGGTTTCATGACTTTGGCTACGGCTTATGAATATGCAGACAGAATCAGATGTTCGGTCGACATCGTAGGAATTTCTGACTTTAATACCTTTCTGAAAAATACCGAAGAATACCGGCGTGATCTAAGAAGAGTAGAATATGGAGACGAACGTGATCCGAAAATGAGTGCATTTTTTACGAAGATTGCCCCTCTAAATAATACGGATAAAATTAAAAAACCAATGTTCATTATCCAGGGAACCAACGATCCAAGAGTTCCGGTGACGGAGGCGATGCAGATGCGTGATAAATTAAAAGCGCAGGGAAATACGGTTTGGTATTTAGAAGCTAAAAATGAAGGTCACGGTTTCCGTAAAAAAGAAAATGTAGATTTTCAAAGATTAGCGGTGATTAAATTTATGCAGGAATACCTTTTAAAATAGAAACTTTCCATTTTTAATTTCTCTACAAAACCACGGCTTTGGCTTGTGGTTTTGTTTTTTTTTTATTACCTTTTCTTTATGAAAAAATTTAAACTCGGACTCGTTCTTTCCGGCGGAGGAACAAGAGGAGTCGCTCATGCAGGAGCATTAAAGTTTTTGGCAGAAAAAAAAATTAAACCAGATATTTTGGCTTGTTGCAGTGCTGGTTCTATTGTTGGTGCGCTGTACGCAATCGGTAAAACACCGCAGGAAATCCTAGCTTTTTTTAAGTCGGTTTATTTTTTTAATTGGCGTCATTTTACTTTTAATAAACCTGGATTTCTTTCTTCGTTAGTTTTTTCAGATTATCTAACGCCAATTTTTGAAAACATGACGATAAGTGATTTGGAAGTAGATGTTAGAATTATTGCAACCGAACTGGTTTCTGGGGAACAGAAAATATTCAAGGGAAAAAATAAAGTTGTAGATGCGGTTATCGCTTCATGTTCTATCCCCGGAATTACGGTTCCTTATATTGTTGGTGACGAAATGTACAGCGATGGTGGAGTTTTGAATAATTTCCCTGCAGACATTATTCATCAGGATTGTGAGAAGCTGATTGGCGTTTATGTTTCGCCTGTTCAGGATGTAAAGATTGAAGATCTGCAATCTATAAAAGCGGTTACAACGAGAGCTTATGAATTAATGTCTCACCGTACAGAAATTCATAAATTTTCGTATTGTGATTGGATTATCACGTCTAAAAAATTAGCGAGTTATGGCACTTTCGAAAGAAATGCAAGTCGCTTAGAAGAAATATTTGAAATCGGTTATCAAGCAGCGAAAATTTCTTATGATGAGACGATGTTTAAAAAAGATATTTTGAATAAATCAAAACACCTATAACAACGGAAGCAATTGCCATTAAGAATACGGATCCTGCCGCAATATCTTTAATAATTTTTATTCTTTCATCGTAATCGGGCTGTATCATATCACCTATTTTTTCGACGCAGGTATTCAGAATTTCTAAACTTAAAACCGAGAAGGAAACCACTAAAATAATAGCAGCTTCCATCTCAGTAATTTTTAAATAAACAATTAGAAATAGATTAAAGATTAGCGCCAAAACTTCTATCTGAAAATTGCGTTCAGACTTTAGCATCCAAATTAATCCCTTAATTGCATTCCAAAAACTTCTATGAATAGGAGGTTTTCTCATTACCAGTTTTTATCGACCATATAAATTAACTGTCCCATTGCAGACGCTCCTAATAATAATTCTCTGCGATTTACTTTATCGAAAGTATCTTCGTTGGAATGATGAATATCGAAATATCTTTGTGAATCGGGAATGAGTTCTGCCAAAGGAACGCCGAGTTTTTCCATCGGTTCAATATCGGTTCCTGCATATTGCATCTCAAAATTATGAATGCCGTACGGTAAAAAAAGATTTCTCCAAGATTGAATTTCTTTTCTTTTTTCAGGACTCATAACCAAACCAAAACCGCGCGGTGTAAAACCACCACCATCACTTTCGATGGCGAATAGATGTTTTTCGTTATTTTTTTTAATATTTTTGGCATATTGATTCCCTCCTCGAACGCCGTTTTCTTCGTTGGCAAAACAAACTACTCGAATCGTGTGGTTATTATTAATTCCTAATTTTTTGAAAGTTCTCAGAACTTCGATACTTTGAACAATTCCGGCACCGTCGTCTTGCGCTCCTTCGCCCACGTCCCAAGAATCCAAATGCCCACCGACCACAATGACGCTATGATCTTTCTTTCCTGTAATTTCTCCAATCACTGAATAGGTGAGTTTGTCGCCTTTCATGGTTGCATTCGAGTTTAATTTGGCGATTACTTTTTGAGTCTTTAAAGTTTTTTCTAACTCATCAGCACTTTTTGGTCCAATAGCAACAGCCGGAATTTTTGCGGAATCGTCTTCGTCGTAACGCATCGCACCAGTATGCGGAACATCATCTAAAGCTGAAGAAAGCGAGCGAATAATTACGGCTTTTGCTCCTCTTTTTCCTGCCCAAGAAGCTGCAGAACGACGATAGATTCCAGCATCACCATAAGCTTGTCCGGTAGTAATAAATTTTTGATTAAAGGCATAATTAAAGAATATAATTTTCCCTTTTATTGCAGCATCAGGAAGTTTGTCAAATTCTTCTTTATTCTTTACAAAGACGATTTCTGCTTCTATATCTTTCCCTTTTGTACCTTCAGAATTTCCTAAAGAAAGCATTCTCAAAGTTTTCCATTTGCCGTTTCCTTCTTTTATTTGAAGCGATTCTTTGCCGCGTTCCCAAACAGGAACCATCACTTCTTCTTTCCAAACTTTATCTGCACCAGCTTCTTTTAATTTTAGTACCGCCCAATCTGTAGCTTTTTCATACGCTTCAGAACCGCTTAAACGATGACCGATATTTTGAGTTAAATCTCGCAAATTTTCGTATGCTGTACCATTAACCAATATTTCATCTGAAATGTTTTTGAATTGAATGGAATCAGCGTTTGTTTGTGCAAATAAAAATCCGCCCAAAAAGAGCGGAAGTATTTTAATAATAGAATGTTTCATAAGGTTTCAAAATTGATAGACTCAAATTTAGAAAAAAATATTAACAAAAAGTAAAGTTATTGCTTCATATCATACATTATTAATGCAGTTACCAATTTCGGTTCGATATAAGTACATTTTGGAGGCATGATAATCTTGTTATCGGAAATCTTTAATAAATCATTAAAACTGACAGGATAAATTCCGAATCCTACTTTGAATTCACCTGAATCAACATGTTCTTTGATGGTTTTAATTCCTTCGATATTGGAACTTCCTTTGATGTAAGTTATTTTCTCGGTTGTTTTTGCATCATCAATTCCTAAAATATCTTTAAAAATATATTCTTCTAATAAATAATGATCAAGATCATTCATTTCTCCTTGTTGCTTTCGTAAATCATGTTTTACATGGAGGGAATAGAATTTTCCACCCAGATACATTGAAATGTGGAATTTCTGGGAAGGATAATAGGGTTCTTTTCCTTTTTCATGAATTAAGAAATTCTTTTCAATTTTTTTAATGAATTTCTTTTCACTCAATCCATTTAAATCACTCAAAAGTCGATTATAATCATGAATCTTTATCGATTGATTTGAAACAATGAAACTAAAGACATAGTTATAATGTTCAGTTCCTGTATGTTTTTTATTTTTTTTCTTTTGATTTTCTGCGTTGAGTGCGGCGGATCCAATTCTGTGGTGACCATCGGCAATGTAGAACGAATCAATCTGCTCTAAAACTTCTTTAAATTGAAGCATCTTCAAGCGATTATCAATCTTCCAAACCTTGTGTCTGATTCCATTGTCATCGAGGTAGTTAAGAATAGGGACATTCTTTTCCTCATGATTCATGAGCATTTCTACTTTCGGATTTGCCAAGTAAGTGAGCAAAACGGGTTCTGCTTGGATATTCACTTTATCCAGATAATGAGCCAGTTTTTCTTTTCTGTAGGTGAGCGTAGATTCGTGTTTTTTTATTTTTCCATTTCTAAAATCTTCTACACTTACCAAGCCTAAAAGGCCTCGGAATACTGTTTTATTAGGCAAGATTTGTTCATATAAATAATAGGACGAATTATCTTGCAATAATTTCCGATCATCTAAAAGCTCTTCAAAATTGGTTCTGATTTTTCGAAGGTTTCGGTCGATATCTTTTGATTTGCTTACCACATAGGGTTTGATCATCTGAATATAAGAAGAATCCATTTGAGATTTTTTATTAATCTCGTCTTGAGAGTAATTATCCAAAGGGTGTGTTGGGAAAATATCTACGTAATCTTCACTTGGTCGAATTCCTCGAAATGGTTTAAATGTTGGCATATCCTACTGTAGTTTCTTTTTAATTTCAATAATTTGTTCCGCAAGTTCTCTGCCGATTTTTTGTTGGGCATCTTGGGTGTTCCCAGCTAAATGCGGTGACAGAGACAAATTAGGATTCATTAAAAGAGCAAGTTCAGGGCTTGGTTCATTTTCAAAAACATCAAGAGCGGCTCCTGCAACTTTTCCGCTTTCGATGGCATCCAGTAAGGTAACTTCATTGATGACACCGCCTCTTGCAGTGTTGACGATAAAAACGCCGTCTTTCATTTTTTCAAACTGTGGGGTATCTAAAAGATAGTCCTCTGTTTTCGGTGTATTAATGGTTAGGAAATCCAAATCGCTAAGGAATTGATCCATATCTGTTTCAGAAGAAATTTCGAAATGCAGTTTTTGTCCGTCAAAAAAGTCTAAAGTAACTTTTTCGGTTTTCGGTTTTCTTGTAAGAACTTTCACTTTCATTCCTAAAGAGATTCCGATTTTCACGACTTCTTTTCCAATACCTCCAAAACCGATTACTCCTAAAGTTTTTCCTTCTAATTCCACCGCGCTTGAAAATGATTTTTTCAATGCTTTGAAATGAGTTTCACCTTCTAAGGGCATTAATCTATTGGATTCGTGTAGGAATCTCGCCAAAGAAAAGAAGTGGGCGAAAACCATTTCTGCCACAGAACGAGAAGATGCTTTCGGGGTATTGATAACATAAATTCCTTTTTCAATCGCGTGTTCTACATCGATATTATCCATACCAACGCCGCCACGACCGATGATTTTCAAACCAGGGCAAGCGTCGATTAAATCTCTTTTTACTTTTGTAGCGCTTCGTACCAATAAAACATCTACTTTATTTTCATTAATGAAATTAATGAGATGTTCCTGTGAAACTTTGGTTTCCAGAATTTCGATTCCTGCCTCTTTCAGCAGTTGTTCTCCGGCTTTTGAAATACCGTCATTAGCAAGAACTATCATTTATTTTAAATTTTGCATTACATCCACTAAAACCTGAACACTCTCGATTGGCAATGCGTTGTACAAACTCGCACGGTAACCTCCTAAACTTCTGTGACCATTCAAACCATTGATCCCAGCAGCTTTCCAGGCGTTATCGAATTCTTCTTTTTTACTTTCATCGACTAATTTAAAAGAGACGTTCATTAACGAACGATCTTCTTTTACGCAAAACGTTTCAAATAACGGATTACGGTCAATTTCAGCATATAATAATTTTGCTTTTGCTTCATTTCTTATTTCTGCCGCAGCGATTCCACCATTTTTTTCTAAATGTTGTAATGTTAAAAGCGAAGCATAAACTGGGAACACTGGCGGCGTATTATACATTGATTCTTTAGCAATGTGTAAAGAATAATCCAACATTGAAGGAATATCTCTTCCCGTTTTGCCTAAAATTTCTTTTTTCACTACTACCAAAGTTGTTCCTGCCGGACCCATATTTTTCTGAGCTCCTGCATAAATTAAGTCAAATTGTGAAAAATCTATCACTCTTGAGAAAATATCAGAACTCATATCACAAACCATCAACGGATCTACTTTCGGGAATGTTCTCATTTGAGTTCCGTAAATTGTATTGTTAGAAGTGCAATGAAAATAATCATATTCGTTTCCTACTTGATAACCTTTCGGGATGAAAGAATAATTTTCTTCTTTCGAAGACCCAACAATATCAACTGTTCCTAATTTTTTAGCTTCTTTAATTGCTCCTGCAGCCCAGGTGCCGGTGTCTAAATAAGCCGCTTTTCCGTTTTCTGATTTCATTAAATTAAAAGGAACCATTGCAAACTGCAAACTGGCGCCACCACCTAAATATAAAACTTCGTACTCATCGCCGAGGTTCATCAGTCTTTTTACGATCGCTCTAGCTTCATCCATTACCGCTACGAAATCCTTGCTGCGATGAGAAATTTCTAAAATCGATAATCCGCTTCCGTTAAAATCGAGAATCGCTTCAGCAGATTTCCGGAAAACTTCTTGAGGTAAAATGCATGGTCCTGCACTGAAATTGTGTTTTTTGCTCATACTTTTGATTTTTTTAAGAACTCGATCGGCAGCGAAGTCGTTGATATTCTTGAATGATATTGGTGTTAAATATGAAAAAAAAACGCCCACAATTTATTTGTGAGCGAGTTTAATTATTCTCCGTGTAAAAAGGCTTTTTTCTCGAGTAAACTTTCCTCTGATTCCACATGGTCTTCATCAGGAATACAGCAATCAACAGGGCAAACTGCCGCACATTGAGGTTCTTCGTGGAAGCCGATACATTCGGTACATTTATCGGTGACAATGAAATAAACATCGTCGCTTACGGGTTCTTGTGGATCATCAGCGTCAACAGATAAACCTGATTTCAAAACTACTTTTCCTTTTAGGGCAGTTCCATCTGATGCTTTCCAATCTACCGCGCCTTCATAGATCGCGTTGTTCGGACATTCCGGCTCACAAGCGCCACAATTAATACATTCGTCTGTTATTTTAATAGCCATTGCTACTTATTTTTTTAAATTTGTACAAAATTACTAAAAATCCCTCAATTTCCCATACAATGAACGTAGAAAAACAAATTTCAGGACTTTGTAAATTAAGCATTTATATTAAAGAATTTCTTAAAAAAAATCCTGATAATTTTAATGAAGATGATATGAATTTTTCTGCCGTTTTGAGAAAATCGGAAATTGAAAATTCGTGGTTTACGATTGAAAATCAAAAATTCGCCTTAAATCAATGGGCGGATTTGCTCACTGAAAATAATATTAAAAAATGGCTTTCGAAATACCAAGTTTCGAAATTTCCTAAAAAAGTAGGATTAATTTTAGCGGGAAATATCCCAATGGTAGGATTTCATGATGTAATTTCAGTAATTTTAAGTCAACATATTCCCAAGATTAAGTTGTCTTCTAAAGATAAAACGATGTTGCCTTTTTTATTAAATAAATGGAATGAGTTTTCTGAAGGAAATATTCCATTTGAATTCGTTGAAAGATTAACAGATTTTGATGCAGTAATAGCTACAGGAAGTAATAATACAGCGAGATATCTGGAGTATTATTTTAAAGATTCATTAAGTATTATTCGTAAAAACAGAACTTCGGTCGCTATTCTAAAAGGGGATGAAACGGAAGCTGAATTGCAACTTTTGGCAGAAGATATTTTCAGATATTTTGGGCTTGGTTGCCGAAATGTGACACGGATTTTTATTCCGCAAGATTTTTTAATCGATCAAATATTCGAAAGCTTTTTGAATTTTAAAGACGTCATTAATCATCATAAATACGCCAATAATTACGAATACAATCGTGCAATTTATTTATTGAATGCTGAGCGTTTTTGGGATAATAATTTCGTGATGCTCAAAGAAGATGACGCTTTGTTCTCCCCACTTTCTGTGCTGAATTTTAGTCGATACAGTGATATTAATGAAGTGCAAAGTTTCATTAATGAAAATAAAAACGACATCCAGGCAATTGTTGCAAAACCTGAATTGGGATTTGATTCTATAAATTTCGGTGAGGCGCAAAATCCGGGCTTAGATACTTATGCGGACGATGTGGATACGATGGAGTTTTTAAGTTTAATATAATTTTTTCTATATTCGTTATTAAATTAATAAAAAATGAATTCATCTGTCGTTATTTCTCACGCCGCTGCCTCTGAAAGAGCTGAATTTTACAAAAAAACATATGCCCATGTTGCCATGGCGATTTTGGCATTTATCATTGTTGAAAGTTTCCTTTTGAAGATTATTCCTGAAGAATTAATTCTGAAAATGTTGGGTGGTCGATTTATTTGGCTCGGGATTTTAGGATTGTTTTGGCTCGGTTCTTATGTATCCGAAAAATGGACTTTATCACAAAGCAAAACAGTACAATATGCAGGTTTAGGATTTTATGTGCTTTTAGAAGCGGTTATCTTTTTGCCACTAATTTATATTGCCGCCAGTTATTCAGGTATTGAAATTATTCAACAGGCGGGATTGATTACTTTGGCGCTTTTTGTTGGATTAACTGCGGTTGTTTTTATGACCAATAAAGATTTTTCTTTTTTAAGAACCGCAATAGTGGTAGGAGGATTTATTTCTTTAGGATTGATTGTTGCTGGTGCTATTTTTGGTTTCAATCTGGGACTTTGGTTTTCGGTAGGAATGGTCATTCTAGCAGGAGCAAGTATTTTGTACCAAACAAGTAAGTTAAAGGATGGGTATTCTACCGATCAGTATGTTGGCGCTGCGCTGCTTTTGTTTTCTTCGGTAATGTTGTTGTTTTGGTATGTCTTAAGAATTTTAATGTCCAGAAAGAGCTAAAATATCGATTCAGATAGAGGAATTAAATAAAATCACTTTTTGAAATAAAATGAACCCCCAAATACGATATTTGGGGGTTTTAATTGATGAGTTGTTTTAAAAATAATAACTTCTTAAATTGATGAAAATAAATCAAAAAAAACAGCTCTTTAATGGCTTTAAAAATCTCAAAAAAGGGATGGTTTACTTTCTTAGCTTTAAATTAGAACGCTTTAAAATCTCGATTTTTTCGGATTCAAATAGGTTTTAAAAATCATTATGTTTTGGCCAAATTCTTTTTGAACTCTCTCGGTAATATTGGTTAATTCGATTTCTATGAAATCCTGGCGTTTTTCATCGTTTTCAAAAATCAAAAGAAGGTTCGTGTTTTTGCCTTCTGAGATCATATCGCTTTCAACTTCAGAAAGGATGTACTTTTCGGCATCGATTAAATTTTCAACCATTTGATGAAGGTCGTTTTCCAAGTAATGATTCCACTCTTTATTAATGCTTTCGGTGGTGTGGAAGGTAATGCTTAAAACACTCATTATTTTTAACTTTTTTTATGATTTTATGAAGAAATTAAAGCGCAAAAATCGGTATTTTTTTCGTAAATTAGCACGTTATTAAAATCAGAATTATAAGAAAGATCAAGTGTAGATATAACTGCTTGATTTTCATTTTATTAAAATATTATGCATACAGAAGGAGAAAGGTTAATTCCTATCAACATTGTTGATGAAATGAAATCCTCTTATATCGATTATTCGATGTCGGTAATTGTTTCCAGAGCGTTACCCGATGTAAGAGATGGCTTGAAGCCGGTTCACAGAAGAGTTCTTTACGGAATGTACGGATTGAACGTTTTTTCAAACAGAAAACATTTAAAATCAGCGAGGATCGTAGGAGATGTTCTCGGTAAGTATCACCCACACGGTGATACCTCTGTTTATGATGCGATGGTAAGAATGGCGCAGCCGTGGAGTTTGCGTTATCCTCAGGTAGACGGACAAGGTAACTTTGGTTCTGTAGATGGTGATCCGCCAGCAGCAATGCGTTATACTGAAGCAAGATTGAAAAAGATTTCTGATGAAATATTAGCAGATCTTGATAAAGATACCGTAGATTTTCAGAATAACTTTGATGATTCCATGACGGAGCCTACCGTTATGCCAACGAAAATCCCAAACCTTTTGGTGAACGGAACTTCTGGTATTGCTGTAGGGATGGCGACCAATATGGCGCCGCATAACTTAACGGAGTCAATTGATGCAATCTGCGCCTACATCGATAATCCAGAAATTACGATTGATGAGTTGATGAAGCACATCATCGCACCAGATTTTCCAACAGGTGGAATTATTTATGGGTACGATGGCGTTCGTGATGCATTACACACGGGTCGTGGTAGAGTTGTTCTTCGTGCAAAAGTAGGTTTTGAAGAAATTGGTAATAGAAATGCCATTATCGTTACCGAAATTCCTTATCAAGTCAACAAAGCAGACATGATTGCCAGAACTGCAGAATTGGTGAAAGATGAAAAAATCCCAGGAATCTATGAAATCCGTGATGAGTCTGACAGACAAGGAATGCGTGTTGTTTACGAACTTAAAAATGATGCGATACCAAATGTAGTATTGAATATGCTTTATAAATATACAGCATTACAAACTTCATTCAGTGTTAATAATATTGCCTTGGTTAAAGGCCGTCCGGTACAGTTAAATGTGAAGGATTTAATTCTTCATTTCGTAGAACACAGACATGAAGTTATTGTTCGAAGAACAAAATATGATCTAAGAAAAGCCAGAGAAAGAGCGCATATTCTTGAAGGTTTCATGAAAGTGATTGGGACACAAGATTCTCTTGATAAAGCCATCGCAATTATTCGCCACAGTTCAAATCCTGCGGAAGCGAAAGATGGTTTGATGACCGAATTCGATCTTTCTGATATTCAGGCACAAGCGATCTTAGATTTAAGATTGGCTCGTTTGACCGGAATGGAACTCGACAAAATTCGTGCAGAATATGAAGAGATCATGGCTTTAATTAATGATTTGGAAGATATTTTGGCTAATGAACCAAGAAGATATCAAATCATCAGAGACGAAATGGTAGACATGAAAGAAAAGTACGGCGACGAAAGACGCACGGAAATTGATTATTCAGGTGGCGAAATGTCAATTGAAGATCTAATTCCAGACGAAAAAGTGGTACTTACGATTTCTCATGCAGGTTATATTAAAAGGACTTCACTTTCAGAATACAAAGTTCAAAGTAGAGGTGGAGTAGGAAACCGTGCCGCAACGACGAGGGATGAAGATTTCTTAGAATATATTGTAGCGGCGACCAATCACCAATATATGCTCTTCTTTACGGAGAAAGGAAAATGTTTCTGGTTAAGAGTATTCGAAATTCCAGAAGGATCGAAAATTTCAAAAGGTAGAGCGGTTCAGAATTTAATCAATATCGAACCTGATGATAAAATTAAAGCCTATATCCGAACCAATGATTTGAAAGATTTGGATTATGTCAATAAAATGAACGTTGTGATGATTACCAAAAACGGAACCATCAAGAAAACTTCATTAGAAGCTTATTCAAGACCAAGAACCAATGGAGTGAATGCCATTGAAATTAGAGATAATGATGAGCTTTTAGGCGCAAGATTAACCGATGGAAATTCGGAAATTATGATTGCCACCAAAAATGGTAAATGTATCCGATTCCCAGAAGAAAAAGCGAGAGCGGTTGGAAGAGGTTCCATTGGTGTTCGTGGTATTACTTTAGATGAGGGTGATGAAGTGATTGGAATGATTGTTGTGAACGATGTGCAGAATGAATCTGTTTTAGTAGTTTCTGAAAAAGGGTACGGGAAAAGGACAGCAGTAGAAGATTACCGGGTAACTAATCGTGGTGGAAAAGGAGTAATTACTTTAAATATTACCGAGAAAACTGGAAATCTTATTGCGATTCAAATGGTAACCGACGAAGATGGGTTAATGATTATCAACAAATCAGGAGTCGCCATTAGAATGGGAATGGATGAAATGCGAGTGATGGGTAGAAATACACAAGGGGTGAAAGTAATCAACTTGAAAAAGAATGACGAAATCGCTGCTATCGCAAAAGTAGAAATGGACAAAGAAGTAATTGTTGAAGAAGCAGAATTAATCGAGGGTGAAGACAATCAAGAAATTCCAGTGATTGAGACAGACTCAACTATTGAGCCAGAAAACAATCAACCAGAAGAAAACGATCAACCAAAGGAAAGTGAAGATTCAGAAGACGAATCTGCAGAATAATAAATCAACCAAATTCTTAATTAAAATAAAATGAAAAAAATATTTTTAAGCGCAGCAATGCTAACAATTGCATTCGCATTTGGACAAAAAAAGGAAATCGCAGCAGCCGTTAAAGCAATTGACGCTGGAGATATCGCTACTACAAATACGCAGATTGCACAAGCAGAAAGCGCTATGGGAAATAAAACCTATCTCTTAGAACCAGCTGTTTTGGAGCAATATTATTATGCTAAAGGATTGGCGCTTTTAAAATCAGGTAAAACTGCAGAAGGTGCTTCTTATTTAGCAAAGATTAATGACCTGTCAAAGAATAAAATCTATGTCGGAAAAGATTCTTCGAAAAACAAAGTATATTACGTTGGAAAAGTTGCGGCTGATGAATCTGGTGTACAAGGTTTAAAGGAAGAGTCTTACAATCCTACTTTAACTTCTAAATTGGGCGGCGCGATTAATCCGGTTATCGAATCTGCAAATAAATCTGCTTTAGAGGCCTATAATGCAAAAAAATATGCTGAGGCTGCTCCTAAATTTCAAGAAGTTTATAACTTGCTGAAAGCTGCGGGACAAGATAATAAAAAGTATTTGTATTATTCGGGATTAACTTATGCACTTGCAGACAAGAAAAAAGAAGCAAGTGAGATTTATATGAATTTGATTGATTCTGGTT
>NZ_JBAVFG010000015.1:0-35546 GCF_049588135.1 Kaistella sp. | reverse complement strand
ATCAAAAACGGTTTTGCAAGATTTGTTGAATAAAATGACAAGCGGTTATGAAGTTTTCGACTAAGATTTTTGCAAGTTGAAATTTTAGACTTTTGGGATGGAAGAAGAAATCCGGAAAACCTGAGTTTGTAAATTTAAACCAAATAAAATTCCTCCAATTTCTCTTCACACAAAGTTTTCACTACTTCAATCCAGCGATCTTCATCATTTAAACATGGAATGTAATTATATACTTCGCCGCCGCCGTGAAGAAACTGTTCTTTGCCTTCGACAGAAATTTCTTCCAAAGTTTCCAAACAATCAGACACAAACGCCGGACACACAATTGCGAGATTTTTAATTCCTTTTTTGCCTAAGTTTTCCAAGGTTACGTCGGTGTAAGGTTCCATCCATTTGTCATTTCCTAAACGGGACTGGAAGGTGACCAGAACTTTCTCTTTCGGTAAATTGAGTTTTTTAATGACTTCTTCGGTCACCTTAAAACACTGATGTCTATAACAAAACTGATGACTCGGATTACTGTCTCTAGAGCAACAATCGTTTAGGTTACAGGTTTTCGTGGGATCGGTTTTATAAATGTGCCTTTCCGGAACGCCATGATAAGAAAACTGCAACGCATCAAAGTTTTCAGGTAATTTCTCGCGAATGCTTTCTGCTAAACAATCGATGTAAATTTCGCGGTTATAAAAAGGTTGGATATAATTAATTTTGATTTCAGGGAAATGTTTTTTTCGAACTTCCTCGGCTTTGTCGATCACCGTTTCTGTCGTGCTCATCGCATATTGCGGATAGAGTGGAAACAAAATAATTTCGGTAACGCCTTGTTCGGTTAACTTTCGAATTCCTGTTTCGATGCTTGGTTCGGCGTAACGCATTCCGATTTCTACGGGAACGTCAACCAACTTTTGAAGTTTTTTCTGAATTCTTTCTGTAATGAAAATCAAAGGCGAACCGTCCTCCGTCCAAACGGTTTTATACGCTTCGGCAGATTTCGCAGGTCGGGTCTTCAAAATAATTCCTTGAACCAATAACGATCGGAAAAACCAGCGATAATCAATCACTCTTTCATCCATTAAAAACTCATCCAGATATTCCTTTACATCCTCAACTTTCGTTGATCTTGGCGAACCGAGATTCACTAATAAAATTCCTTTTTTCGGCATATTTTTTTTATTTGGGCGCACATTTCCGCCTTCCACTCCCGCTTTTTTATAAATCCCGCTCAGGCGGGAATTATAAAAAGAGCTCCGTTCAAGTCGGGGCGCAACTCAGTTATATTTAAAAATAATAGCAAGTATTGTAGATTTAATTTATCTTCAATTATCAATTATCAACCATTCACCGCTTCCACTTTCTCTACCAATTCAGGAACAAACTGTTTCAGGATATTTTCGATTCCGCCTTTTAAAGTTGCCGTAGAACTTGGGCAGCCTGAACATGCGCCTTGCAATAACATTTTTGCGGTTTTTGTTTCGGCATCGTATTCCATTAATGAAATTTTTCCGCCATCGCCTTCCACTGCTGGAGCGACATATTCATTTAAAATATCAGAAATTTTTTGTTCGTTCTCATTATAATCTCTATTCATGATCGCTGCTGCTGGACTTTCGTGTTTCTGTGGAGTTGCATTAGAAATCACGCCACCATTTTGAAGGTAATCCGCTACAAATGCTCTTACAGTAACCATTACTTCATGCCACTCTACGGACACGTTTTTCGTAATCGCTACAAAATTATCTGAAATAAAAACTTCTTTAGCAAAATCATATTCATCAAAAATAGCTTTAGCCAAAGGAACTTCATCTGCTTCTTCACGGGATTTAACTTCGATAAAACCATCCATTAATGATTTATTAGAAACGAATTTCATCACCATTGGATTTGGGGTCATCTCTGCGTAAATAAGGTATTCGTCATTTTTCTTCTGAAGATAAATTCGAGGGTTCGCCTCTAATTCATCTATAATCACCGTTTTTAGAGGTTCAACTAGGTTTTCCCAATCTATGCCATCTTGTTTCGCTACCGCAATAAAGTTGGCGGTAATGAAAACTCTTTCTACGAAAGGATATTTGAAAAGTTCTTTTGCTAACGGAATTTCTGCGATATCAGAATCTCGGTCGAGTTCCAGAGAACCGGGAATCAAGTTGTAATCGGCTACAAACTTCATTACTTTTGGGTTTTCTGTGGGCTCTATAATAATTGGTCTCATTTTATTTTACTAAATTTGAGTACAAAAATACGGATAACAATTTAGATTTCATCATGCAGGTTTTAGACCTTATCAATGAGTAATATCAGCAAAAATCCGGATGATGGATTATTGTTTTTCCAGTTGAATGATTCCATGATAATGCATTGAATTGGTGTAAGATAACAAATTAAACAAAACGATGCAACTCGCAATTTCTCAATTGTAAAGCAAATTTATATCCTCTAATATTTCAGATAATGTTTATTAAAAATACCTAAGAATAGGTATTTTTTGACATTGGATATTAGCCTTACTTTGTTAAAAAACAACCATGAATATAATGATGAAAACCTTAGCAGGAATTTTCGGGATGATGATGTTGCTAACATCACAAAATTTAAGAGCGCAAACACAGTGGTCTAGTCCAGCAACAGTTGGTTCTCGTCCAGAAGTTGTCCTTTTATATAGTTACCAATGGGTAACTGCTGGGAAGGGACATCAAGATTTAAAAATTGTTTGTAAGAATATAACAACAGACAAAATTAAGTTCAAGATTAATTATGAAGTTCATTTTCATAGCGGAGATGTGGAACGTGTAGCTTCAAGTAATATCATTGAATTAAAACCAGGAGAAGTTTACGATCCACAATCCGTTGCAGATTGGGGAGGTGTTTATATGCGTTATTTTCTTACACCAACAGGAGGAAAATATGGCGCAAAAGAAAAATGGTTTCAGTTTGGAAAAGATAGCTATGGAACGCCACTATATTCCGCTATACATAGTGTGATGAATATGAAAATTACTGATTTTGAAAATCTTAGTCAGAAAGAACGGGAAGAAAAAGAAAAATTAGAAAAACAGAAAAAAGAAGCTGAAGCTAAAAAACAGAAAGAGGACGAAGCCCGTAAGCAAAAGGAAGAGGCTGCTAAAAAGAAAACAGAAGAAGCCAAACAAATATCTACAACCAATACCAATTCAACTAAATCCACTTCCACCGACGATTTTTGGTCAGACAACAACAATAAATCCGGCCAAAAATCAACATCAACTACAAAGGCTGATAAAGGTGGTGGTTTATATGAGAAAGATGTAGATTTCATAGCCAATTCCAAATTCAAAAATAATCTGAATGGGGTTAAAGATGGCGAATACTTTACCGATGATACGGGTAATTATTATAAAAAAGAATTGGGAGGTGCCCGTAAAGTAGATCGAAACACCTATGAAAGACAGGCGGCTAATAAAATCTATGCGCAAATGGAGCATCGAGAAACAGAACGCAAACAACGCGATGCCGATTTTAAACAAAATTTAAACAATGTCAGTAATAGTTTTTATGTAATGTCTGGCGTACGGCAAGGCATGAGAGATGCTTCATCTTTGGACAGTAATTTCGAAACCATTCAAGAACTGAATGCAGCATTTTCACAGAAAATGCGTGAAATCTCCCAAATGAGCATCCAATTGCAACAAGCTTCCACACAAGGAATTCAAGCTTATTCTAGTGCACTAAGTTCTGCCAATCCCTCTGGTTACGACTATTCAGGAACGGTAAGTGCGCTTGGAGCTATCGGGTCGGCAATTGCCGCCAATAACGAAGCGAAAAAAGCACGAGAAGAACTGAAAAGACAGCGAGAAGAACAAGAGGCCGCTATTAACAAACGACAGTTAGATGTTTTGGTTGCTATTCGCAATGAAATCGGTAAAATTTATATTGAAGGGGGAATGCCACTAAGTACACACAAAATAACAGCTCCGGTACTTTATGTTTTTGCATACAATAGCAATAAAAACGATTGGAATAAAAACCAAAGCGTGCCGATGAGTATCAGCAACGTGATATCCATATATCGCTACAGCGACGGCACTTATCCATACACTTCCAACGTAAAACGCACCTTTGAAAGTGCAGGCATTGGCAATCCTGTTCTTATGGGGTATTTTACACAAAAAAATGAAGCCGAAAAATACCGCAATTCTTTGGTGGAACTAGCGCCTAATGCCAAATTCGTCCTAAAAGAAGTTGAGGTAAAAGTAAAAGAGCAAAACAGCAATTCCCAATCTACTACCTCGTCCGATGTTGATTTTTGGGGGACAAAAACAGCCGATAGTAAAACCAAGAATAATACAGACAACAACCCATCTGAAACCGACTTTTGGGGTACAGCCGTAAAAAATAAAAAGACAGAACCTAAAAAAACAGAACAAAAACAAAACGATTTTTGGACTAATTAAACAAATAATACCATGAAAAAATTATTATTTAGTATACTGTTATGTAGTTTATCAGCTGTTACGTATGCACAAAACAAAGAAATAGAAGCCATAGCTACTTATCAAATGGCAGAAGAAAATTTTGAAAATAAAAACTTTACAAATGCATTGAAATATGTATCAGATGCTCAAAGTATTCTAGGTAAGTCAAATGGAAAAATGTTGTATTTAAAAATACAGGTCTTAGAAGAGTTAAGTAAAGCGGATCCTCAGTATTTATTGGAACAGGAAGCTACAATTACTGAATTTGAAAAAATTGCAGCCAAGGAACAATTCTCACATGAAAAGCGTGTTGAAATTGCTAAAAAGAAGATATTACTAAAAGATCAAATAAATGCTTATCAGGAAAAAACTCATAAAGAAAAACTCGCAGATGAACAGAACAGATTAGTCATTGAAAATTTTTTTACCATATTTCCGAAATTGAATATTCCGGTTGCGGATTTCTTGGACTATCCGGCTGCGTCAAGATTGAAGATGCATACATCAAAAAAGGACATAAAAACCTTAGAAAAAGGCGCAATCTTCGGCTTGCCGAATGAGCTTTTGTTCACAGATAATCAAGAATCTCAAAAGCAGGTTGCGGTTATTGCAACAGATGAAAATGGATCAGTTACAAATTATATGTTACTGGTCGAACTACCCGATGATAACTTATCCGGACTTTACGATATGTTGCAGATTTCCAACCAGAACTTCTCACTGCACAATGTGAAGCAAAAAAAGAGACTTACAGCCGATACCTTTTTCGACGGATACGAAATCAAAACTGCAGGCTTAAAACCATATCTTTTTATAGACCGTTCAGTATATACAACGGAAAACCGATATAGAAGAAACGGTAAGAGAAAAAACTTGAATTATGCGCGGATTTATGTTCAATCAAAGTAAAAAAAACGAAACCAAGAAAGACCGAACAAAACATAAACCATCTCTGAGTTAAGTAACTATAAAGAAATTCCTAACGAATCTCTTTATTTTGATATTCTTGAAAACACCTTTAAAAATATAACTAAAAACTACAACTATGAAAACAATTATTTTAGCATTATTAGCCTTGATGGTATCGGGGGTAATGTGGGGACAGGTTAAAATAGAAGATAAAAAAATCTATCTTGATGCGGATTCTAAAGTGAAATTTTTTGAAACAGTTATAGAATATAAAGAAAAAAAGAAAATGAAATGTAAGTTCAAAAATGTAAATGAAAATGCAATTGTTGTCAAAAAAGATCAAAACACCTACGCATTATTTCTAAAAAACTCTAACAATCATAGCATATCTATTAAACGCAATGCAAATATGCCCGAACCGCTTCAAGTTAATGTATTGAAAAACAGCACGGATACGAATTTCATTCCTCCAATATTCACCCAAATAGACAGTATTACTTTCCAAAGAAACACCGAATATACTTTTACGGTTAAAGGAATTGAAAATAATACCGAAATAGAAAGAGTCTATAAAATTAAAACACAAACTAATAAAAATTGGTCTGCAACTTTTGGGGCAAACGCTATATTTTATATTAATCGTGATAAATTTATTTCCAAAAAAACCGATAATGATACAACACATCATGTTGTTAAAGTACAAGACAGGAACAGTATGGATTTAATGCCTGCGGTGATGTTCACGTTTATGAATAATCAAAAAGATTTTTCAGTAGGAACCTCAGCTGGCCTAGGATTTAACTTAGAAGAACTTGCAGCATTTGGAGGGGTATCATTGGGAATTGGTCAAAACTTAATTTTAACAGGAGGTATTGCTGTTCATATGCAAAATCGTCCAAATAACAATTTTCATGAAGGACAAATCATTGACAGTGCCATTACCACTGATATGCTAAATGAAAAACAATACCGCGTAAATCCATTCGTAAGTTTATCCTTTAGGTTTAATAAAAATCCTTTTAAAAGTTAAAGCACAACAACAAATTATTAACCTATAAAAACTAATGTACATATTTCTATTGTTCACTAAGACGTTCAAAGACAATTAAAACATTAATATCTATCATCATGAAAAACCTCCTATTCACCCTCACCCTATTATTCGCTTTTACCTTTGCCCACGCGCAAAGCGATATAAAAGCTCGCATTGAATTCGAAGAAGCCGAAAAAGCTTTTGTAGCCGAAGAATACGAAATGGCTTTAAAACATCTGAACGAAACCGAGAAACTCATTGGAAAATGGACACCTACTGTGGCATATCTTAAAATTGAAGCTTTACATGCAATAACCGATATGGGAAATTTTGGAGACCCAACCATGCAAGCACTTTATGAAGAAGTTACCAAATATATGACTTACATGAATAAGTTGAATAGTAATAACATACCTACCGAAAAATACAAAGCGGTTTATGCGATAGAAAAAGTGTTGAAAGCATATAAATTAGATGAACGCCAAAGCCCCGAATTTATAAAAGCTAAAAAAGAACACGATAACAAAAATTACGATACTGCGCTCTCTTTATATGATAAACTGGTTACAAAAAACAACAGTTGGGCAATGCGAAACATTGGATTGATTTATGAAGAAAAGAAGGATTTTGATAAAGCTAAGCAATGGTATTTAAAAGCGGTTGAAAATGGAAATCCTTCTGCCGCTTTAGGCTTGTCAACAGTTGACAGAGAAAACAGGAAAGCATGGCGCGAGAAGTCGGCCATTATGGGGCATCCAAATGCGGTCGCCATACAAGGTTGGGAGGCAGACAGTGAGGATGAAAATTATCAAAAGGCACGAGACTATTACGAAAAAGCTGCAGATTTAGGTTCTGCCTATGCAAATGTTCGTCTTGGCTACCATTATAAAAAAGGTCTGGGAGTAGAAAAAGATTACAAAAAAGCTTTTGAATACTATCAAAAAGCAGCAAAAAAAGGAAATTCGGATGGTTTAGTAGGTATTGGTCTGTTATATCATAATGGCGGAAACGGAATTACACAAAACCACCGAATTGCAATGGAGTGGTATTTAAAAGCAGTAGAAAAAAAGAATACAGACGCTATGTATCTGATAGGAAGGATTTATCAAAACGGACAAGGCGAATATATCAAAGATTACAAAAAAGCCGAAGAATGGTATCAGAAAAGAATTGATAATGGGGATAAAGTCGGTTATCTCGATTTAGGAGATTTATACAGTTTGACAGTTAATAGTAATCCACAGAAAGCTTTAGAAAACTACGAGAAAGCAGCTGATAGCTATTTAAGAGGGATGTTAGAAACCGCAAATTTCTATTATACAGGTAAAGGTAAAACCACAAAAGATTACGCCAAAGCAGCGAAGTATTATGAAGAATATTATGAAACCAAAAAGAAAAACGAAGCCTATTTAGACAATCTTATTGATATTTATAATCGCGGTGGGCATGGCATAGAAAAAGACAAAGAAAAAGCAAAATATTGGAAAAATATCCGAAGAAACTGAGAAATCTTAATTACATGAAAAACCTACTAAACACCCTAATTTTACTATTCGCTTTTACATTTGCTCATGCCCAAAGTGACATTAAAGCTCGCATTGAATTTGAAGAAGCTGAAAAAGCTTACGAAGCCGCAAACTACGAAACGGCACTAAACCACCTAGCCGAAACCGAGAAACTCATCGGAAAATGGACACCTACTGTGGCATATCTTAAAATTGAAGCTTTACATGCAATAACCGATATGGGAAATTTTGGAGCACCTACTATGCAACCCTTGTATGAAGAAGTTACAAAATACATGGCTCACATGAACAAACTAAAAAGTAATGACATACCTACCGAAAAATATAAAACGGTATATGCCATAGAAAAAACACTGAAAGCACTGAAACTGGAAGAACGCCAAAGTCCAGAGTTTTTAAAAGCTAAAAAAGAGCACGATGCCAAAAACTACGATGCCGCTATTCCTTTATATGCAGCTTTAGCCAACAAAGGTAACACTTGGGCAATGCGTAATTTAGGCTTGCTGTATAACATAAAAGAAGAGAAAGAAAAGTCCTATTCATGGTACAAAAAAGCGGCAGAGAATAACAATGCAGAAGCCGCCTTAGATTTAGCTGGGGGGCTAGATCTTGAAGGGCGAAAAAAATGGTATGAAAAGGCAGCACAAATAGGGGATCCGGGTGGAGTTGCTATGCAAGGAGCATATGCAGATATTGTAGATAAAAACCCAACTAAAGCGATGGAATATTACCAACAGGCAGCAGATTTGGGTAGCGGAGCTGCATTAACAAAAATAGGTGAGCTATTCTACGACAAAAAAGAGTATGAGCAAGCATTTTTATATTTAAGAAAAGCTGCCATAAAAGAAAATACTAAAGCCATGCGACTAATTGGAGAGCTATATTTTTTTGGAAATGGGGTAGAAAAAAACACTCAGGCTGGTATGGAATGGCATTTAAAGGCAGCCAATAGGGGAAACACCGATGCAATGCTGTTGATAGCATATACTTATGAAAACGGGCAAGGTGGGTTTACTAAAGATTATAAAAAGGCAGAACAGTGGTATCAAAAGGCAATAGACGCAGGGCAAAGAAGTTCTTATAACTCATTAGGAAGGTTATATAGCCTACCCGATAACAATCATCCCAAAAAAGCTTTGGAAAACTATGAAAAAGCAGCAGAAGTTGGGTATCCTAGCGGCATGCTAGAGACTGCAAATCTTTACTTTTCTGGTAATGCTGGTATTACAAAAGATTATACAAAGGCCGCAAAATACTATGAAAGCTATTACGAAATCAAAAAAGAAAACAAACCATACCTGGACAACCTTATCGAAATTTACAACCGTGGGGGACATGGGGTAGAAAAGGACAAAGAAAAAGCCAAGTATTGGAAAGATATAAGAAGAAAATAAAATACCATGAAAAAACTATTCACTCTTATTTTAGTAAGTCGGTAGATGATGATTTGTTTTAGCGTTACTATAATGAGACAATTACAAGCTTCCTGAAAAAATGCAAGTTAATCCGACTGCAAAAAAGCCTAGCTCCACTTTGCGAAAGACCCAAATCTATTCAGACCCATCCTGCTACAATCGCAAATCTTGCCAAAGCAGCCTGGTTTTCACAATCGGTTTTTCTTTTGATATTCTTGCGATGAGTATGGATGGTATGGATGGATAAGCAAAGTTCGTCTGCAATTTCTTTGGAAGATTTACCCTGAATGATGAGGTTAACGATTAACCGTTCCTGTGGGGTTAGTTGGATTAAATTTTTCTGCTCTTTTTTGAATGAGTTATTTTCTTCCAGAATCTTATTCATTTGAATAATCATCTGATCCATTCCCTGCATCGGACTTGCCAACATCAGCATTTGTTTCGTCGCTGGGGAAGCCGATTTTATCTTGATGAGTTTACAAACCGATAGAAACCACATGTATTCCTGCGTAGGTTCAAATTTTACCCGTTGGAAAAAATTATACTGTTTTGTAAAATCTCCTTCCAGAAGATAATTTTCGATCTCCTTAAAAATAATTTTTCGTTCATGAGGTTCAAAGAAGAGATCATAATATTGATCCCCTAAATTTTCGATTTCTTCCAAAGACTTATTAAGCCCCTTAAGTCCCCAATTATTCATATAAAAAACACCGGTAGGTTGAAAGTTTTCAATACGATGTAGCATTAGAGAAGCAGGTAACATATCTCCCAATAAATTGATTTCAGCGAGCGTGTATTCCGATTTTTCATCCAGTTCGAAAATTGCAGAGGCGGTAATTCCGTTTTTAAAATATTGTAAATCTTCTTCCATCAAGATGTTTTTTTAATTGAACTGAAATGGGTTTATCCGTTATATCATTTTACGATTTTACCCACCTTTAATTGTAAAGTTAATAGAAAATACCTATTATTAGGTATAAATTAACAATTTTTTAAAATTATCTTTGATGCAATATATAATATGTGAACATTATTTCAACATGTCTATTTGGTATCATCTGCCTGTTTACTATGCTGCTTCGGTTTGGGCTTGCCTCTTTGTTAAAGTCCTGAACTTTGCCAAAGTTGATTTAAAAAATAGTAAGAATAAAAAATATCATTTTCAAGGATTTAAATTAAACTTAATTTACCATGATGAAACCCTACTGTTTGCTTTTATTTTTATTATTCTACATTTCGGTGAACAGCCAGAATGCCAAACCCGGATTGTTCTCTGTAACCGACCGGGAGCTTTTAAATCTTATTGTGGAGAGTCCCACTATCGATTTTAGCATTGCTTCTGAGAGCCCCTTGGACAGCGACGCACCTGTTGTGTATTACCTCTATGAGAGTTTTGCGCTTTACCATAATTACTTTCTGCGTTCGGTCAATCAGCTGCGGGAAGTCGTTGAACTTAAAAACATCATCTCGTCCATCCCGAAAAAACATCCCGAACTGGCAAAGAACCGTGAGGCTTTACTTCTTTTGGCCGAAACGTATCATCAAAAAGCCTACGATGGGCAAAGCTATGATGCTATTTTTCAGAATGTCAGAAACCAATATGACACCTTACTGATGAAAGCCACAATACCGGAACTAACGGTGGTGAACCATCACCCCGAAATCTTGGACCCAACTGCATACAAAAAAGAACTACTTTTATCTGCGGAACTGATCATGCAAAACCTTCTGCAATCTCAAAACACAAAGCATAACCGTAAATCTGCAGAAGAGGGCTTATAGTATTACCATAAACTGAGGGAAATAAAGTAAACCTTCTTTTTCTAATATGAGCCATAAAAGCGGAAGAAGATGCGAAGAAACTAAAAAGAGTTTTGGTTCAATAAATTAATCAATAATGTCACAAAACGCATATACTCTTAGGAATGAAGATTTCATTTCTGCCGTGGATGTGAAATGTCCAAAATGCAAATCGAAAGGAGTTGTTCTTGGCGGAATATCTTCACAATCTGTTGAGAATTATGAAGATGATGTTCAGTCTTCCTGCATTTCATGTGGCTTTTCATTAAGATATAAGGACACTCCAAAAACTTGTTTATTTACCAAAATAGTAAAGGACAAAATATAAAATCCAGAATTTATTTGCTTAAAATAATTGCCAAACTAAAAAACCTCTAACTCATTTTATTCTGTAAAAAAAAAATCAATAGTACCTTCCGAGCAAGTCCCACATAAATTTTTGTATATTTGATTGACCTGATGAAGAACTCTATTAATTAGCGCAAATCCATCAAAATTCACTAATAAATCACAATTTTATATTTATAAAAATGGCACTTGTAAAAGAACTTTTAGGAAAAACTCCACAAATCGGAGAAAACACTTTTTTAGCAGAAACCGCAACCATTATTGGCGATGTTACCATGGGCGAAAACTGCAGCGTTTGGTATAATGCGGTGATTCGTGGTGATGTGAATTATATTAAAATGGGCGATAAAGTGAATATTCAGGATAATGTAATGTTGCACTGTACTTACGAAAAATTCCCGCTCGTTCTCGGGAGTAATGTTTCGATTGGTCACAATGCAATCGTTCATGGCTGCACGATTCAGGATAACGTGTTGATCGGAATGGGCGCCATTGTGATGGATGATTGCTTGGTAGAAAGCAACTCGATTGTTGGCGCAGGTTCGGTGGTAACGCAAGGAACTCACATTAAATCCGGTGAAGTTTGGGCAGGTGCTCCAGCAAGAAAAATTAAAGATATGTCCGCTGAATTATTGGAAGGTGAAGTAGAAAGAATCGCCAACAATTATGTGAAATATTCGAGTTGGTACAAAGATTAAATGATATTGTAAATCATAATAAAGAGAAGGAAACTGATTATTCAGTTTCCTTTTCTTTTTCTAAATGATCGCCAATTAAAACCGCTTTTCCATTTTCGCATTTTATTTCAGATGGAGGAAGAACGACCATACAATCCGACATTATTTTATATTTGGTGTTAAAAGCAGTTTGCATCGAAGTAAACTGTGTTACTTTCGGTAAAATTTCTTCTTCTAATTTTATAGGATACGCAATATAAGAACTTGGTCCACCACAAGATTTAGAGCCAATTGCTGTGAATTTCCAATCGGTCGGGTCAGAGCAAGTTTCGGTATTGATTAATGCATCTATTTCTTTGATGAGGTTTTTCATTTGAACTTGCTCTTCTTCCTGTGGAGAATGATTTTCGGGTTTAAGAGCAATATCTTTCGGTAAAGTCTCTTCGTTCATCATATTTTTTTTAGAGGAACATGAGTTCAAGATGAACAAGGATATTGTAATAATGAATAGATGTTTCATTTAATATTTTTTTTCTGCGTTACAAAAATAGTCTTTTTTGGGATTTTTAGGAAAGGGGATTTTCGCTATGGTAATTGTATTCTATTTTCTTAAATTTGACCAATGGACGAATCTCTCTTTAATTTAGCCGAATATACCAACCGCAGCATTTTTTTAACCGGAAAAGCCGGGACGGGGAAAACGACCTTTCTGAATGAGTTTGTAAAGAAAACCAAGAAAAAACACATTGTGGTAGCGCCGACCGGAATTGCTGCAATCAACGCTGGTGGCGTAACAATTCACTCCATGTTCGGGCTTCCTTTGAGGACATTTATTCCAACTACTGATAGAATCGATAGCAATTTGGGAAATAATATTTCCGATTTAATGCAACATTTTAAATACCGAAAAGATAAACTGAAATTATTGCGTGAAATAGAAATCATCATCATCGATGAGGTTTCCATGTTGCGTGCCGATGTTTTAGATATGATGGATTTTTCGCTGCGTTTTGTTCGACGCAATCAGCAGAAATTCGGTGGCGTTCAAATGTTATTCATTGGAGATTTGTATCAACTTCCGCCAGTGGTTCGCGATGAACATTTTTTAGGTCAATATTATCAATCGCCTTTTTTCTTCGAAAGTTATGCTTTAAAGGAAATGCCTTTAATCACTCTCGAATTGACCACGGTTTATCGCCAAACCGATGAAAAGTTTTTGGATATTTTAAATGATATCCGAGACGGGGAAGTAGGCGATGTTGATTTTGAAACATTGAATGAAAGGTATATTCCAGACTTCGAACCGACCGATGAACCTTATGTTTACTTGACTTCTCACAACCGAATGGCGGACGAAATCAATCAGAAAAAAATCGCAGAATTAAAAGGAAAGCCGTATTTCTACTCCGCAGATATCATTGGAAATTTTAATGAAAATCAATATCCCAACGAAGAAGAATTGCAATTGAAAGTTGGCGCACAAGTGATGTTTATCCGAAATGATGCGAGTGGCGAAAAAAGATATTTCAACGGAAAACTCGCCGAAGTAATGAGTTTAGATGAGAAAGAAATCACCGTGCTCATCGATGGTGACGATGAAGTTTTTAAAATAAAAAAAGAAACCTGGGAACAAAAAAGATATGGTTTAGATGCCGAAAAAAATATTACAGAAGATGTTCTGGGAAGTTTTCAACAGTATCCAATTCGGTTGGCTTGGGCGGTTACGATTCATAAATCGCAGGGTTTAACTTTTGATCGATTAATTATTGATGCCGGGAAATCATTTGCTTCAGGTCAGGTTTATGTCGCGCTTTCCCGTTGTCGGACTTTAGAAGGAATTGTTTTAAAATCGAAAATTACACCAAGTGTTATTTTTGCGGATCGCAGAGTTTCAAAGTTTCAAGATGAAACCAATGCGAATGAAAAAGTAGAAGAGATTCTTCAAGCAGAAAAATACGATTACAGCATCAAAAAAGTAATCAGCGGTTTGGATTGTTTGTGGTTCCGGCAATCCCTTGAAAAATGGTTTCAATCCGCCAAAACCAGTAAAGCACTTGATAAAAATAAAGCGACTTTTTTATACCAAAGCATTAAACCAAAGATTGCAAACTTTGGAGAGGTTTATCAAAAGTTTGAAAGAATCATGATGCAGAAAACCCACAAATTTATCAATGGAGATGAAGAATGGGCGGAAATTGAAACCAAAGCAAAAGGCGCCGTAAATTTCTTTTTCACCAAAGTGAATTTGGAAATATTTCAACCGTTGCTCGATTTTTATTCTGAAAATAAAGGCACCAAAGGATTGAAAGAATACAATGAAGATTTTCGAGTTTTCCTGGATGATTTAGAAGATTATCTGAATGATTTAAAGAAAGTTCATTTGCTCGAAGTTCCCCTTTTTAATCAGGATAATAACATCACCATTTCCACGAAAGTTGCCAAAATCCCTTCGCATATTTTAACCTTCCAATTATTTGAAGACGGTAAAACTATTCCTGAAATAGCGAAAGAACGAGGTTTGGTCACCGAAACTATTTATGGACATCTAGCGAAATTCGCAGAACAGGGATTATTGGATATAACCAGAATTTTCGATAAAGAAAAAATCAAAACCTTTGAAAAAGAATTTAAGAAAAATCCCCACGAAACTTTAAATGATTGGAAAAAAGCCTTGCCGAACGATTTTGAATTCAATGAAATTCGTTTGTTGCTGAATCATTTTACTCATAAAAAAGCTAAGTAAGAAGTTAAACCACAAAAGTCACAAAAATTTAATTGTCATTCAAGTGAATCGTATTCTTTTGAAAAGTTTACAAAACTTTAAAGAGATCTCAATGCGAAATTGAACCATTAAGATTCTGATGAAGGGATTAAGATTTATTAAGAATTCCTTCGGAAATTATAATTTCAGTGATGCTTTTTCGGACTTTTGAATTCGCTTTTTAGTAATGTGCTTTTGCGTTTTTTGTGGTTCTTTTTTTTACCTTTTAATTACAATCTTTTTCATCGGCTCTTGCGGTTTTCTATTCTGATATTTTTTAATCCAATTATAAAAAATCAAAAATCCAAACACAAAAATTGAAATTCTCGACAATAAATCGCCGGCTCGGGTATAAAAAGTTTGATGATTGTACAAATCTACTTTTGCGAAAAGTGTAGTTTTGTCACCGTAAAAAGTATCCGCAACAACGTCTCCTTTTGCATCAATATGCGCAGAAATTCCACTGTTTGCAGATCTTGCAATTTCCCGTCGGGTTTCGATGGCGCGCAATCTTGCATACGCCAGTAATTGTTTGTGTCCTTGCGTTTCTCCCCACCAAGAATCATTGGTCATGATTGCTAAAAAGTTTGCACCTTTCTTCACGTAATCGGTCACAAATTCACCGTAAATACTTTCATAACAAATAATTGGAGCCATTTTCCCTTTGTTAAAAGGATTGTTGAAAACCGTCCTTTCTTCATCGATTCCCAGGGAAGCGGTTGTTCCGCCAAGATTGAGCATTGCATCACCCAGCAACGGCTTCAGAACATTGATGTATGGGAAAATTTCTACGCCGGGAACGAGTTTTCCCTTGTGATAAACTTCTACTTTTTGGTTCGGAATAATTTGAACCGCTGAATTATAACTGTCCACGTAAATTCCTTGCGAAGTTTGATAAGCCGTTTTTGATTTCTCACTTTCGTTTGGATAAAAACGGTGCGAAGAAATTCCTGTTGCAAAAACAGATTTCGGATGTTTGGTTAGAAACTCTTTTGTTTTATTTAAAAGTTCGCTGTGTTCAAAACCTGTTTCAGAAATTGAGCCATAGCCAGGAAGTGAAGTTTCCGGACCGATATAATAATCGATTTGACCTTTAGAATTTTGTTCGGCTAAAGTCAATAAATCATTTAAAATAGTCAAACTGTCTTTTGAATATTTCTCGGTATAAGGATTCAATTCTGGTTGTAATAGTAAAACATTTACTGTTCCAATCGGTTTTAAATCAAACTTTTGATATTTGACAATGGAGATTAACATTGGTAAGCCAATTCCACCACTCAGGATTAAAGAATTGATAATCAGTGATTTTCTTTTTCTACCTGCTTCCCAGATTCGTAAAGTATAAAAAGCGAAAACATTTACCAATAGAATCCAAAAACTTCCGCCAGTTGCGCCAAGAGTGTCATACCATTGAATGATTTTCGGATAATCGGCAAATGCATTTCCCAAATTCAACCAAGGCCAAGTGAGTTCCCAAGTCAAGTGAATTTTCTCAAATACCATCCAAATAGCGACAAAGAAAACCAAACCAAAGTAAGTTCCCTGCGCATTTTTGTACCAATGATAACACTGAAAAATAAAGGAATATAATAAAGAATTAAATAAAACAGGAAATACAACAGCAAGTAAAGAATGAGTGCCGTCGGGATTTTTTGCACCATACAACCAACCTGTGGTTACGATATTCCAGATTACAAAACAGAGGAAATTTAGTCCGAAAATAGTCCAGCCTTTTCTTTTGATTTTCGAAAATTTTGAAATATCGTGTTCCAAAATAAGCAGCGGAACGAGGGCGAAAAATATAAAAAACGGAATGCCGTAGGTGGGCCAAGAAATGCTGAGTAAAACCGCAGAGAATAAAGAGAGGATAATATATTTCATGAGAAATCTGAACTTATTTTGCTTTCAAAGTTACGGAATTTGGGACAGATGATTTTATGATTTTTGCCACGAATTTACCAATTTCTTTGAAGTTTATTTTTATTCGTGCAGTCGTGGCTTTTTTTAGCAAAATTTATTTAATGAGACTAAAACTACCCCGTCAAAATTTTTTAAATTTTGCCACCTCTTCAAAGAAGGGGTATTTTGTGTGGTCTAATTTTCGGAGGAAATCGAAGTTGTTCTTAAAAAATCAAATTCACTCCCTTCTTTAGGGAAAATTAATTTTGATGAAATTTAAACTGGTTTTAAGTAATTCAAAAGTTCTAAAAAAGCATTGTGGATAAGTATTTTACTTTTTTATATTGTTGATTTTCTGTTTTTTCTCAACGATACTTTTCCTCTTCCGATCATTATTGGAATGTGTTTAAAAATAGGTTTCTGGAGTTTTTATCAAATAGTGGTGAGTTTTATAAATCTTTTTTATTGAACATGATTAATGACCATAAGAAAGGAGCTAAGGTCCAGATTGATAAAATGATTATTGATATAACCATACCTCCTCCTGAACCAAAGACTTGTCTGAAAATAGCGCCCGCTTGTCCCAACATTGCCGCGACATCTAATTGCAGCAAAACAAAAATTCTGGAAAGACCGATTGGATTAATTGCCGCCAAAGTCGCCATGATTCCTTCAATCGGATAATCTGCGAATTGAAACATTAAGACCAATAAAATCCCGTCGTAGATAATGGCAAAAAACATCCAGATGAAAATAGAGATACCGATTCCTTTGGCTCGGTCTCTGCTGAAAATGGCGGCTAACATTGCTAAAGAAGTGAAGATTACCGACAGGAAAACGCCCGTAATCAGTAATGACGATCCTGCTGCAATGGAGGAATATAACAATATTGGAATTCCACATCCTACTAAGAAGGCTAAAACAAGTGCTGTCGAAAGACCTAAAAAGAGATTGAACCAAACCTTTCCCCGAGGAACTGGCTGACTCAAAAGTAATTCGATAAACTGGCTGCTGTTATAAACATAAATGGTTGAGAAAATAATGCTGACTAAAGGAACGACTAACAGAACTACATTCAATAAACTAAGCGTGGCTTTGGTGTAATTATTATCTAATCCTAAAACCGACCAGGAGATAATGAAAAGCAAAATCGTATACAAAATCACGATTTTATTTTTTAAAATATCAAATAAGATAAAGCGGGCTATTTTGTTCATTTTTTCAGGGCTTTTAAGATTGAGATAATTCCGTCGGAAATTTTTTCAGTATTGGTTTGTTTCTTCAAATCTTCTACGGATTGATGCACGACTACTTTGCCTTCATTCATGAAAACAATTTCAGTAATAATATCATCCAGCTCACTCAAAAGGTGTGAGGTGATGATGATGAGTTTTCCTTTGTTTTTTTCCTTAATGATTTTGTTTTTCAGGATTTCTGTCGCCAGTGGATCTAGTCCGGCGGTAGGTTCATCAAGAATAATGACTTTAGGATTAAACAGAAAAGCGAGCACGGCACTTACTTTCTGCGTAGTTCCACCCGAAAGCGTCCGCATTTTTTTGTCGTAAATATTTTCGAGTTCGAATGCTTCCAGAAGTTCGGTGTCCAAATTATTGCCACTATTTTTGCGGGTGTCTTTGATCATCTTGATGGTTTCCTGGATGGTCATGTTTTCCGGATATCTACCGATTTGTGGCATGTAACCAATATTCTCACGGTATTTGTAATCTTCTTTTACACTTTTGCCATCAACTAATATATCGCCATCTTCAACTACATTTAATCCTAAGATACATTTAATCATGGTGGTTTTACCACAGCCGTTTGGTCCTATTAAGGCGATAGAATGACCATTTCCAAAGGATAAATTCACCTCATTAAGTGCGGTAAACTTGTTGAATTTTTTGGTTAGATTTTTTATTTCAATCATATCTTTGAGATGTTAATTGTCAACATCAACTTTCATTAAATTTTTACAGAGCAATACTTTAAAGTTAATCTTAAAGTTGACTTTAATATATTTTCACAGGTTTCATTAAAGGTTGGTCATCAACGAAACTTTCAGGCGTTAAGCTGGGAATTATTTTTTCGGTACGGTCTAGCATATCTACTAAGAAACTTTTGAAGAGTAACATTACAGACGGGTTTTGCTCAACCAAAACTGAGTATAAGCTCAATGGGTGAAAAGGAACATCGCCGATTTTGTCTTTATTCAAATCATAGCCTTCGTATTTATCCCAATAATTAAAACGGAAATCATTCATCACGGTAGAGCCATTGGTACTGACATCGAAAGTATTATTGATGAAATTATTTCTAATAACTTTATTTTCCATGCAGTTTGCGTTGATTTTAATCGCCCAACCGTTGTTTTCGAACTGGTTGTTGTAGAAATCGATTTTGGTGGCACCATCGGCAAGGATTGCGGTGGTATTGTTGCTGAATGTGTTTCCTTTAATCTTACTGTAAGAAATTTCTTTTAGTAAAAGTCCGTATACGCTGTCGCCCCAATTGTTGATGAATTTGTTGTGATACATGCTCACATTCATCGCGTACATTACTGCGACACCTGCTTCATTATTATCAAAAACATTTCCTGTATAAACACTGTCGTTAGAAAACATAAAGTGTAATCCGTACCGAAGATTGTGTCGGGAAAGATTGTGGAAGATAAAGCACATTGCATTTTTTTCCAGATAAATTCCATCTTTGTGTCCGCTGATATAATTGTTTTTCACCCATATTTCCCGGCTTCCTAAAAGATGGATTCCATCGCCGATGTTTTCTTCGGAAGTGCCTCTATTGCTGGTGATTTTATTATTGCTGATTAAACAGCGCAATCCTCTTTGAACATAAATTCCGAAATGATTATTTTCGAAAATATTATTGTCAATGACAGAATCAGCGCTGGTGTAAATGTGTACGGCAGCAATACTGCGGATTTCGTCTCTTCCGCTGTTGATTAATTTGAATCCTTTTAAGGTAATATGATCAGCTCTGAAAGTGATGATTTCACCTTTGAGATTACCATCAATTACAGGTCTGTTAATTCCGATGAGCGTTAAAGGTTTTTCGATGTCAATCGTTCCTTCTCGGTAAATGCCTTTTTGGACCAAAATAGTATCGCCGCTTTTTGCTGCGACGATAGCTTGTTTTATGCTTTTATACTGCTCACTTTTACCGACTTTTAAAACTGCGGAAAACGCAAAAACCGGTAAAAGTAAAAACAGTAAAGAGGATATTTTATTTTTCATATTTCATACCAACTACAATCGATGACTGTAAGTTTGCAGATTATTGTTGAGCTAAGGTTGCGTGTAGTTCTGTGGCAGCTTTTTCAGCGGCGGCTTTGTCTTTATATGCCTGGGTATTTCCGCCCATTGGACTTTTAATATCGCCTCCTTTAATAAAAGTGGCAGTATTGCTTTCTATAAACCGTCCACTTGGGAAATCGGCTACATACATTTTTGCATTAGCGGTGGTTTCTGTATTTGAACCTTCGTAATCTTTCATACAGACGATGTCATCAAATTTATAATTTCTGCCTTTTTCGGTAATCAATTGAGTGGCATATTTTGGCTCAGTAATGGTCATTTTGCAATTGTCGCACTGGTCTTTGCCAACTGCAATTTCTTGAGGCCCGGTTTTGGAACATGCTGTTAAAAAAATCATAGTACTTGCTAAAAGTAATTTGCCAAATAATTTCATAATTTTTAATTTTTTAAAGATATAAAAGTGAAGTAATAGGATATATTTAAACTGCTTTTTTAGCAATTCTGTTTTCCATAAATGCTAAGATAATCAAAATAACACCAGCCGCAATCATAATAGCACCGCCAAGATTAGGATAAGACCAGACTTCAAAGTTAAGCAGTTGTTTATAACCAATCAATGGAGGTTGATAAGACATTCCGGGAACGATAATCGCTGCATGAGGATTCAGGTTATGCCCGTAATCGTAGAGCCATCTCCAGAAATCGAATACGAACCCGACACCGAACAGTAAGTAAATACCAGTGAGGATGTTTAGAATTTTTCTGCTTTTTAAAAAGGCAGCAGTAAAACAAAGAAGTGCAAAGAATCCTAGTGCGAATGGTAATATTTTAAATTCCCAAAATTCATCAGCATGTATTTCTTTCATCCCGATGTAATGATTCAGGCCGTTAATGATCGAATATTCACCAGATACTTTATCGGCGTGGATGAACATTGCTAAACCTTCCGGATATTGTGGTGCGTTCAGATAGATGGACCAGATGGGTACAAAAATCGCAACGATTAATCCGACGCCCAAAATGATAAGAAGTATTTTACTCCATTTTTGGATTGAGTTTGTTTTCATTTTTTTAAGGTGTTTATTTTAATGATCTCTTGAGTAAAGTTAGGTACTTTACTGTTCTATTATGTAATGTTTGTTACAAAATGACATGAATCATTAAAAGTAAAAAGGGCAGTAAAAACTGCCCTTTATTCATAATTTTCACTTGGTTTCACCTTGTTTTATGGGGCTTTGAGCATTATCCTTTTTATTATTTAATGAATAAATAAGTGGAGTATTGCTGCCTGCAGGGGATACCCTTACGTATCCCTGCATTTCTTGGTGTAATGCCGAACAGAAGTCGGTACAATACATCGGATACATTCCTGCTTTCAGAGGAACCCATTTCAGTGTAGTGGTTTCTCCTGGCATGATAAGGAGTTCTGCATTTTGTGCGCCTTTAATCGCAAATCCGTGTGGAACATCCCAGTCTTGTTCTAGATTAGTTACGTGGAAGTAAACCTCGTCACCAACTTTTACACCTTCAATATTATCCGGTGCAAAGTGAGAACGGATAGAAGTCATATAAACATGTACTTTATTTCCTTCTCTAACTACTTTACTTTCGGCTTCACCTCTGGTTACATAAGGGTGTTTGTTGTCTTCTAATTTATAGAATTTCACCTGGTTTTTCGTAAACAAAGCTGCTGGTCCTGCTTGTGCATAGTGAGGCTCACCAATAGTTGGGAAGTCTAAGAGGAGTTTCATTTTGTCTCCGCTGATGTCAAATAGTTGAGCAGATTGCGTTAGCTCCGGACCTGTTGGTAAATATCTGTCTTTCGTAATTTTGTTATAAGCAACCAGATATTTTCCGTAAGGATTTTTAGTATCTCCACCTGGAATCATTAAGTGACCTACAGAGTAGAAGGTTGGTGTTCTGTCTAAAACTTTACAAGTTGCGATATCCCATTTCACTACTTCAGAAGAAACGAACATCGAGGTATAGGCATTTCCTTTTCCGTCAAATTCGGTGTGGAGTGGTCCTAAACCTGGTTTTTGAACTTCACCGTGTAAAACTGCGTCGTATTTTAAAATTGGAATACCGTCAAATTCGCCTGAAAAATTTTTGTCTGAAATTGCTTTCATTAATTTATCAAAACTGAATACCGGAATCAACGCTGCTAATTTTCCTGAACCAATAATGTATTCACCAGTTGGATCGATATCACAACCGTGTGGAGATTTTGGACAAGGAATTAAATAACAGATGTCTTTTAATTCTTTAGCAGAAAGCACAGAGACTTCTTTTAAGATTTCAGATTTTGCCATTAGGGTAGACTCATCAAAAGTATTGTGAGCATATTCAACTGCCATTTTTTTAGCTTTTCCTGCTTTCAAATATTCTTCGGCTTTTTTCCAGTTCACCGCCATGATGAAGTCTTTCTCATTTTGAGAAGCATTTACTTCCAGAAGGGTGTTTGCTTGTTCTGAGTTGTAGCAAGAGAAGAAGAACCATCCGTGAGATTTTCCTTTACCAGCGTGTGATAAGTCAAAGTTAAATCCAGGAGCTTCAATCTGGAATGTAATGTCCATTTTTCCATCTTCTTTATTAATTCCAATGAAAGAAAGATAACCTTTGAAATTTTCTTTAAAAGAGTCAATTGGCACGTCGCCTTGTCCATCAACAGGCACCGCAAAACGGGTTCCAGCTACTACATATTCTGTGTTTTCTGTAAGGAAAGGAGAAGAGTGGTTCCCGGCAGAGTTAGGGATTTCTAAAATTTCCGTTGTTTTAAAAGTAGTGAGGTCGATTTTTGCAACACGTGGAGTATTATTGGCATTAGCAAATAAATATCTGCCGTCAATTTCTCCGTTAGTTTGTGATAATGCAAGGTGGTGCTGATCATCCCAAGGTACGAAACCGTGAGAAGTTTCCAACATTGGTTTTGTTTCTTCGCTGAAACCATATCCGTTTTCTGGATGTACAGAGAATACGGGAACGATTTTTAATGTTCTGCCACTTGGTAGTCCAACAACGCTGATTTGCCCATTAAAACCACCACTTACGAAGTTGTAAACCTCATCGTGTTTTCCTGGCGCAACATACACTTTCTCGGCTGCATCACCCGATACAGCGGTTTCTGTACCTTTAGGTTTGCATGCGACGATACTCACCGCAGCAAAAGCTGCGAGTCCAATTTTCTTGTAAGTTTTCATATGATATTTAATTATTCTTTCTGAAGGAAAGTGGGAAAGATGAATGGTAAATTAGTTATTTTATTTACCATTCATCAAGAAGGTGTTATTTTGCTCCGTCGATCTGTCTCATGTATTCGAGAACTTCTCTAGCATCTGTATCTGTTAGTGCTTGATTTGGCATTCTAACTAAACAAAGTTCTAATTGTTTTTGTAATTCTGGATCTACATCAATCATTGGGTCAGGATTAGAAATAAAGTTCATAATCCATTCTGGAGTTTGTCTTTTAGTAACACCTAACCAGCCTGGACCAACTAATTTTTCGTCTGTTGGTTTGTGGCAAGAAGTACATTTAACTTCAGCTATTTTTTTACCTGCAGCAGCCATTGCTGGATCAAATTTACTTACATCAACATTTTCATGTTTACCAAGACCTCTGTTTGGATCGTACTTAGCAGCGCTTGCTTCCATTTCTGCGCTACTTTCATCTGCGGTTGCAGCAGCGTCAGATGATGCTGTAGGAACTGAATCGGTTTGTTTGTCTCCTCCACAAGAGAATAAAGCGAAGGTAAGCGTTGCGAGTGCAATAGTTTTTACTAGTTTCATTTTATTGATTTTTTTGTATGTTCAAAAGTACTAAGGTTTGCTCCATTGTCCTTATGATTGTAATCATACACTCTATATGATAATTATCGTCAAATTTGTGAGACAAAATTATAACTGACATTTAAATAAAAAAAGAATGAAAAAGTATCTCATAATCTGCGGGGTTTTAGCAGCCGTAGTAGCATGTAGTAAGAAGGAAAGCAATCCTAATATGGATAGCAATGTAATGATGGAGGAGCCCGTTGTAAAAACTGTAGATTCGGCAGCAGCAGGTAAAAGTGAAGGTTTGGCTCTTATCGAAGGAGCAGATTGTTTAACATGTCATAAAGTGGATGCCAAACTTGTTGGTCCATCTTATCAGGAAGTAGCAGATAAATACACAGAAGCAGATTTAGACATGCTTGCCAATAAAATTATCGATGGAGGAAAAGGTAATTGGGGAGAAATCCCAATGACTCCCCATACGGGAATGAGTAAAGAGAATGCAAAAAAAATGGTAGAATATATCCTCTCGCTTAAAAAATAATAGACAGATTTGTATCAATTAAAGACATCTTACTTTAGTGAGGTGTCTTTTTTTTGTTTTAATAAAAATCAAATCTGTCAATTTGTCATAAAATTTCCCATGGTATAAAATTGGAGAAGTTCAGAATGTAAAAATTAAATTAAATAATAACTAAAAATATAAATAAAATGAGCAAAATAATTGGAATTGACTTAGGTACGACCAATTCATGTGTTGCCGTAATGGAAGGGAAAGATCCTGTGGTGATCCCTAATGCGGAAGGTAAAAGAACAACTCCTTCTATCGTAGCATTTACAGAAGATGGAGAAAGAAAAGTAGGAGATCCTGCAAAAAGACAAGCAGTAACCAATCCTACTAAAACGGTTTACTCGATTAAAAGATTTATCGGAACTCACTTTAAAGATGACGCATCCGAAGTTTCCAGAGTGCCTTATAAAGTAGTAGCGGGACCAAACGATACTGCAAAAGTAAAAATCGACGACAGAGAATATACTCCTCAGGAAATTTCTGCAATGATTCTTCAAAAAATGAAGAAAACGGCTGAAGATTATTTAGGCCAAGAAGTAACAAGAGCGGTAATTACAGTTCCTGCTTACTTTAATGATGCACAAAGACAGGCAACTAAAGAAGCTGGTGAAATCGCTGGTTTAAAAGTAGAAAGAATTATCAATGAGCCTACTGCAGCAGCATTGGCTTATGGTTTAGATAAAAATCACAAAGACCAAAAGATCGCAGTTTACGATTTAGGTGGTGGTACTTTTGACGTTTCTATCCTTGATTTGGGAGACGGTGTTTTCGAAGTATTGTCAACAAATGGAGATACGCACTTAGGTGGTGATGATTTTGATGATGTAATTATCAATTGGTTGGCAGATGAATTTAAATCTGAAGAAGGTGTTGAGTTGAAAGCTGATCCAATCGCTCTTCAAAGATTAAAAGAAGCAGCAGAGAAAGCAAAAATCGAATTGTCTTCTTCTTCACAAACTGAAATTAACCTTCCATATATTACGGCAACTGCAACAGGGCCGAAACACTTGGTTAAAACTTTAACCAAAGCGAAATTCGAACAACTAGCTGCTGACTTGGTGAGACGTTCTATGGAGCCTTGTAAAAAAGCGCTTTCAGATGCAGGTCTTTCTGTTTCAGATATTGATGAGGTTATCTTAGTTGGTGGTTCTACAAGAATCCCAATCATTCAGGAACAGGTAGAAAAATTCTTCGGAAAAACACCTTCAAAAGGAGTTAATCCAGATGAGGTTGTAGCTTTAGGAGCTGCTATTCAAGGTGGAGTTTTAACTGGTGATGTGAAAGATGTTCTTTTATTAGACGTTACTCCACTTTCATTAGGTATTGAAACAATGGGTTCTGTGTTCACTAAATTAATTGAGTCGAATACAACTATTCCTACAAAAAAATCAGAAGTTTTCTCTACCGCAAGTGATAACCAACCTGCAGTTTCTATTAGAGTTGGACAAGGAGAAAGACCAATGTTTAACGATAATAAAGAAATCGGAAGATTTGATTTATCTGACATTCCACCAGCACAAAGAGGAGTTCCTCAAATCGAAGTAACTTTCGATATTGATGCCAACGGAATCTTGAGCGTTTCTGCTAAAGATAAAGGAACAGGTAAAGAACAGACCATTAAAATTCAGGCAAGTTCAGGACTTTCAGATGATGAAATCCAAAGAATGAAGCGTGAAGCTGAAGAAAATGCTTCATCTGATGCTAAGAGAAAAGAAGAAGTTGAAGTTTTCAATAAAGCAGACGGATTGATTTTCCAAACAGAAAAACAACTGAAAGAATTTGGCGACAAATTATCAGCTGACAAAAAAGCAGCGGTAGAAACTGCAGCAGCAGAATTGAAAACTGCTTTCGAAGCAAAAGATATGGAAAGCGTAAAAACCAAAACCGAAGCTTTAGATGCCGCTTGGATGGCCGCTTCAGAAGAAATGTATGCCGCAGGTAACCAAGGACAACCAGGTGCTGATCAGGCACAGGGAAATCCAGGAGCTTCCGGAACAGAAGATGTTCAGGATGCTGATTTCGAAGAAGTGAAATAACACACGAAGCGAAACACTATTTTTATTAGAAATTCCCCGAGTAAAAACTTGGGGAATTTTTTTTTAGGCCATCGAAATCGAGTCTTTTTTCTGTTTTTTTGCGAAAGTGTTTTCATGAACTCCTCATGAACTATCCATGAAGTATCCATGAAGTGGGGTGCTGGATGCGTGACCCTCCTCAAATAACTATACCGATTAATAAGAAAAAGAGCCTTAAAAAATTGTTCGGGTATTGGAGTAGATGAAAAATAATCCAGCAATTGAGGAATGCAGTTCAATTGTTGGAAAGAGGATCATTTTTTTTAATAATAAATAGGGGAATTGGAACGGATTCAACAGCAAATAAGAGGTTATTTTTTATAAAATAAGCTTATTTGGTTCATTAAATGTAAAATAGATGGTTTTGAATCTGCTTATTTTTATTGTATTTGTTTAAATAAAATAATGAAGATTTCCCCTCTTATCCCTCCAGATAAAATGATAGAACGTTTGCAGTATGAAAACGTTTGGTTGATGGAAAGATGGTGAAGTCGATTTAGTCTTGGTAGATGATAAAAAATTTAAACCCATTTGGGGAGTCGAAATCAAATGGAGCAACCGTTATTTTGAAAAACCTCAGGAATTGTCCAGCTTGATTCAGTTCTGTAAAACAAATGCATTTACAAGCTCCTTAGTGACCTCTATTGATAAACAAGGGACTAAAGAAATAGGAGATCTGTCTTTTACTTTTTTACCCGCATCAGTGTATGCATACAATATTGGTGAAAACACTTTAAGAATGAAATGAACTGATGTCGCTCAAGAATAAGATTGGATGAACAAGAAGAGAAAAGAAAGGCGATGATTATTAAAATGAATAATTGATATTTCTTAAAATGATTATTATTTCAATCAAATTACATGTATTTGTATGAAATAACGAACGTATGAATAAAAAGGAACAAATAATTCTTCCCAAATTCAGCCAATTATTGGAACCAATGGGCGAAAATATCAAGCTCGCGAGAAAGCGAAGAAAACTCACTGCAGTTCAGGTTGCAGAAAGAGCAGGAATTGCCCGTTCGACCTTATCAACCGGAGAAAACTGAATAATGAGTTTGCCGCGCTCCACTTCGTTGCGCTCGCAATGACGGGTTTTTAATGAACGCAGCCTGAAGAAAGGAAGAGGTTTATTGTTATCTTATTCCCTTTTCTGATGAAGTATAGTCGGCATAAGGTGCACTAGGCCATGACGATGGGTGCAAGGAAGGTACGGAATGATTTTGATGAGCCGCCGGTTCAAAATGGGAAAACCGTCCATTAAAAAGTCAGATCATAGTTCTTAAGGATTTCTGTTTTCTATAGCATGCAGCGAGATCACCGGTTTCCTTTTTCTTCCCCAAGTTGTGTGCTTGATCCGAAAAATGGCTGATTGCCAATCAGTAGTCCATATCCGATTCATAAGAAGAGATAAAAAGTCCCTTTCAGTTTAATAATTCCTTTTTGTCTTGCCATTTTTTTAAGTTTTAAAAATTAAGATTCAGATGTTGAGGTACGTCCGTTAAAACCTGTTGTGATCACGGGACAAAATTTGGGAATAAAAACATACCATGCAATTTTTGATGCCGGTTACGACCGTTTTTGCCGAAAAGAGCCGTTTTTGCCGAAAACGACCGAATATCCGATTGTTAGTAAGTGCCTTTCTGATGCTTTATGGTGGGGGATGACTAGGGGATGATTTTGGGGGTTTGGGGTGATGGATGTTAGATGCAGGATGCAGGATGTAGGGTGTAGGATGAACCGTCCTAAAATAACGATACAGATTACTCAATAAATCCTAATATCGCTATACAAGATGGATGATCGATGATGGATGATGGGTGCTTGACCCGTCCTGAAATACCTATACAGATTACTCAATAAATCCTAATATCGCTATACAAGATGGATGATGGATGTCTCTTTAAGATGTTTTTTTAACAATTTATAATTAATAAAGAATCTCAAGAAAAAAATGCGCCCTTATCGGGCGCTCAAAAAAGACAGATCATGAAAACAATAAAATTACAGGAATAGACCTGCGGCTGCTGCATTTATATATCTTTAATGCGTTGGATCAGACCAAACAGCAGTTTCTTTTCGTCCTGATGAAGATGCAGGGCGGGCAATTTATCTTTTCGGTGCATACTCAGATAACCGATCAGATCGAAAGATAATTGCTGCAGATGTTCTTCAAGTTGGGTATGCATTGGATGGGCATAGATTAACAGGTTCCACAAAACTTCTACATCGTTGATCTCCGCCAAATAGCCAAGGGTATCATATAGACTGTTAATAAGGATTTGTACAAAATATTCATTCAGATCGCAGGGAATAATAGAAGCCATTGTCGACTTTTCATCGCGCTTAATTCCTTTCAGATGTCTTTTATAAATATTTTTAGCCCTGCGATGATAGAAAAAAGAGTCATCACAGCGATAGGCATCATCTCGACCCCAGTGAATTTTCGGATGAAAATCATTCGTATATATCTGATGTTCTTTGTTCATCAGTGTTTTTAAAAATTGCTGCGATTGATACAGATTTTCCTGAATCCACAGTCGGGTGTGATAAATAATAGTGAATTTTAAATGAAGAGGCAGTGCTGCATTTATCTTTTGAGATACACGTCGGGCTTCTTTCACTTTTTCCTTCGAAACCAGAGCTAACAGGTAATAATGATGATGTTGGAAGTCCGCTTGAATGCTGGTGATTTCATGGAATAAATACACTTCCTCCAGATGAGCCATGTGCAGTAAGGGGCGCAATACTTTTTTAATGGATGGGTCTTTCAAAAACTGATGAGATACCGTAGGTTTCAGATGATTGTTTTTGGGTTGCTTTACCCTCATATTTTGTAAAACAAAACCTTTCATCTTTTTCTTGATTTTACTGATGAAAGGCAGATGTTCATCCATGTACTCAACCATATCCTCATTCTCGATCTGGCGCAGAAGATAGTATTGATCACCTTCCTTTAAAAAAAGCTTTTTAATCTCCGGAATAAAAGCTTCCATTTGATGCAGCCGTTCTGTTAGGGTGAAGTCTTCAAATGATCTTCCAAACCGCAGATATTCCAGAAACTCCAGATCATGCTGTATATTTTTTAAGGAAAATAGGGTAGCGCCCACCTGTTCATCTACGATCAATTCCTCGGTATATTTCATAAGGAGTTGTTCACCCTTTTCATAACGCTCCCTCAGAGATTTGAGATCCGATTCGGTAACGATAAATCTCCCGTAATTCTTTTCCTCCCCATAGATCTGATCTTCTTTCCGTGCATACCTCTGAAAGAATAAATACCGGTCTTCCCGGTGTTGTTCCAGATCAGCATCGTCCAGAATAGAAATCAGAACACGGTCTTGCTCAAAGGTATCTCCTATGAAAAGATAGTCAAATGTCCGCTGGAGTAACAGTTTGTCTTTACAGTAAATAGTGAGCAGCGAGCATTCTTGTTGCTCTGGTCGGTACATCCAGACACCGTTAATATTCTTTTTTTCGGTCTCCGCCATAAGCAGTTCAGTAACCTGCTTCGGCAGTTTTTTCTCATTGATTTGATTGATAAAATTTTCCATAATACCTATTTGTTTAAGATTATTCGTGAAGGAGATTTTGATAGAGCTGGCTGCAACAGGCAACCGCTTCGTGAAAAAGCAGCGTGGAAGTTTCTGCCGGCGCCGACTCTGCCATCGGGAAATTCTGATCCGGCTCGTTCACATAAGCAATAATTTCTTTCATCGGACGGCTCATCATCAACCTGGCAGGAATCTCCGGTGCGAAAAACTCCAGAAGCTCCCAGAGATAGTTCAGATTGAGCGTGTTGGGAAGATAATGAGCGTAGTGATAGAGCGTTCCGAGAAACAGCTGTTGAAAAATACTGCGCAGGTAGATGATCTGCGTTTCATGAAAGGCGTGGCAGCCAAAGCCGATATTCGTCCAGTGCACCTCAATGATTCTTTTTCGCTCCTTCCAGTAATCCCTCACCAGAAGATCCCGCTCGCGCTCCAACTTTTTTGGATAGGTAAGAACAGCACGGCGTTGATAGATCAGGTGGTCCCGATGAAGATACCGGTCGATAAATCCGTAGAACAAAGCATAGTGTTTCTTAAGCCACTCGGTTTTATGCAGCAGAATGGTGAACTCATATTCCGGAAAATGAGGTTTGAGGAGGTGCTGTATGCGCTGCAGATGCGTGATTTTTAAATCTTCCCCCACAATAATGAGCAGAAGTTTAGTAGGCTTGCCCTGGGCATCTTTCATTTGATGGAGGTAAATATAATCGGGTTTAAAATGTTCATTGATTATTTGTGACACTTGGCTCGGAAGATCAGGCAGCACCTTCTTCACGGCGGTCTTGGGTTGCTCATATACCGCAGCATATTGATTCCACGACAGCGTTTGGGTGAGTTGGCGGTGAAATAAATTGGACAGTTGGTGCTGTAAGACCTCTTTTAAAATGGCAACATAATTCAGTTGCTCCTCCATACGATCCTGCGTTATGTTTACAGCGGTACTGGTTAAAAATTCTTCTATGGCAGTGATTGAAATTTTTCGGAGCGAATGTCCTACACCGGAAATATACTGTTCCATAAAAACCAGTATTTTCGTACCCTCAAAATTTTGATGCAGCGGTCTGGGCAGGAAAAATTCGCGGAAAGCAGAAAATAGGGTGGAGTACATCGTTTTAATTCCCGTACCCATCACCTCAACAGAAGGATTCGGGATTTGACTTTTGATAAATTGCGCCTCATAGACTTCGCACTGCCTGATGATGGGCGTGATCCATTGCTGAAAAAGTTTTTGATTTTTCGCCTGTTTTTCCGAATACAGATTCTGAAACATGCTGTTCCAACTCTTTTCCGTGCGGGCATAAATAAGATGACGGGTATAACAGTTGAACAGCATGTAGCTGAAATGAAGATTCACCTGTTGATCATTCGCTGAATGCAAATGAATACTGATTATCATTTGCTGTTGTGTTAAACTGTTTCTGATCCAGCCTTCCCGCTGAAGTGTTTCCTGTACTTTTTTTTCTGCTGATTTTCCCAAAATGACCGTAATGGTGGGTACTGAACAGAAATACTCTCTGGACAGAAAGACCATTTCAGTATACTGATCCATTACCAATTGTTGAAGTTTTTTACGGATTTCCTCCGGCAATTGTTGCCCGTAGATTTTATTAAGATAAGCTTTCATGGTTCTTTGTTTTTGATGTTGACGAAGCAAAGGAAGGATAGGGGTTGCGGATAATCTATTCGTAGGTGGAATAAAATACGGGGTTCAATGAAAAATGGAACTGGATAAACAATCGGACCTAACTGGAGATCAGATGAATGCACCGCTATAGGTTAATTGTACAATCTCAGGATATCAGATAATTTATTCACTTAGACGGAGAGAAAAAATAGATTTTTGATAACGAAGATGCACCAGAGGAAAATGGTAAAAACGATATGAATAGTAAATAATGCGAGATTTTGCGATAATCTCGCATTATTTACTATTTTTGTTTAATCAAACATCAATCTCATGGAAAAACCGCCAAATGTTACAGGATCAAAAAATGATATTTCTCTTTCTGTGGAAATGCAGATGACGGGAGAAATGAAACTCATTCAGGATGAATATCTCTATTGGGATAAGTTAAAATACAAAACTTCACGTGAAGATAAGGAGGAAGTGTGGTCTGCTGTTAAATTTCACCGTCGCATTACCAGTAAAAGAATACAGTTTGGAAAAAATCCTGCCTATACTTTTACTTATCCAAATACAGATTTCCTGCAAAGATCTCTGCATCTTTTTGATATGCACACCGGCGGTACTTTAACAAGCAACATTGGAATCGCCGAAACGGATAAATCCAAATTCATGATCAGTTCCATCATTGAAGAATCCATCAGCAGCAGCCAAATGGAGGGGGCAAGTACGACAAGAAAAAAAGCAAAGGAAATGATTCAGTACGAAAAGAAACCCCTTACCAAATCAGAACAGATGATCATGAACAATTATGTGACCATGAATCACATTGTCCAGATCAAGAATGAGGATTTAACGGTTGAAAAACTTCTGGAAATACATCGCTTAATATCTAACAACACTTTAGATAATGCAGAGGAGGAAGGGAAGTTCCGGACCAATGATGACATTTTTGTTGCCAATGTAATCAAAGGCGATATTGTACATCAGCCACCTCCCCATGAAGAGTTAAGTCAATTACTTGATGACCTGATTATTTTTTTTAATAATGATTCCAAAGACTTTATTCATCCTGTCGTCAAAGGTTGTATCATTCATTTTATGATAGGATGGATCCACCCTTTCACTGATGGGAACGGACGTACTGCAAGAGCCTTATTTTATTGGTATATGCTGAAAAACGGGTATTGGCTTACTGAATATCTTTCCATATCCAGAATTATTAAAGACACTAAAAACCAGTACGAAAAAGCATATCAACATACAGAAATTGACGATAATGATCTGGGCTATTTTATTACTTACCATGTCAAAACGATGATAAAAGCTTATAATGCTTTGAAAGCCTACATTCACAAGAAGCAAACTGAGGTGATTCAGGCAGCAAAGTTCTTAAAAATCGAAGGCGTGAATGAGCGGATGGCTCAGTTGATTAAAATTATTCACGAGGATGGTGACCGCGTGTTTACGAGTAAAGAGGTTCAGAACCGGTTTGGGGTTTCCAATTTCACAGCCCGGATGGATCTGAAAGCATTGGTTAGATTAGGATTCATGCAAGAAATTAAAGTAAACCTTAAAAAAATAAATTACATTAGATCTGAGAATTTTGATAAAATAATAAAACAGATCAATAAAAGTAATTAATGCGAGATTATTGCAAAATCTCGCATTAATTACTTTTTATCCTTTTTTGTTACTTGTCTGTGGGTATTTCAAATATGCTTTACGGATTCCCGTAAAATAGATGCCGTTTTTTTATTTACATTTGAAAAAACCATAACGCAATGATGAGATTCACTTCCCTTGACTTTGAAAAAGCAAACAATGATTCCTGCTCCGTTTGCAGTATCGGAATTGCTGTATTTGAAAATGGAAATATCATTTTCTCCAACAATTACCTCGTGCAGCCACTCGGAAACGAATATCTTACACTTCATACTACTATTCATGGAATTACTGCTGAGGATACCTGTTCCGCTCCGCATTTTCCCATCATTTGGAATATCATCCGTGAACACATTGAAGGTCAGATTGTAATTGCACATAATGGATGTACGGTGGAGTTCCCAATTTTAGAAAGTTTATTCAGTTACTATGAAATGGATATGCCTGCTTACCAAGGCATCTGTACTTTACAGCTTTCCCAACAGCTTTTTCCCTATCTGAACAATCATCAATTATCTACACTGGCTGAATTGTTTAATCTGAGTTTCAGCGAAAAGCTTCATCACAATTCTCAATATGATGCTGAGGTTTGTGGATTTATTTTCCTGAAGATGAATCAGTTTTTTACCTTGAACAGTTCCTTTATGCCTGATAACAAGGTGAAGAAAGAAAATTTAAAAACGGATTTTTTTACCGAAGCTTTTTCATCAAAGAGAATTGATTCTTCCTTAATTTACCCTGCTGTGAAGCCGAAATATGAAAATCATTATTTCTATTCTAAAAAAGTGGTCATCACCGGAGAGTTCAATGCTTTCCCAAAACAGAGAAACAGGTTAGCTCAGATTTTATTTGACTGCGGCGCAGATATTAATACCAGCATTTCAAGAAATACGGATTTGGTATTAGTAGGAACCGGAGCTGGACCCAAGAAGCTGGAAAAGATTAATGCTTTGAGTATTGTGGTGATGAATGAAGAAGAACTTTTGTATTTAATTAAGGATTTTATAAATAGTTAAAAGACTTTAAATACAAACTTTAAAGATTAAATAGAAAAGTTAAAAATACTTAAAAAAATTAGTAATTTAAATTGGTTTGTATAATTTTTAGACATTTATTTTTAATATCTTTGATTTTATTGCTTTTTTAAGCTTTTACACGGTATCTCAGCAAGAAGTAACTAAGGAATTATGGAAGACATCAATACACTGATAAAAAATATAGTAAAATTCCGGGACGAAAGAGATTGGGAACAGTTTCATAATTCTAAAGATTTGGCACTTGCACTTTCTGTGGAAGCTTCTGAACTTTTGGAATTATTCCTTTGGAAAAAAAATGAAGATTTTAATTTGGATCAACTGAAGGATGAATTAGCCGATGTATTGATGTATGCATTGCTATTAGCAGATAAAAATAATTTAGATATTCATCAGATTGTGATGGATAAAATTAAGAAAAATGCAGATAAATATCCTGTCGACAAAGCTAAAGGTAATGCAACCAAATACAACGAACTGTAGATCGAAATATATTATTCAATGAGTTTTTCCATCCAACAATATCCTTTCGATACCAATTTAGAATCTACAATACTTGAAAATCACCGTGAATTTCTCAACTGGCCCCTTGTTTACTTTTTAGAAGAAGAAAAAAGTAAAGAAGCGTATGTAGGTGAAACAACTGATGTTTTGACCAGATTAAAGGCACATTCAAAAACAGAAAAAAAACAAAATCTAAGTTGCGTAAATTTAATACTGAGCGAAAGATTTAATAAATCTGCAACCTTGGATGTGGAATCTAACTTAATTAGATATATCGCTGCTGACGGTACGTATTCTCTTCAAAATGGGAATTTGGGAATTTCAAATCATCAATATTACCAGCAGAAAGAAGTCTATTGGGAACAGTTCAAAGATATTTGGACTGAACTAAGGAGTTTGGGAATTGCCAGACATTCCCTTGATTATATTGATAACTCAGATCTTTTTAAATATTCACCTTACAAATCACTTTCTAAAGAACAGATTAATGGGCTGAAAACAATTTTGATCTGTCTTTTAGATGATCAGGCGAAAGTCAGTTTAATTCAGGGAGGAGCAGGAACTGGTAAATCGATATTGGCAATTTTTCTTTTTAAACTTTTAAAAACAGATTTGAATGATTTTAATTATTCAGATTTTGATGAGGAGGATGAAGAGTTGTTTAAG
>NZ_JBAVFG010000014.1:0-14609 GCF_049588135.1 Kaistella sp. | reverse complement strand
GTTTTTTATAAGTTATTTTTCTTATTTAATTATGCTCATAAACTTTTCTTTATTTAATTTTTAAACAGGCTCTAAGAATAAATGGTAGGTTTGTGTTGTTGAGCTTTAAAAATTTGTATATTTTTGTGTGTTTACAGAAATTTTAAAAAAAACACTATGGATATTTATCAAGTAAAAATTACTGGATTCGGTAAAAAAAATAATCAAACTGTAAATATTGAAAAAATTTTTGAAGTAGATTTAGATGAATATAAAAAAGCTAAAACTGCAAATGATTTCAGAGGACAAGCCCTGGAGGAATACGTTAATCGTGCTGTTCCGTATCATTATCCTGGTATAACGCCAACTAATTGCCATACACACAATTATAATGATAAAAACTCGTTTATTAATAAAAGTACGATTCGATTATGGTAGAATATTATCTTCGATTTTTTTCCTATAAATAGAAGTTTATTCTAGCCAACATCTTTCCATATGAATCGAGACTAATCCTAACTAACCTTTTTTTGCATTTTTAAAATATGGCGCTAAATTCTACGATTTTTTTATTTTTACTCCTCTGCTGTTCAGTTTCGGGTCAAGCCAAAACTGATGATATATTAGGAAAATGGATATCTACCGACAAAAGTGTCAGTGTGCATGTTTATAAAGAAGGTAAAATCTTCAAAGCAAAAGTAATCTGGTTTAATGAACGTTTAGGAAATGGCGAACCCATGAACTCGCGGACTGATTCACATAATCCCGATCCCAAATTGAGAGATCGAAAACTCATCGGAATGGAAATATTAGACGGTCTCCTTTTTAATCCTATCAAACAACGGTGGGAAAATGGGAAAATCTACGACGCTTCCAGTGGCAGAACTTGGGATTCTTATATTGAAATTAAAGAAGATGGCGGAATGATTGTCCGCGGTTATTGGAAATGGGCATGGATGGGAAAAACAATTTATTTTGATAAAATATAGATTTTCAATCGCTTTTATTTCTGTAATTTTCACTATTTTTTTTCTCTAAATTCTCAATACTCTTTCGGTACTGTACTTAAAAAAAGTGTTTAAAATCTTGAACTTTAGTAAAGTAAAAATTAAAGTCTTAAGCTTCGTTAAACTAGGGCTTCTTCATCTATAATAGATTCATTTTCAACAAGGTTAGCTACATTGTTTTGATGAATTTTTTCAAATTCATTTCGGTTTTTAATAGAATAATTTATAACTTAGATGTTCCATTAAAAACATAAATAATATGAAAGTCAACAAATTAAAATCCTTTTTGTCCTTTATTGGATTATTAGGAATGATTGGTGTTATCATTATTGTTACAACCAATTCTACAAAAATTTATCATCCTGTAAGTGAAGAAACGCAAACAGAGTGGAAAAACCTAAAAGTTCTGCCAAAGAACATTACAAAGGACAGTTTGCACTTTGTGATGAAGACTTTCAGTAGTTCTTTAGGAGTAGATTGTGCATTTTGTCATACCGCACAAAAAGACGATCCCAAAAAATTAGATTTTGCTTCCGATACTAAATTAACCAAAGAAATCGCACGAGGAATGCTTCAAATGACCAATGAGATCAATTCGAAATATTTTCTACCACACGCGCCAGACCCAAAACCCAAACAGATAACCTCGGTTTATTGCATCACTTGTCATCGCGGAAATTCTAATCCTGAAAAATACCTGCAAGATGTGAGCAAAATGATTCCAATCCTTATGCCTATAAAGAAAGAGGGAATGAAATAACTAGAGAAATTAGCACTTTATGTAATTTTTTAGAAACCTTGATTGTTAAAGCTTTTAAGGTTTTTTATAATTACTACTGTTTTTTAATAATCGTTATTTTCCTACTTATTCAAAAAAATAAGGAAAGAGTATTACAATTATAATGTTGTGAAATACCCTATTTTTTTTAAAACAATTTCTATCCCACTTGGCTCAAACAAACCAGCATTAATGGTTATCTTTGCAAAAATTTTCAAACTCAATATCAATTCATTTATGTCTTTATCACTTTTTAATCCGTTCAAAGATTTGATTTTCGACGAACAGTTTTGCTTCCTTACCGGAGATTTAACTACTGAAAAAATGTCTGTTTACCCAGAATGGTTGATGGATCATTATAAATTTGGAACTGATCGAATTGAGATGATGGATAAATCGAAATCTTATCATTATGCGGATCTTCAACTACCCTGTTCTCCCCGTGTTAAAAAAGCGTTTGAGAAATTGGAGGAAAAAATCCAGAAAGCCTATCAAAAGGGATATGAAGGAGTGGCTGCACTTGATGAACAGTTGCTTTTCCTCTGGACGGGAAGAATGGTTTACGGCATGTTGTATTACGAAATGCGTTATGAAAGCAATCGGATGCTGAGACTAAGAGAAACTTTTGACCTCTCTTCTACCCTACGAGAACGATTTGGAAACTTCCACCTCATGATGCAATCCATCATAGAGCCGATTTCTTTTGTGGGTCAAAAACCTTGGAGTATTGTTGTATTTCCGCTGAAATATTCTGCCGATATTTTTAGTTATCGTGATGATACCGTGAATTTATTATTCCAGTTTGGGGTCAATGGTTTTGGTTTTATTGCGTGCTTGCAAGACAATGGTGTGATTGGCGAAAAACAGAAAGACCTCCTAGAAAAAATAAAAGGTCACGTTTTGCACCCAATCCAATTTGAAGAATTGTTCGCTAGATTTCATTATTCAGATTACATTTTGCAGTACAAACCAGAATACAAAATTGAAAACACTTCGGATGGAATTATCATAGAAGCAGTTTCAATTACAGCTCATGAAAGCCGACCTGTTTTTGGGTTTTGGGATGAGGAAACTTTTGCACAATTACTCACCAACTACTGGTCTGTTTATGGCATTCAAAGAGGCGATATCATTCAGTTTCAAAAACCATTTCTAAGTTTTTTAGAGAATCCATATTCGAAAGATTTTATTTTGCCAGAAAATATAGATTTACCGTTTTAAAGGTTTTCGTATTGAAAAGACTTTAGACTTCTCGAAGATTTAAATCATCCAAGTTTTGACCATTTTAAAAATCTTTGCAGCATTATGGTTCAAAAAATAATTTTTCACCATTAAAGTAAAGAACTTCTTATATTGTGGAGCTTTATTAAAAGCTATAAAAATAAATTTAATTCAAATTTTAATGAAATTCATACAAACAATTTTGCGAGGAATCGGGCAAGTAATGTTTCAAAACAACATTTACTCTGGTCTTTTATTTTTAGCTGGCATTTTCTACAACTCCTGGTTATTAGGATTAGCCGCTTTATTGGGAACCATCATAAGTACAAGTGTAGCTCAGATTTTAAGGTACTCGAAAGATGATATCCAAAACGGTCTTTATGGTTTTAATGGTGCATTAACTGGTATCGCAGTATTCTGCTTTTTCGAAGTAAATATCATAACCGTTTTAGCGCTTTTATCGGGGGCGGTTTTGTCAACATTTGTAATGCATTTCTTAAAAAAACTAATCCCAGCATTTACCGCACCTTTTGTTCTGGTAACCTGGTTCGTGATCTATTCACTACTGTTTGTATTTAAATTTTCGCTATTGTCTTCATCTGAAACTACTAGAAATGGTCTTCAACTTTTTACTGCTTCGAGCAACAGTTTCGGTCAAGTGATGTTTCAAGAAAATGTGATTACTGGGATATTTTTTCTTCTAGCAATTTTCATCAATAATAAATTAATGGCTGCTTATGCAGTTTATGCTGCCATTTTAGGTTCTTTAACAGGATGGTTTTTTGAACCCATTTCTTCTATTAATGCTGGGTTAATGGGTTACAATGCGATACTGTGTGCCATTGCACTGACCGGAAAAAGAAGGAGTGATTTTCTATGGATTACTGGAGCCATTATTCTTTCTACCTTTTTAAATATCACCTTAGCAAAGACAGGAATGATTACCCTCACTGCTCCATTTGTGGTAACGACCTGGATAATTTTGAAATTAAAAAATAAAAACTTAGGTTAATAAAAAAGTCTGCTTAAATTGATAAATTTAAAAAAACATCAAATACGATAATTTGAAATTTTCAAAAAACTTTTCTTTGATTTAAGAATCAGCGTTTCACCTTCTATTTTGTAGCACCATTTTATGAGCTATTCAAAAAGCTGATTTACGATCTGTTTATTTTTCGAATTAAAAATTGTTTAAAAATTAATTGTTGTATATTTGCAGCACAATAGCGCGGGGTAGAGCAGTAGGTAGCTCGTCGGGCTCATAACCCGGAGGTCGCACGTTCGAGTCGTGTCTCCGCTACTAAGTAAAGAGAATCAAGAAATTGGTTCTCTTTTTTTGTGGGTGAAAATGAAGCATCCTCGGAAGAAATATGGATTGCGGATCGAGCTGGAAGCATTGTAGAAATTTCCAAAAAAACAACAAGTATAAACTTATAGGGATTTTGGCGAAAAACTAGGGAACACCGCCTGCTCTTTAAATGTCTTTTTCATGTACGAATTTTTGATGTGGTTGCAGATAACTTGCTTGAGTTTTCGGAAAAGCGAAAGTCTTGTTACTCTTAAAAATTAAAGAGAAAAATCTAACATTCAGCGACGTTAACTGCAATGGCGAGACCACCTTCTGAGGTTTCTTTGAAGCGGTCATTCATACTTTGAGCGGTTTCCCACATCGATTGAATTACCTCGTCTAAAGTTACACGCGCTTTCGTAGGATCGGATTCTAAGGCGATATTCGCAGCGGTAATCGCTTTCATTGCGCCCATAGAATTCCTTTCGATACATGGAATTTGCACCAAACCACCAATCGGATCACAAGTCATTCCGAGGTGATGCTCCATGGCAATTTCGGCAGCCATTTGAACCTGACCGGGCGTACCGCCCATAATTTCAGTAAGACCAGCAGCTGCCATGGCAGAGGAAACTCCTATCTCGGCTTGGCAACCTCCCATCGCGGCAGAAATGGTCGCATTCTTTTTAAAGAGTGTACCGATTTCGCCAGCTACCAAAAGAAAACGAATGATATTTTCTTCACTTTTGAAATCGGTGAAAACTTGAGAATACATTAAAACCGCAGGAATTACGCCACTTGCGCCATTGGTTGGCGCAGTAATAATTCGACCAAAACTTGCATTTTCTTCGTTCACCGCCAAGGCAAAACAGGAAACCCATTTATTGATATTGGTAAAACTTACATCGGAATCAATGAGTAATTGATACCATTCGTGAATATTTTTGTAAACCTTGTCGCCGAGTAATTTCCGATTCAAACCTGCTGCACGACGGGTAACATTTAATCCACCGGGTAGAATTCCATCTTTGTTGACGCCTTTGTAAATACATTCTTTAATCTGTTGCCAAATATAAAGTGCTTCTCTCTCGGTTTCTTCTTTGGTTCGCCAAGATTCTTCGTTAAGGAAAATGAGATCTGAAATTTTATCTAAACCTAATTTTGCAATATTCTTATCAATATCTTTTCCGTTGTGGCAAGGATAAAGCGTTCTGGTACAATGATTTTCGTAGGAATTGGCTTCTTGGGTTGCAATAAATCCGCCTCCAATCGAGTAATAATCTTGAATGAGTTCTTCGCCATTTTCAAACACGGCTCTGAAAATCATTCCGTTTGGATGAAAATCAAGAGATTTCTGTTTGTTTAAAATCAAATGGTGACCGTAAATAAAAGGTATTTCTTTTTCACCATTAAGATTTAAAGTATTCGAAGATTTAATCGCTGCTATTTTTTCATCGATTTTAGAAGTGTCAATCTCTTTAAAATTCTCACCAGAAAGTCCGAGCATTCCTGCAATATCAGTTCCGTGACCGATTCCGGTTTTGGCGAGTGAGCCGAAAAATTCCACAAAGATTTCTTTTACATCTTGAAGTTGATGATCGGTTTTTATTTTTCTAATAAAACTTTCAGCCGCATTCCATGGCCCCATGGTGTGAGAACTTGAGGGTCCGATTCCGACTTTTATAATTTCAAAAACACTGATTGATTCCATTATATTTTATCTGCGATAAGCATTAAACCAAATTGAGATGATGACAAAGATAATTCTATTTTTGATATTTTTTAAAGTAAATTTTCAGTGATAATATTTAAATAATTCTAACAACATTTAATAAAAACAAGAAATAGAACACTCTGCTATTAAGGCGATTAAGCCGACTTCATAATAATACAACCGATTTCATTACTTGAAAATTTCTGCTAAAATTTTAGAAACTTGCTTCGATTTGGTTACGGGAAAAAGGTGCGTGCCATCTTGTACGACATAATCTGGCTTTGAATATTTCACAGGAAACACAATATCTTTACTTCCCAAAACTTGTATTACTTTTGGATTTTCTTCAAACTTCCAATCAGATACTTGTTCAATTCCCCATTTCAAATAATATGGATCTGTTACTTTCAAATACTGCATGATCTTAGGATTTTTCGGATCGATCAATTTTCTCATAAATGAGTAGATGACGGCAGATTTTACATTAAATATTTGTCGTGGTAAAAATTTGGCAATCTTAAAAATTTCGCCGAATTTAATTAATCTTGATTTTTCTTTGTTAGATTTAATGCTTCCAAGAATGACTACTTTTTCAGCAGATTTAATTTTATCGATTTCCTGAACGATGATTCCACCGAAAGAATAACCCAGCAATGCAAAAGGCTCAGAGGCATCAACTCGATCTGCCATTCTTTTTACATAATGATGAAACTCTTCATGATTTTCGGGAATCAACCAATTCAAAAATACAATTTCTAATTTTTCCGGAAAAGTAATTTTTTCTAATACTGAAAAATCGGCTCCAAGTCCGCTAACAACATACAATTTCATCATTCAAAAATATAAAAAAAGAGCAAACAAAGTTGCTCTTTTATAAAATAACATGCTCTTAAAATTATTTTGCAGTAATATTAATAATCATATCGATATCGTCTTTTACAACTACATCTTTCGCTGTAGAAGCATAAGCGATATTGAATTTCTGACGGTCAAAACTAAACTTGTCCGAAACAATATTCAATACTCCATTTTTCAAAGAAATTTTCGCTGGGAAAGCAACAGGATTTGTTTTGTCTTTTGCGGTAAGATTCCCGTAAACCATAAAAGGAAACGCTTTGTTATTGTTCTTTTTTACGGACGTAATTTTATATGTTGCATTCGGATATTTATCGGTTTCGAAAAAGTCTCCGGTTTTCAAATGGTTATTCAGTTTCGTTTGATATTCTCCTGATAAATCGGTTGCATTGATACTGTTCATATCCAAAGAAAAAGTTCCGCCAACAATATTATTCCCTTTCATGATAACATCTCCAGATTTCAAATTAACAACTCCATTGTGCGATGAAGCTTCAGTTTTTGCTAATTTATAACCCCACCATTCAACATTTGAATCCGTTACTTTCTTGGTTTGACCAAACATCATTCCTCCGGCTAGAAATGCCGCTAATACTAAGTTCTTCATTTTTATTATTTAAAATTTGAATTGCAAAAGTATCTAAAATTTCAGTAACAAAGTATTGATGTAGGATAAGAAAACATTATTTAGCATTAATGGTAACATTGATTTCAACATCATTGCTAATTAACATATCTTCGAAAATATTGTATTTCAGTCCGTAATTTTTTCTATTAAAGGTAAATTGAGCGGAAGTTAAAGTGTAAATAGAACTGCTCTGAGAAACCTTTACCGGGAAGGAAATATTTTTAGAAATTCCTTTAATCGTCAATATTCCCGCAACTTGATAATTGTATCCATTCTTATTAATTTTCTTTACAGATTTGATTTGAAAGGTTGCTGTTGGAAATTTATTGATATCAAAAAAATCATCACTTTTCAAATGATTCTCCAGCATCTTTTTCATTTTGGGATCTTCATTCATATCAGCTGCATCGATGGTTTTCATATCCATTATAAAGCTGCCGCCTGCCAAATCATTACCATTAAAAATAAGATTTCCCACTTTTAAGTTGACTGTTCCAAAATGAGAAAGTGATTCTGCTCTTAGGGTTTTGTAAGCTTTCCACCTGATTTCAGAGGACAGGATTGTTTTGGATTGAGAAAATATTGCTATTGAAAATAAGCCAAATATAACAAGAGCCCACTTCTTTATTAAAACAGTATTCATTTGAATTAAGATTATTTTTAAAATTAAAAAACTTCGTTTTTTGGCGAAGTTTTTAGGATGATTCTAATTATGATTTAATATAGAAAGCGGCGTATAATGCTGCTCCATTGATAATTGTTTTTTCATCTTTGACTAAATAAATAGGAATGTCTTTTAGGATATTTTCCATTTTATCACTGATGATGAAATTTTTATAAAACTTTTTGTTATTAAGGAATTGCTCTAGCATCACAGGAATTTCTCCACTCAAGAACAATCCGCCAGTTGCTTTCATTTTGAGAACTAAACTATTGGCTTCCCGCGCAAGAAACATCAAAAAGGTCTCTATCGTCATGGTACAAATTCGGTCTTTCTTTTCAATTGCTCCATGAATTATGGCTTGTGTGAAATTACCCGCCTCGATTTCCTGCGTCAACCAATCTGGCTGTACTTGTCTTTTTACATCTCTTAAGAAGCGATAAACATTGAATAAACCACCTTTAGACAGTACAGATTCCCAACTTACAATTCCGTATATTTTTTGTAAAAACGAATAAAATTCGACTTCATCATTTGTTCTTGGTGAGAATTCGCAGTGCCCACCTTCCGTTGCAAAAGGTCTTAGGAAATATCCGTCCCAAAACAAAGCAGCCTCGCCTAAACCATCTCCAGGAGCCAAAAGCACAGCATTACCGGGAGTGAAGTTTGCCGAATCATGGATTTTAACAAAATCACTTTCTGCCACATGTTCTAAACCGTAAGCCGAAGCTTCTAAATCATTGATTAATAAAACCTCATTAATTTGAGTGTCTTTTTTTATTTCTTCGGTATCTAATTTCCAAGGTAATCTTTGTGGTGCACTTTTACCTCCAATGACTGGTCCTGGAACTGCAACTGCAATTTTTGAAATATTTTCCAACGAATTTTCATTGATAAATACTTTTACCATTTCCGAAAAAGAACTGAAATCTTTCGTAGCATAAGATTTTTCCGTTTTCAGGAATACCCGTCTGTTTTCAGCGGCATAAAGACCAATAATTGTTTCTTCATCTCTAAGATCAACAGCGATCAAAGAGATGTTATCATTTGATTCTGAAGAAATTCCGGGTAAAAAAAGATTGAATTTATTTTTAGTTTCCATGTTGTGATGTTATCAACCAAAGATAATAATAGTTTTTAAAACAGCACTTAAAAAAATAAAAAACAGTTGTCAAAATCATGCCAAAATTGATAATATTCTGTTAAAACCGAGTCTGAAAAATAGTATTAAATTGACTATCAATCGAATATCAACATCTTAAATTCAAACAGTCATTTCGTTTTTCTTAAGGAATCTTCCATCTTTTAAAATTGAACATCAGAATAGAATGCAAAAAAAAAGAGCTGATTAATGATCAACTCTTATCTTAATTAAAGAAATCTATTATAGATTTTCTAAAGCGTGTTTCATATCAGAGTAACCTCCTCCATTGTAGATCTCTTCTAAATTTTGTGATTTAAAAAACTCCAAGGCTTTCCCACTTCTGTTTCCGCTTCTGCAGAAAAAAATTTTCGGACCGCTTAACTGCTCTACTTCTTCTTTACGGTCTTCGATTTCTCCTAAAGGAATATTTAAGGCAGCTTCTATTTCGCCATCCATTTCAAGTTCCATCGGTTCACGAACATCGATTAAATGGTAATTTCCTGATTTTAAAATTTCTTCTATTGACATATTTTGTAATTTACTGTTATAAAAATTTAAGACACAAATTTATAAAATATTGTTAGTTTTGCAAGTCAATCTATGTTACAAAGTCAAGAAAAATATTCTAATCTCATTAAAGCCAAAGCAAAAAAGTTTGGATTTCAAAACTGTGGAATTTCACGAGCTGACTTTTTAGAAGAAGATGCGAAACCATTTGAGAGTTGGCTGAACAAGAATTACCATGGAGAAATGTCTTACATGGGAAATTATTTTGACAAAAGACTAGATCCACGATTATTGGTTGAAGGTTCAAAATCAGTAATTTCTCTTTCTTACAACTATTTCCCGGAAGAAGATCTGTTTGGACTCGATCAATTAAAGATTTCTAAATACGCTTATGGTGAAGACTATCATGAGATTATTAAAGAAATTCTACGAGAAATGGTTGCAGAACTTCAAGAGGAAATTGGTGATTTCGAATGCCGAATTTTCACCGATTCTGCTCCGATTTTAGAAAGAAGCTGGGCGAGAAAATCAGGAATTGGCTGGGTCGGAAAAAATGCAAACCTCATCACCAAACAAACCGGTTCTTTTTATTTTTTAGCAGAAATTATTTGCGATCTGGAACTTCAGGAAGATTATTCTACAAAAGATCATTGTGGTTCCTGTCGAAAATGCATTGATGCTTGCCCAACCGATGCCATTGTTTCGGAGAAAGTGATTGATGGAAGTAAGTGTATTTCTTATGCAACCATCGAATTGAAAAACGAAATCCCCGAAAGTTTTAAAAACAAAATGGAAGACTGGATGTTCGGTTGCGACATTTGCCAAGATGTTTGCCCATGGAATCGCTTTTCTAAACCTCATCAACAAGAAAAATTTAAACCTAATTCTATGCTTAAAAATACCACAAAATTAGAATGGCAAGAACTTTCACAAGAATTATTTTCAGAAATGTTTCGAAAATCACCTGTAAAGAGAACGAAATTTACTGGGTTAAAAAGAAATATCGAATTTTTGACTGTTTCTAAAATTTCTGATTTTCAAAAAAAATAAGATTCACCTCATATATAAATAAGATTTACATTGAAAAAAATACTCCAAATTATCTTCAAAGGTTTTGCTGGGATTGTAGGTTTGGTTCTACTCTACATTGTTCTTGCTTTAGCGATTCCTTTCATTCCTATTCAGAAAAAAGCAACCACCGAAAAGGCAGAAGTTCCTATTTACATCTATACCAATGGCGTTCACACAGATATTGTTCTTCCTATTAAAAATAAGCAAATCGATTGGAGCAAAGAAATCTTATTCGAAAACACCGTTTCGAAAAGTACAGATTTCAATTATGTAGGAATTGGTTGGGGTGATAAAGGATTTTATTTGGATACGCCAACTTGGACAGAATTGAAAATTTCTACTGCGCTTCATGCTGCTTTTTGGCTAGGAAATTCAGCAATGCATTGCACCTTTTACAAAACTATGAAAGAGGGTGATGATTGTATAAAAATCATGATTACTCAATCTCAATATTCGGATTTAATTCAATTTGTAGATGCGAAATTTGATAAAAATGCGAATGGACAAGATATTTTAATTCCAACCAATGCGGTTTATGGAAATGCCGATGCCTTCTATGAAGCCAAAGGAAGTTATAGTTTTCTATATACTTGTAACACCTGGGCAAATGATGCTTTAAAAGCAGCTGGGCAAAAAGCTGCACTATGGACACCGACTGATTTCGGTATTTTCAGACATTATAAATAAGGGTAAAATGCATTAAAAAAGTCCCCGATGAAAGGAACTTTAAAAAAGAAGGAAATCAATTAAATTTAATCATTTGTTTCTAAACTGAATACAAGATCTAGTTCATCTTTTACATAAACCATACCTCCCATTTTTTTGGGGGGAATAATCTTAAATTCCGAAAACTTCAATCTTTTATTTCCTACTAAACTGTTATTATAGAGAGAGAATTCTATATTGTATTTTCTTGCAACGGTCATCATTTTCACTTCAACCACCGCTTCAAATTTATTGGAATTCGCTTTTTTGAATTCTAAAAATCTAATATTCAAAAATGGATATTTATCCGATTGTAAAACTTTTCTAAAATCAGAAGTCATCATTTTATTTCTACAATCAAAATCCTCTACAGCTACACTAATATTCGGAAGTTGATTTCCGGTAAAAGAATAAACAGAGCTGGAGTTTTTGAACTTAGGATTGCTACATTTAAAGGTATTAATATTAGTCCAACCATTGATTTCTAGTCCATTTTTCTGTGCAAAAAAACTTGCATAAAAAAGAAATAGTGCGAATATGACGATTTTATTTTTCATGATTTTAGATAGAAAAAGGGGTTTATAATCAACCCCTTTTTCCGAATATTTAAAAATTAGAAACCTATGGTCGCTTCAAACATAAGACCGTTAAATTTACCGCCTCTTAGTGCACTGGTTGCTCCCCAAACTACATCATCATTATATTTCTGATTAACATACTCTACTTTTGCAAGTACATTTTTGGTCATAAACCAGCCTCCGCCTAAGTTTAATCTATCGATTTTTCTTTCAGCTGCCGTTTCGTTGTCTTTTCCACTTACGGTATTGTATCTTCCTCCTAAGTAGAATTGTTCGTGACCACCAAGCCTGTAAAGCAATTCACCACCAAGTTGAGTATAATTTCCTTTAGAAGCAGAAACTCCTTTCAAACCTGTTACATATTCATACACTCCGAAGAATTCAAGTCCTTGATACTTCACGAAAGGATTCACTTGGAACGCTTTGATATCTTTGAAACCTGGATTAAATCTACCAGTTGCCTGATTGGATTCTCCCATTAGATCATTTTGAGTTAAAAGAACGTAATAGTATCTTGACCCTGCTCTATCTCCGCTGTATAAATTTGCATTATTATCTCCGTTGGTCTGGATGAAAGATCCAGTTAATCTCACTCTTAAATCCCGATCGATTTGTTTGTCATAACCAATTTTCGCATAAACTGAAGGTGAATATTGCTTAGCCGTTTTCACAGGAGTTTGGTTTAATTTTCCATTAGAAGCTCCTAAAACTCCGATGAAGTTTTTATAGAAAGCATAAGCTTCCCCAAAAGCCTCCGTTGTAAAACTGTCCATAAGGTAATTTCCTACAAAAGGGTTATTGATTGCTTTTGCATTGTCAGTTCTTCTGAAGTGAGTATCCCCGTAGTTAATCTCATCCATACCAATTTTAACCCGGGCATATTTCATGATATCAGCCGCAAAACCTTCTTTAATGAAATCTAAATCGTCGATCTGAATATAGCCACCTTTTACCCAAGCTTCATTATGATGACGTGCAGAAAGGTAGGTTCTTAAATGCATTTTCACTCCTTTTGCTAAATAGGCATTCACATCTAAATTGGCCGTAGGAAGGTTGAAATCTTTACCCATATTCTGCAAAGTGTTTGGAGTGGTGGTTCCGGTAATTACTCCAAGTGAAGGTGCTTTTGTCGATTGATCCAATGCTTGAAATTGTAAAGCAAAATCCCCACCTACTGATACTTTAATGCCGTCATATGCAGGAGACTCCCCTTTTGGATCTTCAAACACATTACGTGATGATTTTTCTGGTGCCAAATAATCTCTCATTGAAGTTGATACTTCTTGTGCACTGACAAAATTGACTCCTGTAACTAGTACTGCGAGCATTGATGCTCTGATTACCATAGTTTTCATATTCTTAATTTTAATTGTTTATAATTCGTTTGTTTATTCGGCAACTGCATTTACTGTTATGGTGATTTCATTTCCTGTTTTCACTGTATTCATCATAAATGCTGGTGGTATAATTCCGTAGTCAGTCATTTTAATATTTGCCTGTCCCCAAACGGTGTAAGAATTACCATTTTTCGTAACATTGGTAGGTATGGTAATGGTCTTGGTTACGTTGGTTACCGTTAACTTACCAGTCATTGTTCCTTTACCCATATTTACAGAAGTTGCTGTAAAAGTAATACTCGGATATTTATCTGCTTGGATTGCTTTATAAGCGTTAGTATCCATTGGACCTTTTCCACTTTTTAAAGTTTTAGAACCCATTTTATAACTCATATCCTGAATTGCATTTCCAGAAACATTTCCAGAAAAAGTACCACTCGTTGAAGTCATGCTCCATTCATGTAAAGTAGAAGTTCCAGAAACAGTAGTTTTTACGTTGCTGCTATTAATTTTTTGTGCAGCTGCTAATCCTGAAAACAGTCCAAAAGCGAGGACTAATGTTTTGAAGTTTACTAAATTTTTCATTGTATCTAATTTTAAATATTTGCAGTTGACTTTATCATCATTTTGTAGTACAAAGATATCCCGACAATTATTAAATTCATAATAAAATAGCATTTAATATAAATGACATATATCTTATTTTCTTAAAAATATATGAATTATTCAATTTAAACAAATAAAAACAAATAATAAATCAAAATACACTCTAGTTATTTCATAATTAAATAAAAAAAAACCATAAGAGTTAAATATTGTTAAAACCCAAAATCGAGCACCTGCGAAAAACTTGATAGAAATCATAAGAAAACTTACATTTTATTTGAAAAAATGAATTATTTTAAGATGATTTTAAATAGAATAAAGAAAAATAGTGGAGATCATTCAAAATATTAAATTGCAATCAATTTTATTGTTTTACTTTTATTAAAATAGAAATATTGATTATCTAAATTAACATTAACCGTAAATTTTATTTAGATTTTACAAAGTGACTTTGACTTTAAATCTAAAACTTCGGAATGTGCAGTAAAATCAAATAGATTCATCCTTAATGTTTTGATATACAAAAAGAT
>NZ_JBAVFG010000013.1:0-6967 GCF_049588135.1 Kaistella sp. | reverse complement strand
CATAATGGAAACCTCTGAAAATATGGTCAAATTATCCACCATAAAATTTTTATTGAATAAAATTTAAACAGGCTCTTAGTTCCCTTCAATTAACCTCAAAAAAACGCCCCAGTTTCCCGAGACGTTTCATGTTTTAAAGAATGGATTGCTTCGTTCCTCGCAATGACATTAATACGAACCTTTCTCAATGAAATGCGCCGCAATTTTTTCGGTAAGCGCAACCACATTTGGCATATTAGTGTATTTGGTAAATCTGCGTAAACCGGAAAGCATCATGCGTTGTTCGTCGCCTTCTACAAAGGAAATAATTCCTTCTTTTGCGGCGGTGATGATTTTTTCAACCGCTTTATAAAGATTGAGTTGCGCCATTGCCGCTTCCACAGAATCTGCGCTGAAATGTTTTTCAGCTCTTAAAATTGCTGATTCTGCCATGTAAATTTGGTTCAGAATTTCAGATGCATTTAATAATAAATGTTGCTGTTTCTCAATATCCATCATGAATTTTTGAAGTGCAGCTCCCGCAACCATCAAAAATACTTTCTTCAAATTAGCAATGATTGCTTTTTCTTCCGACATAAATTCGGAATAGTCTGGAGTTTCAAAAGATGGAATTCCCATCAACTCTTTTCCTACCGCCATTGCTGGACTCATTAAATCGAGTTCGCCTTTCATTGCGCGTTTTATCAACATTCCTACGGCTAATAATCGGTTGATTTCGTTGGTGCCTTCGTAGATTCTTCCGATTCTTGCATCTCGCCATGCAGATTCCATTGGAGTATCTTCGGAGAAGCCCATTCCGCCGTAGATTTGAATTCCCTCATCAGCGGTGTTTTGCGTTAAATCTGAAACGAAAACCTTTAAAATTGATGCTTCTACTGCAAATTCTTCAACTCCTTTTAATTCAGCTTGTTGATGGTTTAATCCGCCAGAAACTAATTCTTCAATTTTATCTTCTACATTTTTCGCCAAACGATAAGATCCCGATTCACTCACGAAAACGCCCGTTGCCATTTCTGCAATCTTTTTTCTGATGGCTCCAAAAGTGGAAATAGAAACCCCAAACTGTTTTCTTTCATTGGAGTATTGAATGGAGTGATTCAAGATTCTTCTTTGTCCATCAAGGTTTGCTGCGGCTAATTTAATTCTGCCAACATTCAAAGCATTCAAAGCGATTTTGAAACCATTGTTTCTTTCGCCTAACATATTTTCTACCGGAACTTTCATATCATTAAAGAAAACCTGACGGGTAGAGGAGGAGCGAATGCCCAATTTATGCTCTTCTTCGCCTAATGTCAATGAATTTGGATCTTCCAATTCCGAACGATTAATTACAAATCCAGTGATGTTTTTGTCGTCATCAATTTTCGCAAAAAGCGTGAAAGTATCTGCAAAACCTGCATTAGAAATCCACATTTTCTGTCCGTTGATGATGTAATGTTTTCCGTCTTCGGATAATTTTGCTTTTGTTTTTCCGCTGTTGGCATCGGATCCGGCGTCTGGTTCGGTTAAGCAATACGCCCCGAATTTTGTTCCTGTTGCTAAATCGGGAAGGTATTTATTTTTTAATTCTTCTGTTCCGTAAAGCAAGGTTGGTAAAGTTCCGATTCCGGTATGTGCGCCGTAAGCGGTTGCCAATGAACCATTTCCGCCAGAAACGTAATCGCAAGCCAACATTGTGGAAACGAATCCCATCCCTAAACCGCCATATTCTTCGGGAACGGCAATTCCCAAAAGTCCCATTTCGCCCAATTTACGCATTGATTCTTCGGTTAACGCATAATCTTTTTTCTCGAAACGATCATGGTTGGGAACGATTTCTCGATCAATAAATTCTTTTGCAGAATCGCGAAGCATTTTCTGTTCTTCACTCAATTCTTCAAGACTGAAAATTTCATTTGCAGGAATTTCTTTAATTAAGAATTCGCCGCCTTTTAAGGTATTGTTCATTTGTTTTTAATTTTAGATTTTGAGAATAAAGAGAAAAGGGGTAAAGACTTCATTTGGTTGTAATTAATATTGTTTAATCTCTTCATTCAATGTTTTTTTTAATTTTTTACAGTAGAGTTTTTTGAAAACCAGAAACCATTTTTTGTAATTCTGTAATTTGATTTTCAATGTTTTCTGAACTTTCTTCGAGGATGAATTTTCTTTTTGTAGAAATAATTATTTGAGTTTGCATTTCATAAAGAGAACCTTGACTGTATTCTAAAAAGCGGTTTAAGTCTTTATTTGAAGTTCTACTTGAACCTTCTGCAATATTTGAACGAACGGAAACCGCACATCTTCTTAATTGAGATTTCAAACCAAATCCTTCAGATTTTGGAAAGTTTTCAGTCTCTTCGTAAACATCAACCGCCAAATTGATTGATAACTTCCAAATATTTAAATATTTAAAATTATGTTTCATTTTGTAAATCTTTGCTCTTTTCTCTTTATTCTATTCGTCTATTTAAAGAAGTTCAAATATACTTGCCGCTCCTTGCCCCGTTCCCACGCACATCGAAACCATTCCGTATTTCATGTTTCCGCGTTTTCGCATTTCGTCGAGAATTTGAACGGTGAGTTTTGTTCCAGTGCAACCCAATGGATGTCCGAGTGCGATTGCGCCGCCGTTTACATTTAAGATTTCAGGATTGAGGTTCAATTCTTTTTTCAAAGCGACGGATTGAGAGGCAAAAGCTTCATTCAATTCAATGAGGTCGATGTCTTTTAATTCTAAACCTGCTTGTTTCAACGCTTTTGGAATCGCATATAAAGGCCCCATTCCCATGATTCTCGGTTCTAAAGCTGCAGCAGCATAAGCGACTAATCTTGCTTCTGGTTCTAAACCTAATTCCTTAACCATTTCTTCACTCATCACGATTACGAAAGCAGCACCGTCACTCATTTGTGAAGAATTTCCAGCAGTTACGCTTCCGCCGTTTGCAAAAACTGGACGAAGTTTTGCCAAACCAGCCAAACTCGTGTCTTTTCTTGGACCTTCATCTACAGAGAAATCGAATTTCTTAGTTTGCATTTTTTGGTTTTCATCCAAGAAATTATATTCTACCGGAATGGGAACGATTTGATCTTTAAATCGACCTGTTTCATTGGCTTTTAAAGCTTTCATATGAGATTCAAAAGCGAACTGATCTTGCTCTTCACGAGAAATATTGAATTGTTTCGCCACTTCTTCTGCCGTATAACCCATTCCCCAATAATAATCGGGATTTACTTTTGCCATATCGGTTTCCGGAACGGGTTTGTAACCACCCATCGGAATATAGCTCATTGATTCTGTACCACCTGCGATAATGCAATCTGCCATTCCTGCCTGAATTTTCGCAGATGCAATCGCAATCGCCTCAGATCCGGAGGCACAATATCTATTCACGGTAACTCCAGGAACTTTGTCGGTTTGTAATCCCATCAAAGAAATTAAACGTGCCACATTCAGCCCTTGTTCGGCTTCAGGCATTGCATTTCCAACGATAAGGTCGTCGATTCTGTTTTTGTCTAATTGCGGAACTGCTGCCATCAATTTTTCGATAACGGTTGCCGCCATGACATCCGGTCTTGTAAATCTTAAACTTCCTTTTGGCGCTTTACCAACGGCCGTTCTGAATCCTTTGATTATGTATGCTTGTTTTGACATTTTTTTATTAATTAAAAATTAGTTTAAAAGTTTTCGCCTCGTAGAGGCAAACTGTTAATAGCAATTTAGTTTGTTTCTTGCGGAGCTCCGTAGGAGCGACCTGTTAATTTTATTCAATCCAATCAAACAAATATTTAGAATCATATTCAATTTCAAATTTCTCTAAAAAATCCAAATATTCGTTTTTAAATGTTTTGTTTTTATGATGTTCCTCTTGGTTTAAAATATATTTCACAACCGAATCTACACTGCTTTTAGAATAAGAAAATGCACCATATCCTTCCTGCCAATTAAATTTTTCATTCGTCCATTTCTTTTCATTAATGAATTTTGAAGAACCTGCTTTGATATCCCTAACCAAATCTGAAATTAACATAGTAGGACTCATACTTACAAGAATATGAACGTGGTCGGGCATTGCAAAAACAGCAAATGATTTTTGATTTCTGTTCGAAATAATCCCTGTAATAAATTTATGTAATCTTCCCTGTTTTCTTTTGAAATCAGATTTTGCCTTCTTTTAACAGCGAAAACAATTTGAATATAAATTTTGGTATAGGTATTTGCCATAAAATTAACAGGTCATACATTAAAATTGGTAAAACATTCAATTATCAGGTCGCCTCTACGAGGCTAAACAAAATTTGTAAACTATTCTATTAACAGGGCGCTCCTACGGAGCTTTCTTTAGTTTCTTAGCGGTTTTCCGTTTTGCAACATATATTGAATTCTCTCCAAAGTTTTCCTTTCTCCACAAAGTTGAAGGAAAGTTTCTCTTTCGAGGTTCAATAAATACTGTTCTGTAACCACGGTTGGTTCGGAAAGATTTCCTCCTACCAAAACGTTTGCGAGTTTATCAGCAATCAATTTGTCGTGTGCAGAAATGTATTTTCCGGTCAACATTTGGTCGGTTCCAACGTAGAACATTCCGAGTGCATCTTTACCCAAAACTTTCACTTTTTGCTCAATAGGTTGCGTGTAACCTTGTTCTGCCATTAGTTTAGCCACTTTTTTGGCTTCGAGAATTTGAGTGTTTTTGTTTACGACCACAATATCTTTGTGATTTTCTAAAATTCCCATATCATAAGCTTCGTAAGCAGAAGTTGCCACTTTACCCATTGCGATATTCATGAAAGCATCGCGAAGACGGTTGTTTTTCACATCATCATTATGAAATTCTCTCGAAGTTCTGATGGCAAATTCTTTCGTTCCGCCACCGCCGGGAATTACGCCGACTCCAGTTTCCACCAAACCGATGTAAGTTTCCGCTGCTGCAACCACTTTATCAGCATGCATTGTCATTTCGCAACCGCCGCCTAAAGTCATTCCGTGTGGAGCAACAACGACAGGAATTGAGGAATAACGAACTCTCATCATGGTTTTTTGAAAATAAGCGATTGCCATATTCAAATCGTCCCAATCTTGCTCGATTGCCATCATCAAAATCATCGCTAAATTCGCTCCAACAGAGAAATTTGCTCCTTGATTTCCTACAACCAAACCGTCGTAATCCTTTTCTGCTAAATCGATTGCACGATTTAATCCGTCTAAAACTTCGCCGCCCAAAGAATTCATTTTTGAACGGATTTCGAAATTGATAATTCCGTCGCCTAAATCCAGAATTGCTGAACCTGAATTGCTCCAGAGGGTTTTATTTTTTCTGATATTATCAAGAATAATGAATGATTCTTGCCCTGGAATATTAGTGTAGTTTCCAGAATTTTTATCAAAGAAAATACTTTGACCTTCATCATTTACTTTATAGAAAGATTCTACGGTTTTCACCCAATCCGAAACTTCGTAACCGGCTTCTTTAGCTAATTCAATACCTTTTTGAACACCAACTGCATCCCAAATTTCAAACGGTCCATTTTCCCAACCGAAACCGGCTCTCATCGCATCGTCGATTTTGTAAACTTCATCAGAAATTTCAGGAACTTTATGCGAAACATAAGCGAACAAAGCACCTAAAGATTTTCTGTACAATTCGCCTGCTTTGTCTTTTCCGCCGATTAAAACTTTAAATCTATCAATCGGTTTGTCGATATTTTTGGTTAATTCTAAAGTAGGGAACGATGATTTTCCTTGAAGTTCGTATTCCATCGTATCCAAATTCAACCCTTGAATTTCAGATTTTCCTTCTGCATTTTTTACTTTCTTATAGAAACCTTGCTCGGTTTTTGAACCCAACCATTTATTATCAACCATTTTCTGGATATAACCTGGAAGTGCAAAAACATCATTGAAATTGTTGGCTTCGGCACCGCTTTGGCGAACACCGTTTGCAACCATCACCAAAGTATCCAAACCAACAACATCAGCAGTTCTGAACGTCGCAGATTTCGGTCGACCAATAACTGGACCTGTTAATTTATCAATATCAGTAACGTTTAAACCTAAATTTTTCACTTCGTGAAGCAAATTCATCATCGAGAAAACACCAATTCTGTTGGCGATAAAAGCAGGAGTATCTTTGGCTAAAACCGTAGTTTTTCCTAAGAATTTTGCTCCGTAACTCATGTAGAAATCTATAATTTCTGGTGCTGTTTCTGGCGTTGGAATAATTTCTAAAAGCGGCAAATATCTTACCGGATTAAAGAAATGTGTTCCTGCAAAATATTTTTTAAAATCGTCGCTTCTGCCTTCTATCAGGAAGTGAATCGGGATTCCAGAAGTGTTGGAAGATACTAAAGTTCCGGGTTTTCTGAACTGTTCGATTTTTTCGTAAACCGATTTTTTAATGTCGAGTCTTTCAACCACAACCTCAATAATCCAATCTGTTTTCTTGATTTTCGGTAAATCATCATCGAAGTTTCCCACTTTAATTCTATCCGCAAATTTCGGAGAATACAAAAGTGCTGGACTCGATTTTGTCAATTTCACAAAGTTTTCCGTAGCAATTCTGTTTCGAACGGCTTTGTCTTCTTTCGTCAAACCTTTTTTCTGTTCACTTTCGGTCAGTTCAAATGGGACAATATCCAACAAAAGCACTTCTACACCAATGTTGGCGAAATGTGCGGCAATGCCCGAACCCATAATTCCTGAACCGAGAACCGTAACGTGTTTAATTCTACGTTTCATATTTTTTATTTTTTATTATTTAAGTCATTGGCGATTTTCAAAATATCGGTCATCACTTCTTTAAATATTTCCATTTTTTCTAAAGGAATTTTTTCAACCACTTTTTTGTTGAAATTCAAAACCACTTCTTTAGATAAGTTCCTACTATTCAGTCCTTTATCTGTAAGTTTAATGATGACTTCTCTTTTATCGTTGCTCGTTTTTTCTTTGTAGATATATCCGTTGTCTTCTAAAAGTTTAATGATTCTGGTG
>NZ_JBAVFG010000012.1:0-6697 GCF_049588135.1 Kaistella sp. | reverse complement strand
GTTTATAAAAAGTATCAAAAAATTTGTAGATTTAAAATAAACTACCTTATATTTGCACTCGCAAAAACAGATAAGAAGTTCTTTTAAAGTCTACAAATTTTTTTTTAAAAAAAACATCAAAATACTTGTAGATTTAAAATAAACTACCTTATATTTGCACTCGCAAAAACAGATAAGAAGTTCTTTAAATATTTTGCCTCCGTAGCTCAGCTGGCTAGAGCAGCTGATTTGTAATCAGCAGGTCGTGGGTTCGAGTCCCTCTGGAGGCTCATTGGAAAAAATAAAATTGGGGAGGTTCCAGAGTGGCCAAATGGATCAGACTGTAACTCTGCTGTCTTACGACTTCGTAGGTTCGAATCCTACCCTCCCCACATTTTTTTCTAATTTATTTTGCGTAGTTGTAAATTTATTGTAAATTTGCAAACCGTTTACCAACAGTTTTTGGAAACAAAAATGCGGAAGTAGCTCAGTTGGTAGAGCGTCAGCCTTCCAAGCTGAATGTCGCGAGTTCGACCCTCGTCTTCCGCTCTAAAAAATCACAACCAATACAGCGGCTTGTGATTTTTTTTTAAACTTTTGCCGACTTAGCTCAGGGGTAGAGCGTTTCCTTGGTAAGGAAGAGGTCGTGAGTTCAAATCTCATAGTTGGCTCTATTTTTAATCTCTCTTTTTTAGGAGAGATTTTTTTTGCTTTAATTTTCCTACATTTACTTTTCAATCCTAATTATGAAAATCCTTTTATTAGAAGATGACCTCGTTCTCGCTACTGAACTGTCTGCATTTTTGGAAGACAGTGAATTTGAGGTGAAAAAAGTGTACGATGGTAATCTCTTTTTGCAAGAAGCTCAGCAAAACTTCTATGATATTTATTTACTCGACATCAACGTGCCTAAAATAAATGGCTTAGAAGTTTGTGAGAAAATACGACTTGAGGATCAAAACACTCCCATCATCATGATTTCTGCCTACGGCGATTTGTCCGACAAGAAAGATGCCTTCAATCGTCTTGCGGATGATTATCTGGTAAAGCCTTTTCAGTTCGAGGAATTGTTGATGAGAATTCAGTCGCTCATCAGGAGAAAGAATACACAAGATAAATTGATTGACGAGATTTTAACGATAGAAGATCTTACCATTAATAAAACAGATCAGAAGGTTTTTCGTGGTGGACAAGAAATTGCGTTGACTGTAAAGGAATTTCAACTTTTGGTATTTTTAGTTGAAGCGCAAGGAAGAACGGTATCGAAACAACAGATTACAGAACATGTTTGGGAGCAGAATTTTAATACGAATACCAATACTGTTGAGGTTTACATTAATTTTTTAAGAAAGAAGATTGATAAGGATTTTAATATAAAATTAATTCATACTCGTTCGGGATACGGTTATTATTTAAATGCATTATAATGAGGTCTCTGAAACGGAAAATTGCTTTAAATCTAAGTATTGCGTTCTCATTACTTTTTGGTATTGTGATGAGCGTAATTTATATCTCTTTTAATTCTTTCAGAAGAGAAGAATTCAAAGAACGATTTGTAAAGAGGCTTGATTTCACGACGAGTTTTATTTCACAATCTGGTGGGTTTAATGAGAAAGATCCAATTGTTTTCAGTGAAACAGCCGATAATATAATGCTCAATGAAAACATTATCATTTTTGATGCCAACAAGCAATTGCTTTATAGCACTGTAAAAGATCAAAATGTAAGTTGGGACAAAAGTTTGCTTGACCGATTAGATCTGCAAAAGACCATTTATACTGAAGATACAAAACCTGAAATATATGCTGCTTTACGAAATGTTCAGGGTAAAAATTATTATATTATCACCAGCGCAATGGATGCTTCCGGGCAGTCGAAATTGGCTTACCTTAAATATCTACTGATTTTTTCTTATCTATTGAGTATTGCTCTTATTTGGTTTTTTAGCTATTATATCATTGGGAAATTTTTGCAACCTTTAGAAAAATTGAAGAAAGAAATATCAGAAGTTACTGCGCATAAACTCACTACTCAAATTCCAGTAAAAGCTTCTAATGATGAAATCGGTGTTTTAGCCCAATCGTTTAATACCATGATTGTTCGTTTGAATGATGTTTTTCAGTCCCAGAAAGATTTTACAGCAAGCGCATCTCACGAAATCCGAACTCCTTTAACGAGAATGGCTTTTCAATTAGAAAATTTAAAAAAATCCGAGCAACATTCACCAAAAACTTTATCGGTGCTCTCTCAGATTTCAAAAGAGATTTATCAATTGTCGGATCTTACGAATTCGCTTTTGGTGTTAACGAAATTCGATAAAGAGAATATTCAAACCATTTACGATGAAGTGAGAATCGATGAAGTGATTTTCGATGCGTATGGAAAAGTAGAGAAAAATTTTCCGAACCTGAAAATGGATTTTCAAATTTCTGAACACAATATGGAAAATGCCCAGCTGACCATCCAAGGTGTGAAATCTTTATTGGAAATTGTTTTTATTAATTTATTTAAAAATGCAGCGCTTTATGGCGATAACGATAGGGTGGATGTAGCCATTGATGAATCGTCATCTGCTTTAACTATAAACATTCTCAGTTTTGGAGATCTTATTTCTGCGGATGAACAAAATAGATTGTTTGATCCTTTCATGCGAGGTAGCAATTCTCATAAGATTTCTGGTTCCGGTTTAGGATTGAAAATTGTGAAACGTATTTTAGAATATCACAAAGCTACGATTACTTATCATGGTGCTTCTACCAACCAAAATATATTCACCATTATCTTTCCTGTATAGCTTTTTAAGGTTTTTTTAAGGTTAACTTAAGTTTCTTTTAAGGTTAACTCTTCATTTTTGCCCTTTGTTAAAAAGGATCAATATGAATAGAATAATCGTGATAAGTCTGCTGGTTTCTTCCTGGGCTTTTTCACAGCAAAAAATCACCCTTCCCGAAGCGGAACAAGCTTTCATTAAAAATAATTTACAACTTATTGCGCAACAGTATCATATTTCTGCAGCAGATGCAGATATTGTACAGTCGAAAATTTGGGATCTTCCGCAGGCTAGTTTTGAAACGAATGCTTATAATCCTGAAAATAATAATATTCTTAATCTCGGACCCACCAAAAGCGTGTCGGTACAACAGCTTTTTCTTTTGGGAGGAAAAAGGAAAAATGAGGTCGAATTTGCAAAATCAAATAAGGAACTTGCCCAACTTCAATTTAATCAATTGTTGGTTGAACTCAAAACTCAATTGCGGGAAACCTTTTATTCCATTTATTTTGATCATAAGAAAATAGAAAACATCGATGAGCAGTTGGGTTTTCTAACGGATTTGGTGAAAGCATACAAAATACAAACTGCAAAAGGAAATATTGCGCTGAAAGATGAAGTGCGATTGCAGGCAATGGTTTTGGATCTTAGCAATGAGAAATCTCAAATTAAGAACAGTGTTTTTTCACAACTTCAGGATCTTCATACTTTAACCGGAATCAGCGAGGATATTATTCCTGAAATGAATGCTGCAGAAGTGCAGGCTCTTATTCAAAATCAACCGCTCAGTTCTTTGGATGAATTAAAGAAAATTGCCTTAGAGCATAATGCCGATTATTTGTACACTTTGAAAACCATTGAAAACAGCAGGTCGTATTATAAATGGCAAAAATCTCTTAATACGCCAGATATCACCGGTGGATTGCAATGGAATCAAAACAGCGGAATGTACAAGAATGAAATTAATGTCTCGGTAGGTATTCCGCTCACTTTTTGGAAACCCAATCAAGGAAATGTTCAGAAAGCTCAAGTGTTAATCGACCAAAGTCAGCAAAACACCGCAGTTCAAAAACAGAATTTAGAAAATAAAATTACCGCAGCTTATCAAAATTGGCAAAACAATTACAATCAGTTTTCAAGTATTCAGCAAGCCGATATCAATAATCTGAATGCCGTTTATAAAGGAATACAAGATAATTTCCGGAAAGGAAATGTCACTTTAATCGACTTTACAGATTTTGCCAACAGTTATAAAGAAACGGTACTACGAATCGACGAAATAAAAAAGCAGGTCGTAATTTCTGCTGAACAACTAAACCAACTTGTACAAACTCCCATTTTCAATTAATCATGAAGAAAAATTTAGCCATTTTACTCGCTTTATTCGCGTTAATAAACTGTAAAAAAGAAGAAAAAAAAGATATTGAAACTGTGAAAAGTTTTGTTATTAGCAATGAAATGATGAAATCGACCACTTTGGTTGAGGTTCAGAACGAATACATTAAAGATGAAATGGCTTTTTTTGGTAAAATTGCAGCCGATAAAAATCAGTACATCGATATCTTTCCTTTAGTAGGAGGAAATGTTCTTTCCGTAAATGCCGAATTAGGTGATTACGTAAAAAAAGGGCAAGTTCTGGCAACCATTAGAAGTACGGAGGTGGCTGGTTATCAAAAAGATTTGAGTGATGCCAAAACAGATTTGGTCGTTGCACAGAAAAATCTTCGTGTTGCGCAGGATATGTACAACGGGAAATTAAGTACCGAAAGAGAAGTTCTGGAAGCCAAAAGTCAGGTTCAAAAAGCCCAAGATGAACTTCGCCGTTCACAGTCGGTCAATCAGGTTTATAATATGAACCACGGAAACATTTATTCTGTCGTTTCGCCGATTAGCGGTTTTATCGTTCAGAAAAACATCAATAAAGATATGCAGCTTAGAAGCGACCGAACCGATAATATTTTCGATGTTGCGAATACAAAGAATGTTTGGGCGATTTTAAATATTAATCAAAGTGATATTCATAAAATCTCTTTAGGAATGAAAGCAGAGGTTTCAACATTAACTGCTCCAGATAAAATATTCTACGGAAAAATTGATAAAATCTTTAAAATTATAGATCCTGAAACCAATTCAATGCAGGCGAGAGTGGTTCTGGATAATACGAACGGCGAGCTTATTCCTGAAAGTAAGGCGACCATCAAAGTCTTTAAAACAGAAAATAGTACAGCACTTTCTATTCCCTCCAATGCATTGATTTTCGATGAAAATAGGTATTATGTGGTTCTTTTTAAAAGCCAAAGCAATGTAAAAGTACAAGAAGTGAAAGTAATAAAGCAAACAGACGGTTTATCTTATATCTCCGATGGACTAAGAGAAGGTGATAAAGTAGTTACCAATAATCAACTTTTATTTTACAGATCACTCAACGAATAATTTAATCGCTATTTCAACGAAAAGAAACCTGTTCGAATAGGTTTTTTAGTAAATAAAAAATTCATGAATAAATTTATAAAAAACATTATTGCTTTTTCTTTAAAAAATAAAGCATTCACTTTTATTTGGGTAGCACTTTTGGCAATCTGTGGTTTTATTAGTTTCAAAAATATGCCCATCGAAGCTTTTCCCGATGTTACCAATACGCAAATGGTCATCATTACCCAATGGAATGGGCGAAGTGCCGAAGAAGTAGAGCGATTTGTAACGACTCCCATAGAATTGTCGATGAGTTCTGTACAGAAAAAAACCAGTATCAGAAGTACTACGATGTTCGGGCTTTCGATCATTAAAATTATTTTTGATGATGGAGTAGATGATTCTTTTGCCAGAATTCAAGTTAATAATCAACTGCGAACCGTTCAGTTTCCTGAAGGTGCAGAGCCGGAAGTTCAGCCGCCTTATGGACCAACTGGTGAGATTTATCGTTACATTCTACAAAGTCCCAAGAAAGATTCCCGCGAATTATTAACCTTACAAAATTGGGTGGTAGATCGTGCTTTCCGTGGTATCCCTGGAGTTGCGGATGTGAATGTTTTTGGTGGTCAAGAGAAGATATTTGAATTAAGCATCGATCCTAGAAAACTAGAGCAGTATAATTTAACCACCTCGCAGGTTTACGATGCCGTTAATCATGGGAATTTGAATGTGGGCGGAGATGTCATTGAGAAAAATGGGCAATCCTACGTCGTTCGCGGAATTGGTTTATTAAAGTCCATTGAGGATATCGAAAATGTAACCATTCAAAATGATCATGGAAATCCTATTTTAATTAAAAGCGTTGCAACGGTTCATGAAGGCTCTTTGCCAAGAGTTGGGCAGGCAGGATTCAATGACCATGATGATGTGGTTGCAGGAATTATTGTGATGCGGAAAGGAGAAAACCCTGTTGAAGTTTTGAAATTGGTGAAAGCTAAAATCGAAGAACTCAATACCAAAATCCTGCCTAAAGACACGAAAGTTGTTACCGTGTACAATCGTGAAAATTTGATGAATTTCACCACCAAGACCATTATGCATAACCTGATGGAAGGAATTATTTTCGTTACGGTGATTGTATTTCTTTTCATGGCAGATTGGCGAACGACTTTTATTGTGTCGATTGTTATTCCGCTTTCTTTGCTATTTGCTTTTTTATGTTTAAAGATGGCAGGGATGAGTGCCAATTTATTGTCATTAGGTGCAGTAGATTTCGGGATCATTATCGATGGTGCGGTCGTCATGGTCGAAGGGATTTTCGTAATGCTGGATCATAAAGCCAAAAAATACGGCATGGAACGATTCAATAAACTGGCAAAAGGCGGCTGGATTAAAACCACAGGAATTGGTCTCGGCAAAGCGATTTTCTTTTCAAAATTAATTATCATTACTTCACTGCTTCCGATATTTTCTTTTCAGAAGGTTGAAGGTAAAATGTTTTCTCCGTTGGCTTTTACTTTAGGATTTGCTTTATTG
>NZ_JBAVFG010000011.1:0-16998 GCF_049588135.1 Kaistella sp. | reverse complement strand
ATTTTTTATTAACAAAACTCAAAGAAAAAACAAATGCAACTTTTTCAATTCCAGAAATCGAAAGTTTTATAAACTCTTTTGACAGTCATTCATTAAAAGCAAAATCAACTGTAAAAAGTGATATTAGAATTGTAATTCACGACCAACGAACAGGAACAAATCCAGAACTTGGGTTTAGTATAAAATCACAACTTGGTGGAGCTTCTACTCTATTGAATGCTGGAAAGACGACAAACTTTATTTTCAAAATCAACAATTTGACTTTAACTCAAAATCAAATTTTAGAAATTAACGAAATTGAAACAAGAAGTAAAATCAAAGATAGAATTGGAAAAATCACTGAATTAGGTGGCAAATTGGAGTTCCAAAAAACAGAAAGTTCTGTTTTCGGAAACAATCTAATTTTGATTGACAGTGCTTTGCCAAATATTATTGCTGAAAGCTTGAAATTATTTTTCACTTCGACATTTTCAACAACAGTAGAATTGACAAATCAAATTTCCACTAAAAATCCACTTGACTATAATTTAGAAACTAATCATCCTTTTTATTCTTACAAAATCAAACGTTTTCTAACCGACATTGCATTAGGAATGATGCCTTCAAAAGTTTGGGCAGGAGAATTAGATGCAACTGGAGGATATTTGGTTGTAAAAGAAAACGGAGAAGTTTTGTGTTATCATATTTACAACCGAAATGAATTTGAAGACTATCTTTTTGTAAATACAAAATTGGAAACTGCAAGTAGCACTCGACACGAATTCGGTAAGATTTACGAAGAAAACGGACAATTATATTTTAAACTGAATTTGCAAATTCGCTTCAAATAAAATGGACAAAAAAAGGACGATTGCCTAACAACGGTTTTGCGTAATGGCGGGTTTAGTGCTAATTTCAAGTTCAGTTTTTCAATTGAACTTTAGTGCAAATTTAAAGTTTCGTCTTCGAAATCCGCCACTACGCAAAGCCGACGGGCGGTAACGACGGTGTTTTTCACGCCGTATTTTCTTATTAGATTTCGATAATTTTTAATATGATCTTCTTTCGTTTTTCCATCATAAACCAGTTTTCTGAAATGATTAATCGATCGTTAAATCTATAGCGTAGCAAACTTCAACAGGACTTTCCAATTGATCTAATGTTTCATGTAAGGTGATATTGGGAATCAGTACCTTAGAAATTCCTAATTGAGAAATTTGATTTAAATATTTTTTAAAGTCGGTTTAAAGACAGAAAACCGAGAAGGAAAATAAGAGTTTATTTCTTGATAATCAACCTAATACAACAACAATGGATAGGTTGAAAATTCCTGATTTTGTTCTTGATATTTCTGATGAATTCTTTGCAAATAATATTGAGTAGAAATTGAGCCTAAACCCAAAATTCTGTGATGTGGCAAATCTGTTTTCATTTTTTCACTAAAATGTAATCTGCAAAATACTTTTGGGAATCTAAGAATTTATGCTTGATTTCCAGTTGTGAGCCTTTGAGTAAATCGTGCAAAATCTTGTCATTGTATTTACGGGAAATTTCAGTCTGAATCAATTCATTTTCGTCAAATTCAAATGATTTCGATAATTTTTTGATGTAAACCGTTTGTTTTTTGGTGCTTTTTAAATAGCTTTTCGCAATTCCTTCAGTTTCGGTGTATTCGGGAACATGTTCAAAATATTCAACTTTAAAATCTGCGCCCAATTCCCGGTTGATTCTTTGCAGCAAATTTAAATTAAAATCTCGGGTAATGCCCGCAGAATCATGATATGCGGGAAGTACAATTTTCTTTGATTTTATAAGATCTAAACCTAAAAGTAATTTTTCGTTTTTCTTTAAATGATTCGCAATTTTATTTAAAAACTTCTTTGCAATTTCATCACACATATTTCCCAAACTAGAGCCGATAAATAAAATGATTTTCGGTTTTGTGGAAATAAAAAGTTCATCTAAAACCCGAAAATAATCGCCTTGTTGCGAATCAATTTGTAGATTTGGAAATAAATTTTCCATCCGTTGCGTAATAACAGAAAGGCTATTTTGAGAAATATCTACGGGAATATATTTAAACTTGAAATTCTTTTCAAGCAAAGCTTTTAATAAATATTGTGTTTTTTTTCCATCTCCTGCTCCTAATTCTATCAATTCAAATTCTTCATTAGGATTGATTTCAAAAGACAAAATAAGAGGTTCAGTTTGCTGTTCGAAAATTTCTAATTCTGAGTTGGTTAAATAATATTCCGGCATTTCCATAATTTTTTGGAAAAGCTCATCTCCCGCTTTATCATAAAAATAATAGGACGAAATATATTTGGGATCATGGCTGAAACCGTCATCAACATCTCTTAAAAAAGTAGTTTTTTCTTTCATTTTGCTAATCTTATTCCGGTGACTTGCCACCTGTATTTCGGGTGAAAAAAGTTTCTGTAGGTTTTTCTTTCGTGTCCTTTTGGTGTTGCAGTTGAAGCACCTCTCAAAACCATTTGACTGACCATAAATTTGCCATTGTATTCCCCAACTGCTCCTGCTGCAATTTTAAAATTAGGATAAGGCAGATAAGCGGAATAAGTCCATTCCCAGCGTTTTCCCCAATCTAACAGATCAGCCGCAACTTCCCACTCAAATTCTGTAGGCAATCTCAATCCTTTCCAGGTTGCAAAAGCTTGTGCTTCGTAAAAAGAAATATGTGTTAAAATATGATCTGGTTCAATCGGTTTTAAACCTTCTAAAGTATAAGAATGCCATTTTCCCTCTATTTTTTTCCAATAAAGTGGTGATTTTATCTGATTTTCGTTCACCCAATTCCAGCCTTCATCTAACCAATATTTAAAATTTTCGTAACCATCTGCTTCCATAAACTCAAGGAAATCGGCATTGGTCACTAAACTTCGCGAAATTTCAAATTCATGTAAAAAGACTTTGTGCCGGCCTTCTTCATTATCAAAATGAAATCCTTCGCCTTCAAAACCAATTTCATAAATGCCTTCAGGAATTTTCAGCCAACCTTCTGCTTCATTTTTATGAGCCGTAAGATTAAAATTCTCTTTGTAAATAGGATGAATAGGATTGTAAGAAAAGGTATGTTTTAAATCTGTGATTAATAATTCCTGATGTTGCTGCTCATGATTGATTCCTAAAATAATGAGTTTTTCTAACTCTTGAGTTGGGTTATTCTGTAATAAATTTTCGATATGTTGGTCTACATATTTTCGGTATTTATAAACTTCTGAAACAGTTGGTCTCGTCATAGTGCCCCGTTCTGTACGAATGGCTCTTTCGCCTAAAGTCTGGTAATAACTATTGAACAAAAACGAAAAATGAGGATGGAAAATTTTATAATCTTTAAAAAATTTCTTTAAAATCATCTCCTCAAAAAACCAAGTAGAATGGCTTAGATGCCACTTTGGTGGACTTGCAAAATCTACTGGCTGTGGCAGATAATCCTCGATTTCGAGAGGCTCACAAAGTGCAACAGAGTACGATCGTGTGTTTTGAAATAATTGCAACAATTCACTCATCATCATCACGTTTTTATTATAATACAAAGAACTATTGAATACAATAAATATTCCGTAATTAGAAGCTAGCCAGCGAATTCCGAATACCTGAAAAAAAATCTTACTAGCAATTCTGCTGACAAAACTGCTAGTAAGAAGAAATAAGTTTTATTTATAGCCCCGATTGCAACGGCATCCTTTTTCTATCGCGATAGCGATGGGAAAAGATATAGTGGAAAGCGGGACGGGTTTTTATGAGAAGAACAAATCTTGTTGCTCCTTAATATTGATCCTAAAAGATTAGGTCAACATTCCGCCATCAACATTCAGAACTTGACCAGTTATGTACGCTGACATTTCTGAACCCAAGAAAACACAAGCATTTGCCACATCTTCCGGTTGTCCGCCACGTTTCAAAGGAATAGATTCTCTCCAACCCTGAACGGTTTTTTCATCTAAAGCTGCTGTCATTTCGGTTTCTATAAATCCTGGCGCAACCGCATTACAACGGATATTTCGGGAACCTAATTCCAATGCAATTGATTTCGAAAATCCAATAACTCCTGCTTTTGAAGCAGCATAATTAGCTTGTCCTGCATTTCCTTTCACGCCAACAACAGAAGTCATATTGATGATTGAGCCCGATTTTGCTTTCATCATCGGTTTAATAACGGCTTTGGTCAAGTTGAACACAGAATCTAAATTCACGCGGATAATGGTATCCCAATCGTCTTTGGACATTCTGAGCATTAAATTATCTCTCGTAATTCCTGCGTTGTTTACCAAAATATCTATTTTCCCGAACTCCGCCATTACATCATCAACTAATTTTTGCGCCGCATCATAATCGGAAGCATCAGATTGATATCCTTTAACTTGCGTGATTTTACTTAATTCTGTTTCTAACTCTTTTGCTTTGTCCACAGAACCTGCATAAGTGAACGCCACTTTCGCACCTTCTTTAGCGAAAACTTCCGCAATTCCCTTTCCGATTCCTCGTGTTGCACCTGTAATTAGGGCAACTTTTCCTTCTAATAATTTCATATTTAGATTTGTTATTTTTGTTTGACTTAATTACCGTCCCAATTCTTTAATTCATTATAAATCTTTAAATTCCCAGATTTGACATTTTCCATTTTTCTCTTTACATTATCAAGCATTTCAAAAACTTTCCATAAGTATACTGATTGCCAAAATTATCCACTAAATATTGCTTCATGTGAAATAATTTAAAAATTAAAACCTTTTGGAATTTTTGCAATATCTAAATCTTTTGGATTTGCGCCATTCAAAAGAGCATTAATAACTTCTTCTTTTTTCAGATTTTCAAATTCGTCATAACTCAAGTCAAACAATGATTGAAGGTTTACACTTTGCATTTCCTCTTCATTATCTATACGCTGGTCTGAATACGCTCTGATAAATTGCTTTTTGAGAATCTCTTTTATTTCAATGTTTTTATATTTTCTAAAATCACCCTCTTTAATTTTAAATAAAAGTTTTAAAAATGAAAAATCCTCAAGTTTTTCATTGGAAATCACATTATCTTCAAGAATATAATGTGCATATAAAATAAGCAGATCTAATGTCTCAAGCTTTATATCTTCAATTTTTCTAATATTATTCTCTTTCACACAATTATTAAATTCCTGAAATATAAAATCCTTCCGAGAAATTGTATTAATTATTCCTAAAATATTAAGACCTAATTCTTGCCTAAGTTTTTCTGAATTACAAAATGTTGAAAATTTTTCTGAAAATTGATACATACTATTAATTAATGTTAACAAAAGTAATATTATTATTTAAACCACATTATTGATGACTAACACTATTTCACCTTTTAAAGTTTTACTTTTGGAGAAGTCAATTAACTCATTGATTGTCCCCCGTTTAGTTTCCTCGAATTTTTTTGATATTTCTCGACTTAAACTCACTTTGGTTTCTTCGCCAAAGAATTCTTTAATCTGCTCTAAAGTCGTATTAATCTTGTGCGGACTTTCATACAAAATGATGGTTTTCTTTTCTTCTGCTAATTGTTTCAATTTCGTTTGTCTCCCTTTTTTTTGAGGTAGAAATCCAGCAAAAAGAAATTCGTTATTCGGCAATCCAGAAACCACTAAAGCGGGAACAAAAGCTGTTGCGCCAGGAAGACAGATCATTTCTATATTTTCGTCGGAACCTGCTTTTGCCAACAAATATCCAGGATCTGAAATCCCAGGAGTTCCTGCATCTGTTATGATTGCAATATTTTGTCCGTTTTTTAAATCATCAATTACTTTTTGCGTGCTTTGATGTTCGTTATGTAAATGATACGATTTCAGCGGTTTAGATATTTCATAATGCTTTAAAAGAAAACCCGAAGTTCGGGTATCTTCACACAAAATATAATCGACTTCTTTCAGAATTTTTACCGCTCTGAAAGTCATGTCTTCTAAGTTTCCAACTGGTGTTGGGACAAAATATAGGATTCCGTTCATTTTTTCTTATTTCTGTTGGAATAAATTCCAACGTTTCGATATCGGCCGTCGCTATGCGACTGGATTGTGAGTTGCAGAGGAACGGTCGATATTGCCTGAGATTTTACTCTTAAGCTTCTGTTCTATTTTATATTACAAATTATCAAATAATTCTTTACAAAACTCCTCCAAACTAGGATCTCTTGCTCCCATCAAAAGTAAAACCGTTCCTTCTTTTAATTCCGGTTTTAATGCTTTTAACAAATCATTTCTATCTTCAACAAAATGTGCTTTTTTTCCTTTTGCTCTAATTCCTTCAATGAGATCATTTGCCGAAATATCTTTCACGGCGGTTCCTCCTGCGTAGAAAATTTCGCTCATCCAGATTTCATCTTGAGGTCTTAATGCTTCTGAAATTTCTTCAATAAAATCATTTTTCAAAAACCGAGTTGGTCCATAACCGTGAGGCTGAAACCACGCAATTACTTTCTCCGCCAAAGGTTGGCAAGCTTTTATGCTCGCTGCACATTTCGCTGGATTGTGGGCATAATCATCAATCACCCAAACTCCGTTTTTTTGCCCGAGGATTTGATGGCGACGATAAATTCCTTCATATTTTGCCAAACTTTCGGCACAAGTTTTTAAATCAATTCCGATTTGATGTGCGACTGCAATTGCTGCAGTTGAATTTTCCACAGAATGTCTTCCAATAGAATTCATTTCAAAATGTTGACCTAAAACATCAAAACTTAAATGAAAACCATTTTGATTGAAATTTTTAGCAGAATATCCTGCATTTTCATCTTCAAATCCAAAGTCATTTTTTGAATTCACAGACAACGACTTCGTTAATGTATTCGATTGATTTACAACGAATAAACCCTTTGTATTATTTTTAAAAATGGTGAACAATTCTATCAGTTCATCAATTTCCTGATGGTCTTTATCAATATTTAAAAGCAAACCAATTTCTGGTTCATATTGAACAACAGATCCGTCGCTTTCATCAGCTTCGATAATCAACCAATCGCCTTTTCCGACCGCTGCATTTCCAATTTTTCCTTGTTTGATAATGCTTGTTAAACCCGCTCCGGAAATAATGCTTGGTTCAAATTGAGCATCCAATAAAATTTGAAATAACATCGCAGAAGTAGTTGATTTACCAGAAGTTCCGGCAACTGCAATCGTTTTTTTGCTTTTCGCAATGATGGACAAAAGTTCACTTCGTTTAATAATTGGAATCGCGAGTTCTTTCGCTTTTTGAACTTCAAAAACCGTATCTTCAATTGCGGTGGAAACTACGATTAAATCGGTTTTTTCTGTAATTCCGCTTCCGTCTTGCAGAAAACAATTGATGCCTTCTGCTTCTAATTGCTCTTTAGTTTTATTAAAAGTTTCGGGTAAAAAATAGCGATCGCTTCCGGAAACTTCTTTCCCAATTCCTTTTAAATATTGGGCAATTGCGCTCATCCCAACTCCAGCAACACCGATAAAAAACACATTTTGAAAATCGTTGATATTCTTAATCATATTCAATTTATAAGAATTTATTTTCTACAAGATTCCAAAGTCTTTGTGCGTATTCATCGGCTTTACTCCAATTTTTTTGGTAATAAACTTCACTGAGATATTGCTTTGCATCTTCCAAATTATCGAAAGAATTCAGTTGATCAATTGTTGCCTTTAATTCTTCATCATTTCCAGCGAATAAACTTTTGGTGAATGCCACTTTGTCATTAAAATCAAGCCGGAATTCAGGTTTCTTTCTTTCGGCTTGCATAAAATCTGTTTTGACATTAGATTTCAGTAAACTTCCTTCATCAGCTTGATACTCTTTAGCTGACAGTTCCTCTTCTAAAGAATCGATATCAAATAATTGTTGAACAACTTTCAACCCTTTAATATTTGCAAGTTTAAATTTTTTTTCAGCTTGTTGTTGTTCGCTATCTTCTTTATCATCGTCAATTTTAGAAGCATTTTCAGATAAAGTTTCATGTTTATTAAATTGAACGATTTTCCTTCTTCGTTCTTCCATTTCTTCTAAATCTCTTTCTTTCTGCGCAACTCTTTCTGCATAATCAGCTTCTTCTTGTTCAACACTTAAAGGAATTTCGTCGTCTTTCCATACATCTGATTCAGAAATAAAGTCTATTTGAATTTCATTATTTGGCTCTTTGAAACTTTCAGGATGTACTGAATTTTTGACAATTTTCTCTTCGGTTTCAATTTCATCTTCAAAATCATTCAATTCATTAGTGAATATTACTTCTTCTTCGATCATATCTGCAGAATTCCCTTCAATATATTCTACATGTTCACTTGCTTCATCGATAATTTTATTATCATTATCAAATTGATTATCAACATTTTTACTAGTAATAATCCGTGTAAAACTATCCTCATTTTTTTCTAAGATTCTTAAGAAAGCAATTCTATCAGTCACTTCGGTAAATAAATCCTGTTTCGCCAGAAGTTCATCTTTTGAATTTATTTTACAGAGTGTTTCGAGGATGGTTTTGGTTTCAAAAAAAATTTTATCGTGTATATCTTGGAGACTTTGCATATCAGAATCTTATTAAATTTCCGTAATTTTGAGCTTTTAAAACTTACGGCTAAATTAACAAATGTTTTTAGAAAATACAATAAATCACGCAAAACAAAGTGGCTGGATGGAAGTTATCTGCGGCTCGATGTTTTCGGGGAAAACTGAAGAGTTAATCCGACGGTTACGTCGTGCAGAAATGGCAGGGCAAAACGTAGAAATCTTTAAACCAAAACTGGACACAAGATACGCTGACGAAGAAGTGGTTTCTCACAATCAAAATAAAATTCGCAGCACTCCTGTAGAAAGTCCGAGCGAGATTTTACTGTTAGGTTCCAACTGCGATGTGGTAGGAATTGATGAAGCACAATTCTTCGATGAGAGTATTGTAGAAGTTGCTAATAAATTAGCTAACAGCGGAATACGTGTTGTAATCGCTGGTTTGGATATGGATTTTATGGGACGACCTTTTGGCCCCATACCCAACCTAATGGCAACGGCGGAATATGTTACAAAAGTTCACGCAATCTGTAAAAGAACCGGAAATCTTGCCAATCATTCAATGAGAACTTCGACCAGTACGGACTTGGTTCAATTGGGTGAAACCGAAAATTATGAAGCGGTGAGCAGAAAAGTTTTCAATGAAGAGTTTCTGAATAATGAAAATAGATGAATTACACCACCAAACAAATTGCAGAAATTACAGAATCCCAATTAATTGGTGATGAAAATTTGCATATCAAAAATATAGCATACGACAGTAGAACGCTATTTTCGGTAAATGATACTGCGTTTCTAGCAATTAATACTTCAAAGAATTCGGGGGAAAAGTATATTCAATCAGCCATTGAAAAGGGAATTAATATCATCATTTCTGAGCATCATTTTCCGCAATATGAAAATATCACTTGGATTATTGTTGATCATTCAATTAAATTTCTCCAGAAAATCGCAAAATATCATCTCGAACAATTTGATTTAAAGACGATAGGAATCACTGGAAGTAATGGTAAAACGATTGTGAAAGAATGGCTTTATCAGTCTTTATTTCATGATTATGCGACGGTGAAAAGTCCGAAAAGCTTCAATTCGCAATTAGGTCTTCCGCTCTCTTTGCTTGAAATTAATAAAAAACATCAGTTAGGAATTTTCGAAGTTGGGATTTCAAAACTGGGAGAAATGAAAATTCTTGAAGATATTTTCTCACCACAAATAGGGATTCTTACGCATATCGGTTCTGCGCATTCTTCGAACTTTGAATCAATAAATGAACTTATTGACGAAAAAATAAAATTATTTCAACATTCACAAATCATCATTTTTAATGGTGATAATGAATTGGTTTATAATAAAATAACTGACCGGTATTCAAGTAAAAAATTAATATCATTTGGTTTTAAAAACCACAACAACGTCTTTATCAAAAATGATTGGAAAAACAGATCCCAAGAGATTTTAATTCAATATTTTGAAGAAGAATTTTCTGTTCCTATTAACCAAAGAGATGAGGCCACGATCAGCAATGTTTTGTGTATTATTTCCGTTTTGAAAGAATTTGGTTTTGAAAATGATAAGATTATAGAAAAACTGAATAGTCTAAAATCCGTAGAAATGCGACTGGAAAGCGTGAATGGAATTCGTAATAATTTAATTATCAACGATTCATTTAATCTTGATTTGGATTCTTTAAAAATTGCATTTCAACATATTAACGAATATAATAAGCTTAACAAGACTTTAATTCTAACCGATTTTGTTGAAGGAAAAAATGCTGATCAGCTCTATCAGGAAGTTGCTTCTCTAACCAATGAACAAAATTTCAATTCAGTTTTTTTAATTGGTGACGAAATAACGCAACTGGAAAGATTATTTAATGCTAGAACTTTTACTTTCAGTAACACCTCAGAACTCATTGAAAGTGTAGATCTTAACCAAATAGAAAATCAGCTCATTTTACTTAAAGGAGCAAGAAAATTTGAAATCGATAAAGTAAAATCGTATCTGGAATTACAGAAACACGATACTGTTTTAGAGGTAAATTTGAATTCTATTCTTCACAATATTAATGTTCATAAAGCTTTACTGAAGCCAGAAACCAAAATGATGGCGATGGTAAAAGCGTATTCTTATGGCTTAGGCGGTTATGAAATTGCCGAATTTTTGCAACATCATCATATCGATTATCTAGGCGTGGCTTATGCTGATGAAGGAGTTGATCTAAGAAAAAATGGAATTACAACGCCTATTATGGTGATGAATCCGGAACAACACAGTTACAATATCATCATCGATTATAATCTGGAACCTGAAATTTATAGTTTTCGTGTACTTGAATTATTTAATGAAAAGTTAATTCAGAAAGGAATTCAACATCGTTACCCAATTCATATCAAGTTAGAAACCGGAATGCATCGTCTTGGTTTTAAGAAAGATGAACTGAGTGAACTCATTGAAAAGTTGAACTCAATGAATGTACAAGTGAAATCTATTTTCAGTCATTTATCATCTTCTGATGACGATGAAGAAAACGAATATACTTTAGCACAAATTCATATCTTTAATGAAAATTCACTACGACTTATTGAGGGTTTGAAAGAGCAACCAATTCGGCATATTCTTAATACATCTGGAATCGTGAATTATGCTGATTATCAATTTAATATGGTTAGAATTGGTATTGGAATGGTAGGAGTTTCTGCCAATCCTGAAATTAAAAAGCAACTGAAAAGTGCAGTAACTTTTAAGACGGTTATTTCGCAAATATCTCAAGTAAGAGCAGGTGAATCAATTGGTTATAATAGAAAATTCAAAGCATCGAAAGATACAAATATTGCAACAATCCCGGTCGGTTATGCGGATGGAATCCCAAGGTTAGTTGGTAATAATGCAGGTTTCGTTGGCATAAGAAAAAATTTATATCCAATTGTCGGTAATGTTTGTATGGATATGATGATGATTGATTTAGGTGATTTTATAGCGAAGGAAGGCGAAGAAGTTATTATCTTTAACTCAAATCCGTCGTTAGAAGATTTCGCAGTTTATTGTAAAACAATATCTTACGAAGTTTTAACATCAATATCTCGACGTGTTAAACGTATTTACATCAAAGATTAAATGAAAAAATATAGTATTTGTTTCCTATTTCTTTTGCTGACTATTTCTTTAAATGCACAGATTAAGGAAGGTTTTACTATCCCTAAAAATCCCAAAATTGGTTTATCACTTTCGGGTGGTGGAGCAAAAGGATTTGCACATATTGGTGTTTTAAAAGTTCTTGATTCCTTAGGAGTAAAAATTGATTATATCTCTGGAACCAGTATGGGAGCGATTGTTGGTGGTTTATACGCTTCGGGGTACACCGGGAAAGAAATCGAAAAAATAGTGATGGACACCGATTTTTATTCGATTCTTGCCAACGAAAAAACACGCCAAGAAACCACTTTCTTTAATAAGTCGGTAGATAATTATATCCTGACAGTTCCTATAAAAAATGGGAAAATCAACGTTTTACCAAGAGCGATTTCTACTGGTCAAAAGAATATCTATTTGCTAAAAGAACTCTTTAAAAATGTTTCTACTATTACTGATTTTTCAAAGTTGCCGATTCCTTTTATGTGCGTAGCAACCAATCTGGAAAGTGGCGATATGAAACTCTTCGAAAGTGGCGATTTAGTGAGCGCAATTATGGCGAGTTCTGCTTTTCCATCATTAATGGATCCAGTGAAAATTGGAGACTCATTGTATATTGATGGTGCAATGACCATCAATTATCCTTCCAAACCATTAAAAGATAAAGGAATAGATATTGTAATTGGAGTAGATTTGAGCCAAGGTTTAGCCAGTCGAAAAGATTTACAATCTGCAATTTCAATTTTAAATCAGGTGATTGATTTTGGAATTCAAAAAGAAACAAAAATCCAATATAAATATACGGATATCAATATTCATCCTAATTTAGAAGGAACAGGAGCAACCAGCTACGATGCAAAAAGGGCAATTCTAGATTCTGGCTACGTAGCTGCACAAAAATATACGCAAACGCTTACATTGCTTCCAAAAAAGGAAGAAAATCTACTTCGAGCACCCATGAGTACAGTATATTCTAATGTCTATAAAATAGATAGTCTCGTTCTATTAAATGATCGTATTTTTAGAAAGAATTATGTCTTAGGTAAAATGAATTTAAAGATTCCATCTCTTCAAACTTATGGTGGTATCAACAAAATGATTGATAAATTATATGCAACCAATAATTACCGGTTAATTAATTACGACATCATAAAACAAGATGATAAGAACTTTCTAAAATTAGATATTACAGAAGATGACACTCGTTTTTTCTTACGGTTTGGGTTGCATTATGATGAAATTTTCAAAACTGGACTAATGCTAAACGCCACGGCAAAACGACTTATATTTCGCAATTCAACGGTTTCTCTGGATATTGTTGTAGGTGATCAGCCACGGTATTATTTTAACTATTTCCTTGACAACGGTTATATCCCAGGACTAGGAGTTTACGCCTCAGGAATATCATTGGAACTAAAAGACGATTTGGGCAATATTTCTGATAAGTGGAACTGGCTTCGTAATGAAATATTCATTCAATCTATTTGGCGAGATAAATATGCAATCGGAGGAGGTCTCAGCAACGATTATTTTGAATCAAAACTTTTCGGAAATACTGGATACAGCAATCCAGAAAATTATATGAATGCTTATGTATTTATTAAAAGTGATACGCAGGACGATAGAAGCTTTCCTACCAAAGGTTTTCTTCTGAATGTAGAAGGTAAAGTGTTAGATATTCTTCACAAATATGATGATGGTAAAACGCTACAAGCAAAAATTACCAGTCAGTTGAATTTCCCAATCAATTCTTGGCTGACTTATCGTCTTGGTTTATTTGGAGGATTTACAGTCGGTGAAATTTTAAGTCCTTATTATGAATATCGTTTAGGAGGTATTTTTGAACAAAATTTAGGTAATTTCGTTAGTTTTCAAGGCTATCAATTTGGTCAGGCTGTTGCAAAAAATATGCTGAGTTCATCAAATACCTTTCAATTTAAAGTGGCAAAAAATTACTTTATAGATACTAATATTTCATTTGCTAATCTTTTTAATGACCTTAAGGTTGATGATATTCTATATGTATCAGATTCTTCTGCGGGATTAACTGCAGGTTACAAATCTCCTTTTGGACAGATAAAAATTAATTATAGCCAATCATTAAAAATTAATAAAGGGATGTTCAGTGTAATTCTGGGACATTGGTTTTAAATTATGATACAATATTTCTTTGAAGATATCGACCCCATTGAAATCAACTTCACCGTAACTGATTGGCTAAAAAAGCTTATTATTTCAGAAGAAAAGAAAGTGGGTAAAATAAACTATATTTTCTTATCCGACGAAGGATTACTCAAAGTAAATCGCGATTTCTTGCAACATGATTATTATACCGACATTATCACTTTTGATTATGTGAAGGGCAAAACCATTTCGGCAGATATTTTCGTATCTTTGCCCCGCATTTCTGAAAATGCAATAGCACATTCAAAAGATTTTAACTCAGAACTACACAGAGTTTTAGCCCACGGACTTCTTCATTTGTGTGGATATAAAGATAAAACAGACGAAGAAAAATCCGAAATGCGCAATAAAGAAGATTTCTATCTCAATATTTTTTAGGAACTTAATACCGCTTCCATCGGGACTAAAGTGCGGAAAATTTAATCAAATTTTAGCAATGTTTCACGTGAAACATTTTAAAACATCAAAATGATAAACGATATATACGACGTTATTGTAGTAGGCGCTGGGCATGCCGGCTCAGAAGCAGCAGCTGCAGCAGCCAACCTAGGTTCCAAAACCTTATTAATAACAATGAACATGCAAACCATCGGACAAATGTCTTGTAATCCCGCAATGGGCGGAATTGCAAAAGGACAAATTGTTCGAGAAATAGACGCAATGGGTGGTTATTCAGGAATTGTTGCAGACAAATCTGCAATCCAATTCAAGATGCTTAACCTTTCCAAAGGCCCTGCAATGTGGTCTCCTAGAACACAAAACGACAGAATGTTATTTGCAGAAGAATGGAGAATCGCCTTAGAAAAAACTCCAAATTTGGATTTCTTCCAAGATATGGTAAAGAGTTTAATTATAGAAAATAATAGAGTTGCTGGAGTTGTTACTTCTTTAGGTCTTGAAATAAGAGGAAAATCTGTTGTGTTAACGAATGGCACATTTCTTAATGGACTCATCCACGTCGGCGACAAACAATTGGGAGGTGGAAGAATGGGAGAACCTCGTGCCTTTGGAATCACAGAACAATTAGTAACTCTCGGTTTTGAATCTGGTCGAATGAAGACAGGAACACCACCCAGAGTAGATGGCAGATCCTTAGACTATTCGAAAATGGAAGAACAAAAAGGCGACGAAAATCCTCAAAAATTCTCCTACACCAACACTCCAAAACTCAGCAAACAAATGAGTTGCCATATCGTTTACACCAACGAAACAGTTCATGAAATTTTGCGAGAAGGATTTGACAGAAGTCCAATGTTTAACGGAACTATTCAAAGTATAGGACCAAGATATTGTCCAAGTATTGAAGATAAAATCAATCGTTTTGCAGAACGCGAGCGTCATCAACTTTTTGTAGAACCAGAAGGTTGGCGAACCGTGGAAATCTACGTTAATGGTTTCAGCTCTTCACTTCCAGAAGATATTCAAATTAAAGCAATGCGACATATTCCGGGCTTTGCAAATGCGAAGGTATTTCGACCAGGCTATGCAATTGAATATGACTACTTCCCTCCTACTCAATTAAACCATACCTTAGAAACAAAATTGATCGAAAACCTCTATTTTGCTGGTCAAATTAATGGAACTACAGGCTACGAAGAAGCAGCTGGACAAGGTTTAATTGCCGGAATAAATGCACATAATAAAGTTCATCATAAAGACATTTTTACTTTAAGTAGAGACGAAGCTTATATCGGCGTTTTAATAGATGATCTTATTACCAAAGGAACAGATGAACCTTATCGTATGTTCACTTCCAGAGCAGAATACAGATTATTATTACGACAAGATAATGCCGATATTCGACTAACTGAAAAGTCTTACAATTTAGGTCTAGCAAACGAAGAACGGCTTCTAAAAGTACAAGATAAAATTGCAAAAAGTAATCAATTAGAAAGCTTTCTTAGAGATACTTCTTTAAAACCAGGAATCATCAATCCTATACTAGAAAGTATTTCATCAGCGATAGTTGATCAAGCATATCGTTCGGCTCAGATTTTAACCAGACCAAATATGACTTTGGAAAAATTAGAAGAAATCGAATTCATTAAAGAAGCTACTCAACAGTATTCAGCTGAAGTGAAGGAACAAGCCGAAATTAACATCAAATACAAAGGCTATATTGAGAAAGAAAGAGATAATGTTGCCAAATTATCACGTTTAGAAACCATTAAAATTCCAGATAATTTTGATTATGAAAATTTGAAATCATTATCAACGGAAGCAAAACAAAAATTCAATAAAATAAAACCAAAAACAATTGCGCAAGCTGCACGAATTAGTGGCGTGTCTCCTTCCGATATTAATATTTTACTAATCTATTTAAAATAAATGTTTCACGTGAAACATTTACAAATTATACCTGCTCTACAACACTTATGAAAGTTAAAGATCATTTTCTAACTCAACAAGAATTCGAAATTAAAGAAACTTCTATTCCTGGAGTTTTAAAAACATATCCCGTCCCTCAAGATATTTCTTCCTATTATGATAGTGAAGATTATATTTCTCATCACCAAGACTCTATGACCTTAAAAGAAAAGTTTTATAAATTTTTTCAGAATTTCAATCTACATTACAAAAAAAATATAATATTAGACTTTGTAGGAAAACATAAAAAAGTTTTAGATTACGGATGTGGTGTCGGTGAATTTGCTAAATATATTGAAAATGATTTCGAAACATTTGGTTTTGAACCTAACAAATCAGCCAGTCAACATGCCATTAAAAAAGTCCACAAAACCAAAATTATTAACAATCTTGATTTTCTTAAAGAAGGATCATTAGATGCAATTACACTTTGGCATGTTTTCGAACATATCGAAAATCAAGATGAAATGATAAAAGAATTTTATGGCAAACTCAAAGAAAATGGTTTACTAATTATTGCAGTTCCTAATCCAACTTCTTATGATGCCTTGAAATATAAAGAATTTTGGGCAGCATACGATGTTCCCAGACATCTCTATCATTTCTCAAAATCAGGCATGGAAAAATTGATGACCAATGAATTCTGGAAAATAAAAAAAATAAAACCACTCCTACTCGATTCGTTCTATATTTCAATGTTAAGCGAAAAATATAAAAAATCATCGCTTTTTTGGCTAAAAGGAATAATCTACGGACTCATTTCTAATATAAAAGCATCAAAAACAGGCGAATATTCAAGTTTGATATATATTATCGAAAAAAAATAGTT
>NZ_JBAVFG010000010.1:0-13159 GCF_049588135.1 Kaistella sp. | reverse complement strand
CTTTATAATAGTTCACAAAATGATTGTAGTTTTTCGGATAGGCCAAAAAAATATTGTTTTTAGCGAAAATGTATTTTGAACTTAAATTCCCCTTCGGTAAAAAAAGTTTCTCGGGATTAGAAATCGCCCATACATCGCTGTTTTCGTAAGTTAAACTTCTACCTGTTTTATAGCGAATATTGGTCGATGTTTCTCGGTCGCCAACCACTTTACTTGGTTTTTTCACATAAATAGTTCCGTGATCAGTGGTAATAACGAGCTTGAAACCATTTTCGGCGGCTTGTTTAATGATTTTGAGTAAAGATGAATTTTCAAACCAATTGTAAGTTAAAGATCTGAAAGTTTTATCATCTCTAATCAATTGATTGACGATAACATTATCGGTTTTTGCATGAGACAAAATATCAATAAAATTATATACAATTACCAATAAATCATTGGTTTTGTGTTGATTAAAATCATCTAAAATTTTGCGCTCAAAATCTGAATTTAAAATTTTCAGATATTTCATACTTTTTCCAGACAAACCGAGACGCTTCATTTGATCTTCTAAAAAATCGCGTTCGTGCTCGTTTTTGTTGCCATCTTCATTATCGTTAATCCAATATTGTGGGAATCTTTTTTCAATTTCAGAGGGCATTAATCCTGCAAAGAAAGCGTTTCTTGCATACTGTGTTGCGGTTGGCAAAATACTGTAATAATAATCTTCAGAAGTTTTATTGTAAAATTTTGTGAAAAGAGGTTCGATGACTTTCCATTGATCGTACCGAAGATTATCAATCATTAATAATAAAACCTTTTCTTTTTCTACTTCTGGTTTTACTTTATCTTTAAATAAAGTGTGGCTCATCATCGGTTTGTCTGATGAATTCAACCAATGTTCATAATTGTTTTCAATGAATTTAGAAAACTGAATATTGGCTTCTTCCTTTTGTGATTGTAGTAAATCTGAAAACTCGTTGTCGAAAACTTTATCGAATTTGATTTCCCAATTCAGAATTTTTTTATAGTATTCTGCCCATTCTTGATAGGTTTTCAAATAAGAAAGTTCCATTGAGAGATTGCGAAATTCCTGCTGGTATTCTAGAATGGTTTTTTGTTCGATTAAGGTTTCCTCTTGCAAATTCTTTTTTAATGAAAGTAAAATCTGATTCGGATTTACTGGTTTCAAAATGTAATCAGCAATCTGTGAACCGATGGCTTGTTCCATGATCAGTTCTTCTTCATTCTTCGTCACCATCACGATTTTAATGGCAGAATCGATATTTTTAATCATAGGAATTGCTTCCAAACCAGAAATCCCTGGCATATTTTCGTCGAGTAAAGCCAATTGAAAATTTTCTTTTTCAATCATTTCTAAGGCCTCGTTCACGTTGTTTACAGGGGAAACTTGGTATCCTTTGTTTTCTAAAAATACAATATGCGGTTTTAGTAAATCTACTTCATCATCTATCCAAATGAGTTTTGCCATATAATAATTTCAATGTTTATAATAATAATTTCAATGTTTTCGAACATTTGTTTAACACACCAAAAATACGACCAAACAATGCCAAATTTACTTTAAGTACACGTTAAAGTTGCGTTAATTATTTGCCTATTTGGGTGTGTTTTGAAGTTCGTTCCAAAATTTCAGTTTGAATTTTATTAGAAAAATAATCTTAAATCAGAAAACGAGGACAGATGTTTCTGTTAAATAAGTCACTTGACTGACTTAATTTATATAAAATAAGTCGTTTTTGAATCGGATTAAAATTTATTTTTCAAATAATTTATTTGTGTTTTGGATATTTGTTTTTACCTTTGTGTTAAATTCTAAGATTCATGCGAATTTTTACAGAACAAACTCTGAAACAGTTTATTGAAAAACATTTGGAAGCCAAAACCGCTGTTCAGGAATGGGTAAGTATAGTGAAAAAAAGTGATTGGACGTGTTTTGCAGATATTAAAAAAACATTCGACAGTGTAAATTATATCGGAAATCAACGTTATGTTTTCAATATTAAAGGAAATGATTTTAGATTGGTGGCAGTGGTGAAATTTACTCCGAAATTTATTTTTATCCGTTTCATTGGAAATCATAAAGAATACGACAAAATAAAGGATATTAAAACCATTTAAAATGACTAAAATAGAAACCGAAATACAATATAATTGGGCAGTTGAAAGAGTAGAAGAACTGCTTCCTTTGGTAGATGAAACTACTCCAGAAACCGATAGGAACTACATTGAACTTAATTTGTTGTCTAATTTAGTTGCCGATTATTCGGAAATTCATTTTGCAATCGGAGAACCGAAATTGCAAGATGTTTTGCAACTTCGGATGTACGAATTGGGATTAACGCAAAAACGAATGTCGGAACTTTTGGAAGTCAGCCAATCTCGAATCAGTGAATATCTTACAGGAAAAAGCGAACCAACTTTAAAAACTGGGCGCATCATCAGCAAAAGGCTTAATATAGATCCTGCCATTGTTCTTGGGGTATAATTTTTATTAATTTTCAATCACAATTCATGACCAATAAATTCAAAATCATCAACGATCCGGTGCACGGATTTATCAGTATTCCTCACGAAATTCTTTTTGATGTCATCGAACATCCGTATTTTCAAAGATTACGCCGAATCTCACAAACGGGGCTTTTAAATTTAATTTTTCCGGGAGCAACACATACAAGGTTTCATCATGCTTTGGGCGCAATGCATTTGATGTTTACCGCTTTGGAAACCTTAAGATTAAAAGGTGTTGAAATTTCAAAAGAAGAAGAAAAATCAGCAATGTTGGCGATTTTATTGCACGATGTTGGTCATGGTCCATTTTCTCATGCTTTAGAAAATATGTTGATGGACGATTGGCATCACGAGAAGCTATCGCTATTGCTGATGAATAAAATGAATGAAGAATTCAACGGCGAACTTTCGATGGCGATAGAAATGTTTCAAGGGAAATATAATCGAAAATTTTTCAATCAATTAATTTCTTCACAATTAGACGTTGATCGTTTGGATTATTTGAAACGAGACAGCTTCTACACCGGAGTTTCCGAAGGGAATGTAAATACCCAACGAATCATTTCGATGATGAATGTTTCCGATGACGAATTGGTAATCGATGCAAAAGGAATTTACTCCATCGAAAATTTTCTAACTGCGCGAATGTTTATGTACTGGCAGGTGTATTATCATAAGACTTCTGCTTTGGCAGAATATCTTTTGGTGAAAATTTTGGGTCGTGCTAAATTTTTGGTTTCTCAAGGAAAGCAGCTTCCAGCTTCAGAAAACTTGGCTTATTTTCTCTACAAAAATGAATTTCAGAAAGCAACTGAAGAAGACATTCAACGTTTTACAGAACTCGATGATAACGATGTGATTCAGGCGATAAAATTCTGGACAAAAAATGAAGATGTTGTTTTATCTTATTTATGCAATTGTGTTATTCAGAGAAAATTTCCGAAAACATTGATTTCGTCAAAGCCTTTTGAAGGTGAATTTATAGATGATAAAATCGCTAAAACGAATCTTTTTTTTGGGGAAGGTATTGGTTTGGAATTGGTGGATCAAATCTCTAGAAATCTTTTGCCATATAATGAAGAAGACCAACCAATTTATTTACTACAAAAGAATGGGGAGAAAATTACGCTAGACCATTCTGAGAATCAAATTCTTTCTTCCTTTATCAATCAATTGAATACCAAGTATATTTTATCATTTCCTCGAGAAATTTAAAGCAATTTTTTGTCACCTAAATGATTTGCAATATTTGGGAATTTATTATCTTTGCAGGATATGGAATTTACCGCATCGCAGATTGCAAATTTTATTAACGGACGAATCATTGGGGATGAGCACGCGCTAATCACGGGAGTATCACCTATAGAAAGTGGAGAAGAGGGTCATCTTTCCTTCGTCGCGCAAGAAAGATTTGCAGAGCATATTGATCAATCGAAATGCTCGGTTCTAATTGTTTCCGAGAAACTTTTATCCGAAAAATCTTATCAACCCACTATTATTGCTGTAGAAGATGCTTATCTAGCATTTCAGGTTTTAATGAATCTGTATCAAGAAATGCAGGGACGTAAATCTGGAATTGAAGATGGAGCGGTTTTTCATGAATCAGCTTCAGTAGGAGAAAATGTATATGTAGGTGCTTTTACTTGTGTTTCTGAAAAAGTGAAAATTGGAGATGGTTCCCAAATTTACCCACAAGTATTTATCGGTAAAAATGTGAAGATCGGTAAAAATTGTGTCTTATATAGTGGAGTTCGAGTTTACGATTATTGCGTAATCGGAGATAACTGTATCATTCATTCTAATACCGTAATCGGTTCAGATGGTTTCGGATTTCAACCAACCAAAGATGGTTACCAGAAAATTCCACAACTAGGAAACGTTATTTTAGAAGATCATGTGGAAATTGGTTCCAACTGTAGTATTGACCGAGGAACAATCGGATCAACAATTATTGGAAAAGGAACCAAAATCGATAACTTAATCCAAATTGCTCATAATGTGAAAATTGGTCAGAACAATGTAATTGCCGCACAAGCAGGAATTGCCGGTTCTACCATAATTGGTGATTGGAATCAAATCGGCGGTCAAGTCGGTATTGTAGGGCATATCCAAATCGGTAATCAAGTAAAAATACAAGCACAAAGTGGTGTGAATTCTAGCACCAAAGACGGTGAAACGCTGTACGGCTCACCTGCCATCAATGCAAGTGAATACCGTAGAAATTATGTGCATTTCAGAAATTTTACCGATATTGTTAAACGAATAAATAATCTTGAGAATAACTCAAAAGATAATACTAATGAGTGATAAACAAAAAACATTAAACGAAGAGATTTCTCTCTCCGGAATAGGACTGCATACTGGTCGTGAAGTAACCCTTACCATGAAACCTGCGAAAGAAAATACAGGTTTCGTTTTTGTAAGAACAGATTTGGAAGGGCATCCTCATATTGAAGCAGACGTTAATTACGTGACGACTACTGAAAGAGGAACAACTCTGGAGAAATTGGGAGTCAGAATCCATACTTGCGAACATTTACTTGCTGCTTTGGTAGGTTGTGATATCGATAATGCCATCTTAGAAATGGATAGTGCAGAACCTCCTATTTTAGATGGTTCTTCTAAATTTTTCGTAGAAGCAATCGAGAAAGCAGGAATCGTAGAACAAAGTGCAGCCAGAGAATATCTGGTTGTAAAAGAAGTATTAAGTTTCAGCGATCCTGCAACTGGTTCAGAAATTACAATTATTCCATCTGACACCTATGAAGTAACGACGATGGTTGATTTCGGGACTAAAGTATTAGGAACTCAAAATGCAACTTTAAAAGATATTTCGGAATTCAAAACTGAAATTTCCTCCGCACGTACTTTTAGTTTTCTACACGAATTAGAAATGCTTTTAGATGCCGGATTAATCAAAGGTGGTGATATTTCTAACGCCATCGTTTATGTTGATAAAGAATTAACACCCGATACCGCAGATAAACTAAAAAAGGCTTTTGGTAAAGATGAGGTTTCTATTCGTCCGAATGGTATTTTAGATAATCTTACTTTGAATTATCCAAATGAAGCGGCACGTCATAAATTACTCGATGTAATTGGCGATTTGGCTTTGGTTGGTGTTAAAATTAAAGGAAAAGTTATTGCAAATAAACCCGGACATTTTGTAAATACCCAGTTTGCGAAGAAATTAAACAGACAGTGGAAATTACAGAAAAAGAAAAACGTTCCCGATATCGATATTTATAAAGAACCGGTTTACGACATCAATGGAATTATGAAATTGATGCCACACCGACCACCATTTTTATTGATTGATAAAATTTTGGAATTGTCAGACTCTCACGTAGTAGGATTAAAAAATGTAACGATGAACGAACCGTTTTTCGTTGGGCATTTTCCTAAAGAGCCTGTGATGCCAGGAGTTTTACAGGTAGAAGCATTAGCACAAACTGGAGGGATTCTAGTCCTTGCCAGTGTTCCTGATCCAGAAAATTACTCAACTTACTTTATTAAAATAGATAAAGTAAAGTTTAAGAAAAAAGTAGTTCCCGGAGATACGATGGTATTTAAAATAGAATTGATTTCACCGATTAGAAGAGGTATTGTTCACATGCAGGGTTACGGCTATGTTGGGGACAGTGTTGTGGTTGAAGCAGAACTAATGGCGCAAGTGGCCAAAAATAAACTCGACTAAATGATTCATCAATTAGCAGCCGTTGATAAACGAGCGAAAATTAGTAAAAACGTTACCATAGAACCATTTACCACGATTGCAGGTGATGTGAAAATAGGCGAAGGTACTTGGATTGGTTCCAATGTAACTATTATGGATGGTGCAAGAATCGGAAAAAACTGTAGAATTTTTCCGGGTACTGTTATTTCAGCAATCCCTCAAGATTTAAAATTTGATGGTGAAGATACCCAAGTAATCATCGGTGACGGAACTACAATCAGAGAATGTGTCACCGTAAATCGCGGAACAAAAGCCCTAGGTTATACCAAAATTGGTAAGGAATGTCTTATCATGGCGACTTCTCATATTGCTCACGATTGTATTCTTGGCGATCATGTCATCATTGTTAATGGTTGTGGAATTGCAGGTCACGTAGAAATTGGTGACTATACGGTGATGGGCGGTCTTTCTGCGGTACATCAGTTTGGTAAAATTGGCAAACACGTCATGATTTCCGGAGGAACATTAGTAAGAAAAGACATTCCTCCTTATGTAAAAGTCGCTCGTGAACCAATGACTTATGCAGGAATAAATTCCGTAGGTCTTAGAAGAAGAGGCTTTACCAATGATAAAATTTTTGAAATCCAAAAAATTTATCGCGCTGTTTTTCAAATGAAAATGAATGTTTCTCAAGCTGCAACTTATATTGAAAAAGAAATGCTACCAACCGCCGAACGCGACGAGATTCTAGAGTTCATTAGGAACTCGCCAAGAGGAATCGTAAAAGGATATGGCTCTGGTAAAGAATAAGGTAAATCAAAAATCCCAAATGATTTCATAAAAATAGGTTGAAATCCTATGATAATACTATAATTACAACAAAAATAAATGGCAACAAGCAACGATATTAAAAAAGGAATGTGTATCGAATTCAGTAATGATATATTCAAAATTATTGATTTTTTACACGTAAAACCAGGGAAAGGTCCAGCTTTCGTAAGAACAAAAATGAAGTCGGTTACCAATGGTAAAGTATTGGATAATACTTTTTCTGCAGGTCACAAAATCGATGAGGTTAAAGTGATTACCAGAAAATTCCAATATCTATATGAAGATGATAACGGATATCACTTTATGAATAATGAAGATTTCTCGCAAATCTATCTTGACAAAGAAATGATTGAAAACGCTCAGTTTATGAAAGCAGGTGAAGAAGTTACCATCATTTTGAAAGATAGCGATGAATCTCCACTTTCAGCTGAAATTCCACCAACGGTTTATTTAGAAGTTGTTGAAGCAGATCCAGGCGTAAAAGGAAATACCGCAACTAACGCTTTGAAAAATGCAATCGTAGAAACAGGTGCTAGAGTAATGGTTCCTTTGTTCATCGAAGCTGGTGATAAAATTAAAGTAAATACAGAAGACGGATCTTACTTAGAAAGAGTAAAATAATTTAGCAAAATATATCGATGATTTTTACAAAACCACAAACCCTCAAAACAATCTCAGAAATTATTGGCGCTAAAATGATCGGCGACGAAAATTTTCCGGTTCTAGGCACCAATGAAATTCATAGGGTTAAAAGTGGTGAAATCGTATTTGTAAATCATCCAAAATATTACGACAAAGCACTCAATTCTGCTGCGACTATTATTTTGATTGATAAAGAAGTTGATTGTCCACCGGGAAAAGCATTGTTGGTTTCTGATGATCCTTTCCGAGATTTTAATAAAATAAATACCCACTTCACAAAGATTACCAATTTCGGCGAAACCCTTCACGAATTAGAAGTAGGAGACGGAACGCAGATTCACTCCTCTGTAGTTATTGGTAATAATGTGAAAATCGGAAATAATTGTATCATTTTCCCCAATGTAGTAATTGGTGATCGCACGGAAATTGGTGATAATGTGATCATTCAATCCAATACGGTTTTGGGTGGAGATGCCTTTTATTACAGAAAACTAAATGGAAACTTCGACCGTTTGATTTCAGTCGGAAATGTCATCATTGAAAATAATGTTGAAATTGGAAATAATTGTACCATCGATCGTGGAGTTACCGATTCTACAGTGATTGGTGAAGGTTCTGTTTTAGACAATCTTATTCAAGTTGGTCATGATACATTAATCGGAAAAAGAGTGCTGATTGCCTCACATGCTGCCATCGCTGGGTGTTGTGTTATAGAAGACGAAGTTATGGTTTGGGGACAGGTCGGAATAGCGTCGGGAAATCGTGTCGGAAAGGGAGCCGTGCTTTTAGGTAAAACAGGGGTAAATAAAGATTTAGCCGGTGGGAAAACCTATTTCGGTCAGCTTGCAGAAGAGTTTAGAGACTATCTAAGAAAAGAAGTTAAAGTGAAAAATATGAAATAGCAATATTTCAAAAAATTAATATTTAATAAGTATTTTTGCAATACTTATTAATAGATACCAATAAATTTAAAATAAAATAAAAAATGTCAGTATTAGTAAACAAAGATTCTAAAGTAATCGTACAAGGATTTACCGGAAATGAAGGAACTTTCCACGCAGGTCAAATGATCGAATACGGAACAAATGTAGTAGGTGGAGTAACTCCAGGAAAAGGTGGTTCTGAGCATTTAGGAAAACCAGTTTTCAATACCGTTGCTGATGCAGTGGAAAAAGCTGGAGCAAATGTTTCTATTATTTTCGTTCCGCCAGCATTTGCTGCAGATGCGATTATGGAAGCTGCCGATGCAGGAATCAAAGTAATCGTTTGTATTACTGAAGGAATCCCTGTTGAAGATATGGTAAAAGTGAAAGCTTATATCGCTGATAGAGAGACTCGTTTAATCGGTCCAAACTGCCCAGGAATTATTACTTCTGATGAAGCAAAAATTGGTATTATGCCAGGTTTCGTTTTCAAAAAAGGAAAAGTAGGAATCGTATCTAAATCAGGAACTTTAACTTATGAAGCTGCTGATCAAGTAGTAAAAGCAGGTTACGGAGTTTCTACCGCAATCGGAATCGGTGGCGATCCAATTATCGGAACGACAACCAAAGAAGCTTTGGAATTATTCATCAACGATCCAGAAACCGAAGCGGTTGTAATGATTGGTGAAATCGGTGGAAACTTAGAAGCTGAAGCGGCAAGATGGTACAAAGCAAGCGGTTCTACAAAACCAGTTGTTGGATTTATCGCAGGACAAACTGCTCCTAAAGGGAGAACAATGGGTCATGCAGGTGCAATTGTAGGTGGTGATGATGATACTGCTCAAGCGAAAATGGCAATCATGAGAGAAAACGGAATCAACGTGGTAGATTCCCCAGCGGAAATCGGTGCTACTGTTGCCAAAGTTCTAGGATAAAATTATAAATAAAAAGCAAAATATTAATGAGTTAAATACATGTCGATTCGAACATTGAAGAGAAAGTCTGACAAGTTCTATGTGTTTGATTAAGTTCTATTTTCAATAATCAAAAAATTCCATCAATTAATTTTGATGGAATTTTTTATCTTAAAAATTATCGATTTTTCTTGGTATTAACTTCTAATCCATTTCCAAAGTTCTTTTACAGATGCTTTATTTCCGTACATCAAAATCCCAACACGATAGACTTTTGCAGCGATATAAATCATTAATAAAGTTGAAACTAAAAGTAATGAAGCTGAAAGTATAATTTGCCAAACCGGTACTCCAAAAGGAATTCTGGCAATCATTGCAACAGGTGAAGTAAAAGGAATCATCGATAACCAAAATCCGAGTGGACCTTCCGGATTATTCATAATCGTAAAACTTCCATACATTCCAACCATCAATGGAATAATCGCAAACATGGTAAACTGTTGGGTTTCGGTTTCATTATCAACTGCAGAACCGATTGCCGCATACATCGAACTGTAAAAAATATAACCCAGTAAAAAGAACACGATAAATACGCCAATAATGAGCGCAACATTCATGTCTAAAAGAATATGTGAAACCTCTCCTGCGATTTGCTGAAAGTCGAATTTCTGAATCATTTCGGTGGATTGTTCACCACCTGGAATTTGATTTTTTAGCGCAGAAAATCCCGTGTTTAGAAATAATGCACCGATGACAGACATCGTTATCCAAATGCAGAATTGCGTTAAAGCAACCAAAGTTACCCCTAGAATTTTTCCCATCATCAACTCAAATGGTTTCACCGAAGAAATAATGATTTCTACCACGCGATTGTTTTTTTCCTCCAAAACACTGCGCATCACCCGAACGCCGTAAATAATGATAAACATGAAAACTGCGTACATCAAAACCATTGCTAATCCAGATTTTACTCCGAAAGATAAATCGTTGTCAGAACTTTTATTGTCTACAACGTTCTGAGTGTTAAGCTCAAAATTTTCATCCAGATTTTTCATTTGATTTTCTGAAATACCCAGTGATTTAATCTTCTCTGTCCGTATGATTTTAGCTAAGTCTGATGCTACTTTTGTTTTGGTATCAAAGCCGATTTTTTTGTTGATGAGTAATTTGGAGTCTTTTTGTAAAGCATCGTAATTTTGATCTTTCAATTCAGGAATAATCAGTAAACCTTCAATACCATCCATATCTTTCAAGGTTGCGACTAAAGATTTCTCATTTACCGCAGGTACAAAAACATATTTAATTTGATTGGTACTTTTAAGGTTTCCTACAAAAAGTCCACTTTTATCAACGACATTAAAGGTACTTGTGCTTTCATTTGCTTTAAACATAAAGGCAATCAGAAGACCGAAACCAATCATCAAAATCGGACCGAGAAGCGTGAAAATGACAAAAGATTTTTTCTTTACCTGCGTGAGATATTCTCTTTTGGTGATGAGAAATATATTTTTCATATAAATTTTTATACGTTAGAAATTTAGAAATTAGAATTGAAAAAAATGAGAACAATCAACTACTTTACAGCATTGATGAACACCTCATTCATACTCGGAATTTTCTCGTCGAACGAGCGAATTTTCCCTACTTTCATCAATTCGTTCAGCAGAATATTTTGGTCGTTATCGTTTTTTAAATCGAATGAAACCAAATGATTTTCAGTGGAATAATCGTTGATTTCAAATTGATTTTTAAAGATTTCAAATTTTTCTTCATTCACATCAGAAAGCGTTATTCCAAAAATATTTTTCTTGAATTGTTCGCGAACATCAAAAACTTTCCCGTCCAGAATTTTCTTTGCATGATCGATTAATGCTACATAATCGCACATTTCTTCCACACTTTCCATTCGGTGAGTCGAGAGGATAATCGTGGTTCCGTTGTTCTTTAATTTCAGAATTTGGTCTTTAATTAAATTCGCATTCACCGGATCAAAACCCGAGAAAGGTTCGTCTAAAATCAGCAATTTCGGGCGGTGCAAAACCGTTACTACAAACTGTATTTTCTGCGCCATTCCTTTGGAAAGTTCGCTCAGTTTTTTCTTCCACCATTGGTCGATTTCCAATTGTTCGAACCAATATTTTGCTTGGGAAAGTGCGTCGCTTTTGCTCATGCCTTTCAGTTCTCCAAAATATAAAAGCTGGTCGCCAACCGTCATGTTTTTATACAAACCGCGTTCTTCCGGCATATAACCAATTTGTCGAATATGCTCAGGATTTAGCTTTTGATTATTGATAAAAACTTCGCCAGAATCGGCTTGCGTAATTTGGTTGATGATTCTAATGAAAGTAGTTTTTCCAGCGCCATTTGGACCCAAAAGTCCATAAATACTGGCTTCGGGAGCATCAATGGAAAAATTTTCGAGTGCCAGTTTTTTCCCGGCGTTGTAGGTTTTGGTAACGTTTTCAGCTTTCAGCATCGAAATGATTTTATAGATTAGTCCTTTAAAAGAGGGAAAAGTTACGGAAAATTTGACTTTATTTTATGCTCTTCAAAAAGACTTTCCGATTTACGAAATGAGCTCTTCAAAAACCGTCATATTTTCTTGTTCCAAAATAAACCTTCTTTAAATTACTTTAAAAGAAATTAGTTTTCTTTCTCTCATTTCGTGATCGCAGGTATCAAATAATCCTGCACGATTTTATCAACCTGTTTATGTCCATAAGGCGTGTTGTATGCTGTTGCAGTAACAACAATCACAAGAGGTTGGTCTTTGAAAATGATTATTTTATTGCCACCATTTCCGCTGCAATAATATACTTCATAATCTTTACCATCAATAGTATAGGTTTTGTTCCAAAATAAATAACCATAATATTCACCTTCTGATATGGTCATTTGTTTGGATAAACTTTTTTCTACCCATTCTTTCGTTAGAATTTGTTTGCCATTCCACGTGCCTTTGTTTTTATATAGCTGTCCGTATTTTGCGAAGTCTAATGAGCGCAATTGTATTCCACCAGCGGTATTTGCTACTTTTTGAGGCGTAAACTGCCATTTGTAATTGGTGATTCCGAGTGGCTGAAATAATTTTTTATCAGCATATTTTGCTAAACCATTTGGAACCGATTGATGAACAATATCGCCCAAAACAACAACTCCAGCGGTGAAATAATCCCATCTTTTTTCTGCAAATTTTGTTTTATCAATAGGAAGATTTAAAGTGAATTCAACCCAATTTTTTGTGGGATACATATTTTCTTCGTTTCCTGGTGATTCAGAATTAATGTCAGAACCGTCAAAAGGAGAACTCATTGTCAATAAGCTTTTTAAAGTAATGCTTTCTTTTTCAGGGGAATAATTTTTAAAGTTTTTAAGATGGTAAAATTCACCTAAAGTTTGATTTTCACTTTTTATAAAATGGTCTTGAACAGCAAGTCCTAAAAGAGTAGAAGCGAAAGATTTTCCCACAGATCGCATATCATGAAGGGATTTTCTATTTGCTCCGTTAAAATATTCTTCCATTAAAAGTTTGCCGTCTTTAATGATGACAATACTTGTGATATCTTTATAGGTTTTGGATGCTATTTTTCTGTTGAGTTCTTCAATTTTTGAAATATCAATTTTATCTGTTGAAATTTCCCAGTCTTTAAGAGGTTTTATGG
>NZ_JBAVFG010000009.1:0-2149 GCF_049588135.1 Kaistella sp. | reverse complement strand
CTTCTCCCGATTTTATTCCATATAATTTTTCCAAAACATTGCTTAAAGATTGTTGTGCTTTAAGCCTTTCAAAACTGTCATTGAGTTTTTTTCCGGTCTCTTTATCAACTCTGGTCGAAACAATATGGACGTGATTATTATCGGTATCATTATGAAAAACCACGATAAAAGGTTGTGTTCCGTAGTTCATTTCTTCCATAAAATTTTCCGCGACCTTTGTCAGTTCTTCTTTGCTGTGCTGCTGAAACTTTGTAGAGATAACAGCATGGAATTGCGGTTTCTTCACCTTTTCATTTTTAGAAATCGATTTAAAATAATTTCTTACTTCTTCTTGATTGCTCGTTTCATTAATGAAAGAAGGAAAATTTTTCATCAGCATTAATTCCCCAGTTCCTTTCTCCACTTTTTTATCATTGTATTTCACTCCATGAAAATCTGGACTTGAGGAGCTTAAAATCTTAATAATCATTTGCGATTAATGAATAAATTTTCATGAAAATTTCATTCTGCTTTTCTTTCAGTTTAGAGATGATTTTCAGTTCGCTTCTGAACTCATCAAATTCAGTTTTAGAAATAAATTTTTGACTGTTTACCATTTTTGCCAACTGATTGATGTTAGTTTCTATTTTTATAAAGATGTTGTCCTGTTTTTCAATGAACGCTAATACTTTTCTCCTCTCGTCATCCAGAATCCTGTTCTCAACCGAATTGATAATTAAATTCGTCAAGGAGATGTTTTTTTTCGAACAGATTTTTTTCCAGTTTTCCTTTCGGTTGGTGGAAATTCTGATTTTGATATAATCGTTCTTTTCCGAATTCACATCTTCTATCACTCAATTATATTCAGATAACTAATCGGGAAAGTGGTCATACCTTTGATAGTTCCGTTAAATTTTTCAATTTGATTTTTCCAAAGAAGAAGATTAAAATCGACATTAGTTAATGAAATAATGCCTTGCTCGATTCCTAAAACATTGTTGGTTGAGCTTCCACTTACCAAAATATTTACTATTGAACCTGTGCTTCCACTTGACATAAAACCTAAATCCTGCAATGGCTTACTGAGGTTAAGTACAACATAATTTGAATTGATGGTTGCTGTGCAATTAATGCTGACATCCAAATAACCCACTGTTCCGATTCGTCTTGCATCAATCTGTCCAGAAATTCCAAGACCTGCTGTTCCTAATCTGTATAATTTGTATGAATGAGTATATTGGCGGGGATTTGTTGGGTATGGAAGCTGGTGATTCCAAGAGGTTTGTTCAGAAAGGGTATTTGCAGGAAGGGTTTCATCCAAAACGATAAGCGCATCATAATAGCGAGGTTCATTTAGAACCTGAACCCAATACGTTCCGTTGAAAAAATAATAACCTTCCTCCACAACGTGAATGACTTGTCCCAAAAAATTTGTTGCAGGTTGGATGACGTAAACGATGGCTCCTTTTTGAGATATAGCATAATTTTTTTTGGCAAGTTGGTCACCTGTAATTTTGGGTGGAATAATACCATCGAAATGATTGATTGTATCTGGCTTGCCAACTACTTCCAATGTAGCTTTGGGCGATGTGGTGTTGATTCCGACCTGAGCTTGAAGCTGGAGATTAACAACCAGCATTAAAAAATAAATTATTCTTTTCATTATTTTTATTTAAAATTTCTACTGCAAAATTGAAGTAGAAATCTTAACAAAACAATAGTGTTCGTCGGCAGTGGGCTACATAGGACGAGTTTGGAATACTCTGTATTTTGAAAAAATTAAAAAAGAATAATCTGGACGAGTAGCGAAACGTAAACCAATTTTACTGAAAATAAAAAAACAAGTTCCGCAGTTTTTTTCCCTTTTTGCAAAAAAGGCAAGATCGTCTTTGTTCCCAAAACTTGAAAAGTTTGTGGGTACAAAGACACATCTTGCTAAATGAAAGCTTTGATTTTTCAGAGGTCTGGGAAATCACGGATATCATTGATAATCAGTATTTTTTTTTTAGAGCCATTGCTTTTGAAGAAAAAAAACAACAAAATCGAATTTTTGCAGGTGGCTCTTTTTTTCGTAGGTTCTGTGAGCAGGGTGGAGTTATTTTACGCTGTGTTTGAAATAAGGTGGGGTTATTTTACACCATTTTTGGAAACAGCAGAGGTTATTTTACGC
>NZ_JBAVFG010000008.1:0-9764 GCF_049588135.1 Kaistella sp. | reverse complement strand
TAACATATCAATTTTTTTCAGGTGATCACGTTTCCCTAAGTTAAAGAAAAATCGTACCATATCGCCATCGTTTCTTCTAGGTTTTCTATCTCTAGATTCGCCTCTGTTTCCACCATCTCTATCTCTAGAATCACGGTTTCCGCCATCTCTGTTATTACCAAAACGATTTCCGTTATCTCTTCTGTCACCTCTATCGCGATCTCTTCCTCTTCCATCACGATCACGGTCTCTGCCACGATCTCTACCTCGGTCTCCTCTATCATCACTATTGAATTTCTGATCAACCAAATCATCTTTATCTTTGTAATAAAGCGCCATCTCCCGCAATTGTAATTGCAATAACTGGTGAACCAATTCTTCTTTGGTAAAAGCTGATAAATCTGGAATCAACTCATTGTCGAATTCAACAAGATTTTCGTGCTCTGTAAATAATTTCTCGAAAACGCCAGCAACCTGTGCCTCGATAATTTTTTTACCCGTTGGAATTTTCTTCTCAACAATATCAATTTTAGTAACTGATTTAATCTGCTTTAATTTTCTTGATTCTTCTGGTTTAATCAAAGAAATCGAGATCCCGTCTTTTCCAGCACGTCCTGTTCTACCACTACGGTGAACAAAAACTTCAGGATCATCTGGTAATGAGAAGTGAATAACGTGTGTTAATGAATCCACATCCAAACCTCTCGCTGCAACATCAGTTGCCACTAAGATATCAATGTTTTTCAAACGGAATTTTTTCATTACCGTATCGCGTTGTGCCTGAGATAAATCACCGTGAAGTGCATCTGCCGCATAACCGTTTTGCATCAAAAAGTCTGCAACTTCCTGAGTTTCCATACGGGTTCTACAGAAAAGAATTGAATATTGATTAGGATTTGCATCGATTAATCTTTTTAATGCTTCTTTCTTGTTTCTGTAACCAACCACATAAAATTCGTGTTTGATATTTTTCTTAACTTCATTGATTGATCCTACAGAAATACGGTGTGGATTGGTCAAATAGTTTTTAGAAATTCTTTCAACCTCTCTATTCATCGTTGCGGAGAACAAAAGAGTTTGTTTGGTTTCTGGTGTTTCTCTTAAAATGGTTGCCAAATCTTCTTTGAAACCCATTGATAACATTTCATCAGCTTCATCAAGAATTAACCATTGAATTTCTGAGAAATCAAGGGCTTTTCTGTTAATCAAGTCGATTACCCTCCCTGGAGTTCCCACAATAATTTGTGGTTTCTCGCGAAGAGATCTGATTTGATCAGTAATACTACTTCCACCATAAACCGCTGTAGTTTTGATGTTTTGTAAGTATTTCGAATAATTTTTAATGTCTTTGGTAATTTGCAAACAAAGTTCTCTGGTAGGACAAAGCACCAATAATTGGATTTTGCGACTCCCGTCGTCAATCATATCCAAAATCGGAAGCGTAAACGCTGCTGTTTTGCCTGTTCCCGTCTGCGCAAGTGCGATTAAATCGCGTGTATCTGTAGAGATAAAAGGAATAGTCTGTTTTTGGATTTCTGTTGGGCTAATAAAGCCCAGTTCGCCAATTGCCTTCAAAACTTCAGGGCTTAAATTGGTCTCCGTAAATAAATTCATGTAAAAGATCGTCTATAAATTGGGTGCAAAGATACGTTTTTTATTTATGATAATTATATGGCTGGTTTATTAAATTTTCGTTAATAATGAAATGAGCACTTTTGTTCTGTATTAATTTCTTTAAATTTGAATAAAATCAAGACCAATGAAAGCATCAATTAAGGCATCTACTCTACAGTTTCTTAAATCTTTACAAAAGAACAACAACCGCGATTGGTTCAATGAAAATAAAAAATTTTATTTGGAAGCAAAGGAAGATGTAGAAATTTTTATTGAAGATTTAATCTCAGAAATCGCAAAATTCGATGAAGAAATTTTAAAAATTGACCCCAAAAAAGCGCTCTTTAGAATCTATCGTGACATCCGTTTTTCGAAAGATAAACTTCCCTATAAGACCCATTTCGGAGCGAGTTTAGGAATGGGAAAAGGCAATAAAATCTCTGGCTATTATTTGCATATTGAAGCAGGGAAATCATTTTTGGCAGGTGGAGTTTATCAACCAGAATCTTCTGTGTTAAAAGAAATCAGAAAAGAAATTACGGCCAATGGTGAAGATTTTTTGAAAATTTTAGACCAAAAAGATTTCCGAAATAATTTCCGCGGATTAAGTGTGGAAGGCAAATTAAAAAGAGTTCCCAACGATTTTGAAAAAGACAATCCGATGGCAGAGTTTCTAAAACTGAAAAATTTTGTTGTGATTCATCCCATTTCTGACGAAACTTTTTTCGATGAAACTGCAACAAAAAATTTCGCAAAGATTTACAAAAGCATTAAACCTTTAAATGATTTTCTCAAAAGACCTTTTCTTTAAAACATCTTTTTCTTCAGTTCATCGATGGTTTTCTGAAATCCATCCCTGATGTTTTTTTCAATACCTCAGAAATCGAAAGTTTCTTTCTTCTAAAGAAGTGTTTTTTTGATTTAACGCCTCTTTTGAAAATTCGATTTTGTTATTTTTCGGAACTTTTTGTGCAAAAAACACAACAGAACTTGACCATAAAAATAAGCAAATTAGTTGCTCATTTTTAATTCCTTTTAAATAAAACGATGGAATAATCTAGATTACCGGTAGTTTGTCCATTTTGAACAGTAATGGTTTTCACATCATTAACCCAATTTCTCGGATTCCTATTTCTGTTGAGTATCGTTAAGACTCAGTTACTTTTTTGGAAGGTAAATTCATTAGCACGATTGCGAAAAGTATTAATGCAATCCCCATCCATTGAATCAAAATCACTTTTTCACCCAATACAATAAACGCCATGGTTACCGAAACTGGAAGTTCTAAAGAAGAAACAATACTTCCTAAGCCCAAACCTGTCTTTGGAAATCCAAGATTAAATAAAGTCGGTGGAATAATCGTTCCAAACAAAGCCAGAATAAAACCGTAGGTATAAAATATAGAATAATTAAACGGTCTGATATGTTGCGTATTATCGGTAAAATTCAAATAAAATGATTTTAAAACATCAAAATACAAAGGACCAATTTGTGCAAAAAACAGAAATATAAATACAATTACAGCACCACCAGAAAGCATAATCATACTTTTTTTCAGCGCCGGAATATGGGTTGCTATTTTATTCGAGGTAAACATCGTCATACTAAAAGAAGCCGCTGCCATCAATCCCCAAAATATACCGTGCAAATCCAATTGAACGTCTAAATTAATCATATTCGTTGCGAAGAATGTTCCTATCAAAACAATAATAGTTGCTACCACTTTTTTAGCGTTAGGAAATTTTTTAGAGATCACACTTTCAATAACAACACTAAACCAAACCGACTGCATTAATAATACAATTGCAATAGATACATTGATATATTGAACGCAGATATAATAAAATAAACTGGTGCATCCTAAAGAGGTCCCTGCAAGCATCAACATTTTGATTTCTTTCGAGGTAGGATTTACAAGTGATTTTTTAGAACTTTTCTTTTGTATAAAATTTAAAATAAACAAACCCGTTAATCCCAAAACAAACTGTGCCGTTGTAACTTCGGAAGTAGTATATCCGTCACGATAAGATAATTTAACAAAAGTAGCCAACATTCCAAAAATACTAGCTCCAGCCGCAACAAACAAAACCCCTTTTAACATATTTTTCTTTTCCATATTTTTTTTCAGCCCGCAAACTTACGGATTTATAAATTTCTATGCCCATTAAGTGGAAAAATAAAAAACGGTTAAAGGAAAAAACTCGCGAAGTTTTTTCCTTTAATCGTGCGTCTTCAATTGATGATAGAGTCCCTGTGTCGTTGTTCTAAAAACGATCAGTATGATTAAAACGGATTGTTTTTTTAATTTTGATATAATTGCAAATATTTCTTCGCAGACCTTTCCCAAGAGAAATCAAAACTCATATTCGATTGTATCAATTCTTTCATTAAGCCTTCTTTGTGATAAATGTGCAAAGCACGATGCATCGCATGAACGGTGGCATTTGCAGTCGCTTCGCCGAAATTGAGTCCGCTCCCACCCGTTGAAATATCTTCTACGGTATCTCGTAAACCACCGATATAACGAACAATCGGTACCGTTCCGTAACGCATGGCGTACATTTGATTGAGTCCACAAGGTTCAACTCTGGAAGGCATTAATAAAAAATCAGAAGAAGCATATATTTTATGGGACAAATATTCTTTGTAACCCAAATCCAAAGCGAAATTAGAAAAGCGATGCGACAATTCACTTAGTTGATATTCTATATTTTTATCACCTGAACCTAAGACGATGATATTCAGAGAACCATACGTTTCTTGGATGCTTTTCCAAACTATTTCAGGCAAAAGATCCGCCCCTTTTTCACCAGCAAATCTGCCGATAAAACTGAAAAGGGGTAAGTCAGGATTTAACCCATATTCTTCACAAATTTCTTTTTTATTTTTCCACTTCCCAGAATCTGCGTTTCTTTTACCATAATTAAAGGCTAAGAAAGGATCAACCTCTGGATCCCAAATTTCGGTATCGATGCCATTGATTATGCCATGTGCTTTTGCATATTCCTGCTGAACAAGCGATTCCAGACCACGGAAATTTTGAAATAACTCATCCATATAACCTCCCGAAACAGCGTTGAAAGCGTGGCAACATTTCATCATGACTGCGAGGGGATTAATCCATCCATCCCAATCCAGAAGACCGCATTTTTCACCATTAAACCAAGGGAAATAATTCACCATTTCCCATTTCATCTGTCCTTGATATTCTCCGTTGTGAATCGTTCCTATGGTTTTTACGCCTTTCAGAAAATCAAATTCCGGGCAATTTTCTATCATAAAAGGAACCAATCCGGTATGATAATCGTGGCAATGCAAAACATCCGGGCGAATCTTCATCGCCGTCAACCAATGCAAAACGCCATGTTGAAAAGCCAAAAACTGCTGACTTTCATCCCAATACCCGTAAGGATTATCTCGGTCGAGAAGCCCTGGAATTTTCACCAAATACAAATCAAAACCTAAAATTTTGGAACGCTCTTTCATTACCTGCACCTGAAAAGTTTGATAATGCTGATGAATCCAACCATCAAAAACGATTTCGAAACTATGGTCATGCACGAAAGGTTTATTGTACCAAGGCATAATTACACTGGCTTCTACTCCCTCTATTTTATTGAGATATTTGGGTAATGCGCCCACCACATCGGCAAGTCCACCAACTTTGGCAACGGGATAACATTCGATAGAAAGGTTAAATATTCTCATATTAAAAATCAGATTTTCTATTGACATATTGTGTAGTCTTCTGTACTATTTTCCTTTTATTTTTTAGTTTTTGCTTTTTCTTTTATTTTTCTGTCTTAAAATGACTCCAGCAAGCGGCGGCAATTTCAGAACAATTGCGTTGGGTTTATACATCCATTCATCATCTTCTTCATCCACTATTTCTGCTTTTACGCCACTTCCTGCAAATTGTTCGTCATCGGAATTCAGAACCACTTCCCAATTCGTACCTTCGCTAACCCCGATTTTATAATCAAAAACTCTTGGTGTTAAATTTAAAACAACCATTAAAATATCTTCTTCTTTTTTTCCTTTTCTTAAATAAACATAGATGGAATTATCATCATCATTTGCTTCAACCCACTCCATTCCGTCGGGTGAAAAATTATTTTCATAGAGTGCGGTTTCTTTTCGGTATAAATGATTTAATTGTTTCACAAAATCCTGCATTCCTTTATGAATAGGATATTGAAGCAAGTGCCAATCGAGACTTTGGGTAAAATCCCATTCGCGGGTTTGTGCGAATTCATTCCCCATGAATAATAATTTTGCTCCGGGATGCGTGAACATATAAAGATATAAGGCTCGAAGATTCGCAAATTTCTGCCATTCGTCACCGGGCATTTTATAAATCAAACTGGATTTTCCGTGAACGACCTCATCATGAGAAAGCGGCATCATATAATTTTCATTATAAACGTACATGGAGCCGAAAGTTAATTTGTTATGCTGGTATTTTCTGTCGATGGGATCTTCTTTAAAATAATTTAAAGTATCGTGCATCCAGCCCATCATCCATTTCATACCGAAACCAATTCCACCCTCGTGAACAGGTTTTGTGAGCATCGGAAAATCTGAACTTTCTTCTGCAATCGTTATAATATCTGGAAATTCTTTATAAACGGTTTTATTAAAATCCTGTAAAAACTTCTTGGCTTCTAAATTGATATTTCCGCCATCAATATTCGGTTCCCATTCGCCTTCATTTCTGGAATAATCCAAATGCAACATCGAAGTTACGGCATCTACACGAAGTCCATCAGTATGATAACGATCGAGCCAAAACATTGCATTGCTTATTAAAAATGATTTGACTTCCGGTCTTCCATAATTGAAAATATAAGATTTCCAATCAGGATGAAAGCCTTTCCGCGGATCTTCATGTTCATATAAAAAAGTACCATCAAAGAAATGCAATCCATTAGCATCACCAGGGAAATGGGACGGAACCCAATCTAAAATAACACCGATTTCATTTCGATGCAATTCATTAATTAAAAACATTAAATCCTGCGGAGAACCAAAACGGGAAGTAGCCGCGAAAAATCCGGTGATCTGATAACCCCAACTTGGATCATATGGATATTCCATAACGGGCATGAATTCTACATGGGTAAATTCCATTTCCTTAATGTAGGGAACCAGTCGCTCTGCAATTTCTCTATAATTAAAAAATCTTTCTGGATTATCTGTTCCGCGCATCCAAGAGCCGAGGTGCATTTCGTAAACCGACATTGGCGCTTTGAGTGAATTTTTTTTTGCCCTGTCCTTCATCCAATTCTCATCATCCCACTCAAACCAAGTCGTTGAAACCAAAGAACCTGCCTGTAAATTCTGTTCCCAACTCAAAGCAAAAGGATCGCCTTTTTCTAGTAGGGAATTGTCTTTCGTTCGAATGCCATATTTGTAAACATCACCCCATTTTAAGCCTGCAATAAATCCTTCCCAAATTCCCGACTCGTCCCATCTTGGTAGTAACTTGTGGGTTTCAGAATGCCAATTATTAAAATTCCCGATCACTGAAACTTCTTTGGCAAATGGTGCCCAGACTGAAAAATAAACGCCATCTACTCCATCAATTTTAATGGAATGAGCTCCAAACTTTTCATACAATTTATAATGATTTCCTTCTTTAAAAAGATAGATATCATGATCGGTAAACAAAGAATGAGGGATTACATTTTGCATGATTTCGGAATTTTCAGGTTTGTTTTTTTTAAGAAAAAAAATGCGAATTCACATTTTCTACATCAAATATATTTAAAATAAAGATAAAACACGACTAAATCGCATTAAAACAACATTAAACAAGCTCCAGATTTTGTAGAATGTCTTTATTTAGAAAAGCAGATAAAAGGGAAAGAATCAATTTAAAAGGTTAAAAGATTGAAAAATGAAATATCCCAATTGAATACTGATCAAACTTCAATCTCATTAAGACTCCCTCATCAATTAAAATTTTCTTATTTTTAGGGCAAATTTTAAAAATGAATAGAAAGAATATATTGCTAGCTGCAATACTTTTGCCCGCTGTGATGGCTTTTGCCCAACAATACGGCGGTATGTGGATTCCCACAGAACTTAATGAAAAGGAAATGAAAGATTTAGGTATGAAAATTTCTGCGAAACAGATTTTCGATACCTCAAAACCGAGTATTAAAGATGCGGTTGTACAATTTAATGGAGGTTGTACGGCAGAAATCATTTCACCACAAGGTTTACTATTGACGAATCACCACTGTGGTTACGGACAGATTCAGAAACATTCATCGGTTGAACATGATTATTTAAGTGATGGTTTCTGGGCAAAAGATATGAACGGAGAATTACCAAACCCTGGTGTTACCGTAGATTTCATCGCAGATATCAAAGAAGTTACAGGACAAGTTTTAGCCGGAACGCAAAACCTAGATGAGAAAGCAAGTGAAGCTTTGATTGCCAAAAATCTGGAAACCGTAAAAGCCAGTTTTAAATTAGAGCCTTGGCAAAAAGTAATCATTAAACCGGTTTATTACGGTAATAAATATTACGCTTATATCATTGAAACCTATAAAGACATTCGATTAGTAGGAGCACCACCAAGTTCAATTGGTAAATTTGGTTCTGATACTGATAACTGGGTTTGGCCAAGACATACTGGCGATTTTTCAATGTTCAGAATTTATGCCGATAAAAACAACAAACCTGCTGAATATTCAAAAGATAATATTCCTTACAAACCGAAATATTTCTTACCTGTTTCCATTAAAGACAAACAGGAAAATGACTTTACTTTTGTATTTGGATTTCCGGGAAGAACAACTGAATATTTACCAGCCATCGCTGTAGAAAAGGTAATGACAGAAACAGATCCTGCCATGATTGCAGTACGGGAAGTTGCATTGAAAACTTTAAATGATAAAATGCGTACCGATGCAGAAACCAGAATTAAATATGCATCAAAATACGCTGGTGTAGCTAATTACTGGAAAAAATGGATCGGTGAAATTGAAGGTTTGAAAAAATCTGATGCCGTTGGTAAGAAGAAAAAATATGAACAAACTTTAATTGCGAAAAATCCGCAGATTAAAACTACGATTGACCAATTAAACAATCTGTATAACGAGCAATCTCCTTATTCATTAAACCGTTCTTATTATTCCGAAGTTACAAGAAATGCTGAAACATTATCATTGGCAAATCAGTATTTGAATTTCATGAACAGTTATGAAGCTGGGAAAATTAATGACCAAACGTTAGTTGGTTTTAAAAATAGATTGGCGAATATTTATAAAGATTACGATGGCGAATTAGATGCTAAAGTTACCGCTCAATTGCTTGCTTTATATGCCGAAAAAACTCCTGCACGTTTTCTTCCTGCTAATTTTGACCAATTTAAAGAGGTCAATAAAAATATAGGAATCGTAGAAAACTGGTCTAAAAATTCAATCATCACTGGAAGAGGAAATTTCAATGGAGCAACAACTTCTACGGATATTGATAAAGTTTTTGCCAATCAAGCCGAGTTGATTAAAGCCTTAAAAAACGATCCGATTATTCAATTGGCTTCTTCAATGAGAGACACCTATTTGAAAACAACAGAAGGGAAATACACTCAACTTCAGGATCAAATTGATGTGCTGCAAAAGAAATTTATGGCACAACAAATGGAAACTGATAAAGACCGTAAATTCTTCCCAGATGCTAACTCAACGCTTCGTGTAGCTTATGGACAGGTAAAAGGTTCTAATCCTAGAGATGCGGTTTACTACGGTTACCAAACGCATTTAGAAGGGGTAATGGAAAAATATATTCCTGGCGATTATGAATTTGATGTTCCGAAAAAATTAATCAATCTTTATGATACCAAAAATTATGGTGTTTACAAAGACAAAACAGGCGATGTTCCTGTAAACTTTACCGCAACAAATCACACAACCGGAGGAAACTCTGGAAGTCCAGCCTTGGATGCACACGGAAATTTAATCGGATTGAATTTCGACAGACAATGGGAAGGAACGATGAGCGACATTAATTTCGACCCACGTTTTAGTAGAAATATTATGGTGGATACGAAATATATTCTTTTCATTGTTGATAAATATGCCGACGCAAAATGGCTGTTGAACGAAATGAAAATTGTGAAATAATTATTTTATAATATACTATTTATAGTAAGAACGCAC
>NZ_JBAVFG010000007.1:0-6902 GCF_049588135.1 Kaistella sp. | reverse complement strand
CTACAAATTCTTTAATTTTTAAAAAAGTTACAATTCTCATTATTGATTACAAAGATAGTTCAAAATTTTGAATTTCAAAATATAATTTCGAAAAACAAAATCCAATATTATTAAATAAAAAAAAGCGAGAAAAAAATTCTCGCTCTAATTTATGATTTTAAATTCAATTTCAATTCCAACTCATCCAGCTGTTCATCAGCAATTTTACTCGGAGCATCAATCATCACATCTCTTCCAGAATTGTTTTTCGGAAAAGCGATATAATCTCGGATGACTTCGTTTCCGTCAAGAATAGCAACCAAACGGTCGAAACCTAATGCTAATCCTGCGTGTGGCGGTGCTCCATATTGGAAAGCGTTCATCAAAAATCCGAATTGTGCTTCTGCATTTTCTTTGGTGAACCCTAATAAATTAAACATTTTCGCCTGCAAATCTTTATCGAAAATTCTTACCGAACCACCACCAATTTCGTTTCCGTTGAGGATTAAATCATAAGCATTTGCTCTGGCTTTTCCGGGATCGGTTTCCAATAAATGAACATCTTCCGGCTTTGGCGACGTGAACGGATGATGCATCGCATGATAACGATTCGTCTCTTCGTCCCATTCCAAAAGTGGGAAATCGATGACCCAAAGTGGCGCAAATTCTTTCGGGTTTCTTAATCCCAAACGATTCCCAAGTTCCATTCTCAAAGCGGAAAGTTGGGTTCTTACTTTATTTTCATTTCCGGACATTAGGAAAATTAAATCTCCTGCTTTTGCCCCGAATTTTTCTGTAATTTTCTTTAAATCCTCTTCATTATAAAATTTATTTACAGAAGAAGTTACAACGCCATCATTTTGAAATTTAATCCAAATCATTCCGTTGGCACCAATTTGCGGACGTTTTACCCAATCGATTAATTCGTCGATTTGTTTTCTGGTATAATCTGCGCAATTCTCAACATTAATTCCGACCACCAATTCTGCATCATCAAATATTTTGAAATCTTTTCCTTTCACCAAATCGTTCACTTCCACGAATTCCATCCCGAAACGGATATCTGGCTTGTCGTTTCCGTATTTTTGCATCGCATCGGCGAAAGTCATTCTTGGGAATTTTCCGAATTCTTTTCCCGCAATATCTTTCAATAAAGTTGCGGTCATTCCTTCAAAGATTTCCAAAACGTCTTCTTGTTCTACGAACGCCATTTCACAATCGATTTGGGTGAATTCTGGTTGTCGATCTGCTCGCAAATCTTCATCACGAAAACATTTTACGATTTGGAAATATCGATCCATTCCGCCAATCATTAACAATTGTTTGAAGGTTTGTGGCGATTGTGGAAGCGCATAAAATTGTCCCGGATTCATTCTGCTTGGAACTACGAAATCCCTTGCTCCTTCCGGTGTTGATTTAATGAGAACCGGTGTTTCAACTTCAATAAAATCCTGTTCTGAAAGATAATTTCTCACTTTCTGCGCCATTTTATGACGGAAAATCAATTTATCTTTCACCGGATTTCTGCGAATATCCAAATAACGGTATTTCATTCTCAATTCTTCGCCGCCATCGGTTTGATCTTCAATGGTAAAAGGTGGTGTTTCTGATTCATTTAAAATCGTTAATTTCTCAACCAAAATTTCAATTTCTCCAGTCTGGATTTTTGGATTTTTGCTGACTCTTTCGATAACTTTTCCTTCGATTTGAATCACGAATTCACGTCCGAGTTTATGGGCGTTTTCTAATAATTCTGCAGAAGAACGGTCTGCATCAAATACCAACTGCGTAATTCCGTAACGGTCGCGTAAATCGATCCACATCATAAAACCTTTATCACGAATGGTTTGAACCCATCCGGAAAGGGTGACGGTTTGATTAAGATTTAGGATATTTAATTCTCCGTTGGTGTGCGTACGAAACATTTGTTTTATATTTTATATTTTAGAAATTATAGGTTCAGTTGTCTAATTTCCGATTGCAAAGATAAATAAATACGACAGATATGTAAATTAATTTACATATTCGTATTCTTTTTAGAATTTGAAAAATAAAAGATTGGGAGGCATATAATAGAAGGATATAGAAAATAATTACAGCAGATAGTCCGACTTGAGGTAATAGGAAGGTATTAGGGAACGACATAAATAATGACTGCAGTGTGGTTAAAAATTTTATGATTTTTTAAGAAATACTTTGTGAATATATTGTTTAACTTTGTGAAAATCAATCACTAAAAATAATTTTTAATTATGGGAAAAGGAGATAAAAAATCGAGAAGAGGAAAAATAACGAATGGTTCGTACGGAAAAAGAAGACCGAGAAAATCCGAAAAAGTAGCGGTTGCAGTGGTTGAAAAACCTGTAAAAGTGAAGGCAGAAAAAGCAGCAGCAAAACCAAAAGCGACTAAAGCCAAAAAAACCGAAGAATAATCTTCGGTTTTTTTATTGAAGCCCTTCTCCTTTGGAGAGGTATTTGGGGAAAGGAGAATTATTTTCCGCCAAAAAGATTTCCTAAAAGTCCGCTCAAGCCGCCTTGTTGTTGGTTTCCACCACCAAGAACGCTGCCTATAATTCCGCCTAAACCGCCTTGTTCTTGCTGTTGACCGCCGCCGAGAACGCTTCCTAAAATATCGCTCAAAGGATTTCCTGAAGATTGCCCATTTGCGCCGCCGCCAAGTACGCTTCCCAAAATATTATTCAAAGGATTTGATGGTTCAGCTTGTGCTTGATTTTGTGCATTGCCCAAAATTCCGCTCAATAAACCTCCCAAACCTCCACCTGAAGTCACGCCGTTGGTTTGTTTTTCTTGCCCAATAAATCCCATAATAACAGGAGCTAACATCGCCATAATCGGTGCGATTTTATCCATCGAAATCCCGGTATTTTGCGAAAGTTGATTTTCTACAGTTGCTTTGTCGCCACCAAAAATATGATCCAAAATAGAACCGCCTTCTTGCTGCCTTGCTTCAACTTGCGACGGATCGTTCAAAATGCTTCCGTCATGATCTTTGTCCAAAGCCGTGTTCAAAGCATTTGCTTCTTGCGGATCTTTGGATTTATTCATTAAATGACTAATAACCAATGGCGCTGCAACGGCCATAAGTGCAATAATTTGGTTTTTGCTGACACCAAATTTGTTTTCAGCTTGTTCTGCCACTTGGTTTCCGGCATTTCCTGTAATTAAATCAATTAAGCCCATCGTTTGTTTGTTTTTAAATTAGATAACTAAGTTAACGAAAATTATTTCAGATGAATTTTTTGAAGATGTAAATTATTGTTAAAGTTTAATGAAATGGCTTTAACTAATTGATTTTTAGAATTAATTTTTAAAAATAGGAACGTTAGAACACGCTTCACCGAACATCAAAGATTTCACAATCGGTTTCAGTTGTTCCACGAGTTCGATATAAGCATTTTCTGGGATTGATTCGTCGCTACAGCCTTTTACCAGAACTCTTTTGCCCATCATCTCTGTGAAATCATAGGTTTGAATACTGTTGTGCATCAATAAAACTTCCAAATCTTCGCGGTTTCCGAAAATTATTTTTTTGGTGAAGTCGGTCAATTTTGCGGTAATTAAAAAATATGCCCAAAGCGGAACAATCGCATCGGCAGAATTGTAGATAAAAACGTAAGAATCCTGATAGTTTTCAGTATTAATTTCTGCTACTTTTTCGCGAAAATCTTTTTCTTTAAGAATGATTCCTTCAAATAGAAAATCCTTCAAATCGATGCCAATTCGTTTGCCTTTCGGAACTAATTTTGAAAGGTCGAAATTGATGAGACCGCTTTCTGCGATTTTGTTTTTTATTTCTAAGTCTTCAGACATTTTTTTGGTGTTTGATATTAATAATTGTTCTTCATTTTCTTTGTAAATATTTTATCCAAAATATTTTTTATTATTTCTGAAAAGTTCATACAACAACTTCATATTTTCAAGTTCTTGCCAATTGCATTCTTTGGCAGGATTGCTGTCCAAATTATAAATTTTAGCATTTTCAATCGCCAAAATAAAAGGAGAATGCGAAGCGATAATAAACTGACAGTTCAATAAACGTGCATGTTTTTCAATTAGTTCTTTTACGACCAATTGCAATTTTGGTGAAAAAGAAGTTTCGGGTTCATCCAGCAAATATAAGGTATCGGGTTCAAAAATATTTTCAAAAAACGAAATTGCAGTTTCTCCGTTAGAAAATTGTTCGGACAATTCATTATGATTTTGCCATGCAAACATTCTTGATTTATCATCTTTTTCTTTGGCTTCCAGAATTCTTTTTTCTGCTTTTTCAGTTTTGTTTCGCAGATTTACAATTGCTTCTGCAATATCTTCGCTTCTGATCAATCGGCTTTCTTTCGGGATTTTTATTTCTTTTCCGTTTCGTTCCGTCATTTGAAAACCGCATTTTTCAACAAATTCATCAAAATAGAAAGAAGAATTTCCCGATGTCTTGTGTTTTATTTTAATTTTCTTGGCAATAACATTCAGCAAAGTTGATTTCCCGGAACCATTATTTCCATAAAAAACAGTAACCGGTGAGAAATTAATCACATCCAACATTTTGGAAGACAAAATTCGATATGGATAAACTCGCCTTTCCTCAAATGGCAAAGAAAATTTTTCAAGAAAAATCATACAAATTTCTTTAACTTTGAATCAGTAAATTTAGTAAAAATTACGTGTTAATAAAAAAATGAAATACTACATCATCGCAGGAGAAGCTTCCGGGGATTTGCACGCTTCCAATCTAATGAAATCGATTCTGAAAAAAGATTCTAACGCCGAATTTCGTTTTTGGGGCGGCGATTTAATGACGAAAGTTGCAGGGTTTTCGCCCGTGAAACATTACAAAGATTTGGCGTTTATGGGATTTTTGGAAGTGGCAAAAAATCTGAAAACGATTCTTAAAAACATTAAATTCTGTAAACAAGATATTGTAAATTACAAACCCGATGTTGTGGTTTTGGTCGATTATCCGGGTTTTAATTTGAGAATTGCAGAATTCGCAAAAAATTCGGGAATAAAAGTGATTTATTATATTTCGCCACAACTTTGGGCGTGGAAAGAAGGTAGAGTAGAAAAAATTAAAAATTTCGTGGACGAAATGCTCGTGATTCTTCCTTTTGAAAAAGATTTTTACAGGAAACATCAAGTTGATGCGCATTTCGTGGGACATCCTTTGCTTGATGCGATTTCGGATTTGCCAGAAATTGATATTCGAAAATTTAAATCAGAAAATAATTTAAACGAAAAAGAAATCATTGCACTTTTGCCCGGTTCTCGTGAACAAGAAGTTGCGAAAATGTTGGAGTTGATGCTTTCTGTTCGTACATTTTTTGCTGATTATCAATTTGTTATTGCAGGAGCGCCAAGTTTGCCGAAAGAATTTTACCAAAAATATGTTGATGAAAATGTACATTTCGTTTCCAATAAAACGTATGATTTATTGCGGGTTTCAAAAGCTGCTTTGGTAACTTCCGGAACGGCAACTTTGGAAACTGCGCTTTTGAATATTCCCGAAGTGGTGTGTTATCGAAGCAGCAGAATTTCGTATGAAATCGGGAAACGAGTGGTGAAAAATATCAAATATATTTCGTTGGTGAATTTGATTATGGATCAGGAAGTTGTGACGGAACTCATTCAAAGTGAGTTAAATACAGAGAATTTGGTTCGGAATTTAAAACGAATTTTGGAAGGTGATTCAAGACAAAAAATGCTGAGTGATTTCAAGTTATTGCGCAAAAAATTGGGCGGAAAAGGAGCGAGTGATCATGCCGCTGATGTTATTATAAATGGGTGATTTAACGCTATTTTTTAAAGATAGAATTAAGTAAATTTATCTTTAAAAAAAGTTGCATAAACAACCTTTACTTATTCTCTGCATTTGCTTTATTCTTGGCATTTTGTTTCAAGATTGTATTTTGCTGAAAATCAATTTCATTTGCATTTTATTGATTTTTAGTTTTTTATCGTTGTTTTTATTTTTAATTAAAAACTTTTTCATTCATCAGTTTCGTTTTATTTCCCTTTTTGTTTTGTTTTTTTCATTGGGTGTTTTTGCTCATTTTCTGAATTCTCAAAAACCGAAACTTCCAGATTTGAAAAGCAAAGAAAACATTGTTTTCAAAATCAATAAGAAGCTTAATTCCAATGAGAAAAACCGCCGTTATGAAATTACTGTATGGAAAGAAAAAGAACAATTTCTGAGCGTTTTATCGTTACCAAAATCTGAAAAAGATCTCGATTTTTTGCATTATTACAAAGCCGAGGTTTACATCAACAAAATTGAAAAACCATATCACGATTTTCAGTTCGATTATGGGAAATATTTGGCAAGAAAAGAAATTTATTTTCAAGCGTATTTGCCGAATTCTTTCCAAACAGGCAATCGAAATGATTTGACTTTTGCAGAAAAAATCAGGGAAAAGCGACTCGAAACTTTAAGCAAAATCGATCACGCCAATTTCAGCAAAAGAACCCGCGAGTTTACCAAAGGAATTATTTTGGCCGACAGAACCGAAATGGATTATGAAACGGTTCAGGATTTCAGTAAATCAGGATTAATGCATGTTTTGGCGATTTCTGGTTCGCACATGGCGATTGTTTTCTGGCTTATTTTATTGGTTTTGAATCCAATTTTTCCGCCAAAATTCAGAAAACTGAAAACGATTATTTCTTTAATTTTAATTTGGGCTTTTGCGATTTTTATTGATTACGGAAGTTCTGTGGTGCGCAGTTGCATTATGATTTCGGCTTATTATATTTATGTTTTATTGCAACGAAAACCCGATTTGCTTCATGCGATGGCGGTTGCGGCTTTTGCGATTTTAATCGCGGATACCAACCAGTTTTTCGATGTGGGTTTTCAGTTGAGTTTTGTAGCTGTTTTCGGAATTTTTTGGCTTAATCAACCTATTTTAAAG
>NZ_JBAVFG010000006.1:0-35502 GCF_049588135.1 Kaistella sp. | reverse complement strand
AGCGAAATTAAATAATTATATTCTTCATTTATTCCTTAACTTTATTTCCATTAATAAAGACATTTTCCGCTTTCAAACTTCCTTGTTGATATAAAATGTTTTGGAAATTATTGGTTTTAAAAGTAACAAAATCTGCTTTTTTGCCTTTTTCTAAAATCCCTCGATCTTCCAAATTTAATGCGAAAGCCGACCGAAACGTAATTCCAGCCAGAACTTCCGCGGTCGAAAGTTTCTCGAAAGTTGCCAAAATACTTGCTTGCGTAATCAAATTTCCCATCGGTGCAGAACCGGGATTCCAGTCGGATGCGATGGCGAGAATTCCGTTTGCATCCAAGATTTTTCTTGCCGGAGTAAATTTTTCGCCCAAACCTAAACTTGCTCCGGGAAGTGCAACAGCAACGGTTTCCGATTGTGCTAAAAACTCAATATCTTCATCAATCGTCGCTTCCAAATGATCAGCAGATTTTGCGCCAACTTCTACAGCAATTCTCGAACTTCCGGAAGTAAATTGATCGGCATGAACGGTGATTTCAAAACCTAATTTTTTGGCTTTTAATAAAAACTCTTTGCTTTCCTCTGGCAAAAACGCCGATTTTTCAATGAAAATATCAACTCGATTGGCGAGGTTTTCTTCTTTTACTTTCGGTAAAATTTCATCTAAAATATATTTTAAATATTCTTCTGAACTCCCTTCGAAATCTCGTGGTTTCAAATGGGCGGAAAGACAAGTCGGAACCAAAGTTGCCTTCGTGAAACCTTGCGCTTTTTTGATGACACGAAGCATTTTTAGTTCATTTTCCAAATCTAAACCGTAACCCGATTTTATTTCAATCGTGGTAATTCCTAACGAAATTAAAAATTGAATTCTTTCTAAAGTGGTTTTCAATAATTCATCTTCCGAAGCATTTCTGGTGTGTTGCACGGAACTCCAAATTCCACCGCCGTTTTCTGCGATTTCCAAATAAGTTTTTCCGGCATTTCGCATGGCAAAGTCGTTGGCGCGATTTCCGCCGAAGCAAATATGGGTATGAGAATCGGTGAAAGCGGGAAGGCAAATTTGTTCTCCTTCGATATTTTCAATTTCAATATTGGAGAATTGTTCTTTTAAATTTTGAAAAGAATCTGCGATTTCTATTTTTCCGTCTTTAATTAAAAGTCCGCCATCATTAATGATTTCGAGTTGATTATCTGAAAGTTTTCCACGCAAAGGAAGATTAGCAAGAGTGACAATTTGTTTGAAAGGACCGATTAATTTCATGACGAAGATTTTTTTAATATTTCAAAAATAAAACAAAAGACTTTAAAAGCTAAATCTATCTAATTTAAAAAAGCTAATTGGTCTTTTTTAAATGATCAAAAACCATTTTTGAAAGTGGAATAAACATTAATCCAGCGATAATAAAGGTGATAAATGCTTTTTGCAATCCAAATGCACTTGCAAGATAACCAATAATAGGCGGTCCTAAAAACATACCAACCGTGGAATAGGTGCTGATAATGGAAACTACAATCGGAACCGAATACTTTTTTGCTTTACCAGCGAGCATAAAAGTCATCGGATAAAGTCCGGAAACACCGAATCCTACCATACAAAAACCAATAAGAACCGGGAAAAGGAAAGGGAAAACAGTCGCCATAAAAACTCCCGAAATGATAAGAACCGAACTCGCAATGTAGAGGTTTTTCATGCCAAACCGTCCCAGCAAATTATCGATCGTTAATCTGGAAATCGTCATACATACCATGAATAGCAGATAACCATAAGTGAAAACTTCCTGTTTTACAATTTCTTTTAAATAAACACCGTTCCAATCGTACATTCCACCTTCGCAAATTGCGGCGAAGAAAACGATAAAACCGAGTAAAGCAATGTATTTGCTGGGTTTTTGAAATTTAAAAGTATTGCTGGTTTTGGCTTTATCATTTTTAATGAGAAAAGGAAACATGCAAATAATTATTAAAAGCCCAAATAAAGTAACCGTCAGAAAATGGGTGATAATTGAAATATCATATCGAATCATAATCGTAGAAAAAAGTACGCCTATAATACCGCCGATACTCCAAACTCCATGAAATTTCCCCACGATTCTCTTTTCGAATTTTTCCTGTATAGAGAGTGATTGCGTATTAATTGCAACATTAATAATTCGCAGCGAGATCGAAAATAAAATAAGGGAGATTACGAGTCCAAACAGAGAGAACCCCCAACTGATAGAAAATAAAGATAACAAAAAAGTTACACTGGCAAATTGCAAAGGAATTCTGCTGTCATATTTTGATACAAGCCAGCCGGAAAGAGGAATTCCGATAATGGCACTTGCAGGCATAATCATCAATAAATTCCCTAAATCTCCATCTGAAAGATTAAAAATAGCTTTGATGGTGGGTATTCTTGAAGCCCAAGTAGAAAAACAAATTCCAGATAAAAAGAAATAGGCAGATAATGCAATTCTTTGCTTTTGAGGTGTTGAAAACATATTCGCGCAAAATTACGACATTAGAATTTTAATGACGATCTAAAAATAAAACTTTTGCATCTTTTGTCGTTTAAAGAAATTCGGAAGGTTCTTATATTTTTGGTATTAAATTTAAGGTTAAAGAAGAAAAATTGAATCACTGAATTTTTTTATAAAAAGCGAAAAATATTTCGTTTTAAAATTTTCTATCTTTGAAGAAATTTATTAAAATGCCCGATTTTTTGCATCCAGATCAAGATAATTATTCCGAAGAAGAGCTGATTCTCGAAGAAAAAATACGTCCGCAGAGTTTCGGTGATTTTGCTGGACAACGCAAGACTTTAGATAATCTGGAAGTTTTTGTGGCGGCGGCAAAAAACCGTGGCGGCGCTTTGGATCACGTTCTTTTGCACGGTCCGCCAGGATTGGGAAAAACAACTTTGGCACATATTATTGCGAATGAATTGGGAGTTGGCTGCAAAATAACTTCGGGTCCGGTTTTGGATAAACCCGGAAGTTTGGCGGGACTTTTAACCAATTTAGAAGAAAACGATGTTCTTTTTATTGATGAAATTCACCGACTTTCTCCGATTGTAGAAGAGTATTTATATTCGGCGATGGAAGATTACAAAATCGACATTATGTTGGAATCTGGTCCGAACGCGAGAAGTGTTCAGATTGGTTTAAATCCTTTTACTTTGGTCGGAGCAACCACCAGAAGCGGAATGTTGACCAAGCCGATGCTCGCAAGATTCGGAATTCAAAGCAGATTAGAATATTATACGATTGAACTTTTAGGAATGATTATCGAAAGAAGCGCAAGAGTTTTGGGCGTGAAAATCTATGAAGACGCTGCGTTGGAAATCGCTCGAAGAAGCCGTGGAACGCCGAGAATTGCAAATGCCCTTTTGCGAAGAGTTCGGGATTTTGCGGAGATAAAAGGAAATGGCGAAATTGAAATCGAAATTACAAAATTCGCATTAAATTCATTAAATGTTGATGAATTCGGATTGGATGATATGGACAATAAAATTATGCGCGTGATGATCGAAAATTTCCGAGGGAAACCGGTGGGAATTTCTGCTTTGGCGACTTCGATTGGTGAAAATCCTGAAACTTTGGAGGAAGTTTATGAGCCGTTTTTAATTCAGGAAGGTTTTATTATCCGAACGCCACGAGGACGGGAAGTGACGGAGAAAGCGTATAAACATTTGAATATTTCAATTCCGAAAAGACGGGATGAGCTTTTTTGATTATGAATACCAATCAAAAAGAACATGATTTTAAATACTCGAAAAGTATATTGGGTCTTGAATCACTTTCTGTTCTAATCGTCTTTGTACTTTCTGCTTATTTTTACTTTGAGAGACAGAATTTAATATTATCAATAATACTTTTATTAGTAGGAATTTCAAATTTAGTTTATTATTTGACTCGAATTTCTAATAATAAGACTCAATTAAAAATTAATTCTAATGGCTTGACATTAAAAAAACAGTTTTTAAGTTGGAATCAAATAAAAAATATTGAAATAGACAGAATTAATACAGGAAAGGTTTCAGGAGAATTTTTGACTATTTCTACAAAGTCTGATAAAGTTTATGATTTAGAAATTTCTGAACTTAATATAACGAGTAAAAAACTGAAAGAGATAATTAATAAATATAAAAATATCGCGAAATAGATATTCTAACGATTATTTTAAAAACTCAACACAAAATCCTTAATAATAAATGTTCATCCCAAAAATCTATAAAACCGAAGACCTGTCATTAATGAAAAAAATCATTAGTGAAAATGCTTTAAGTTAAAGTTTTAAATCAAACAAGAATACATCTCGGTTATGGCAAAAATCAATGTAAGAAATAGTGAAATAACAGTTATTTCTGTTAATGACAAAGACTACATTTCTTTAACAGATATGGCAAATGCCAAGGAAAATGAAAGTCGTGCGGCAGATGTTATAAAAAATTGGTTGAGGACAAGATATGCTTTAGAATTTCTCTCAACTTGGGAATTGATCTACAATTCAAACTTTAAAGTGGTCGAATCTGACCACTTTAAAATGCAGGCAGGATTAGCTAACTTTACGATGAGTTCATCTGAATGGATTGAAAAAACAAATGCAATCGGGATTATTGTAAGAAAAGGAAAATACGGCGGAACTTATGCTCATAAAGACATTGCTTTTGAATTTGGTTCAGCAATTAGTGTTACTTTTAAACTTTATTTAATTACTGAATTTCAGCGGCTAAAAGAGGAAGAACAAAAACAATTAGGTTGGTCGGCAAAAAGAGAATTAGCAAAAATTAATTACCATATTCATACAGAAGCAATCAAGCAAAACCTTATTCCTAAAGAACTTACAACTAAAGAAATTTCGATTATTTATGCCCATGAAGCCGATATTCTCAATATGGCTTTGTTTGGAATTACGGCTAAACAATGGAGAGAATCAAATCCTGATTTAAAAGGAAATATGAGGGATTACGCAACGGTAAATCAACTTATTTGTCTTTCTAATCTCGAAAATCTGAATGCCCATTTTATTCAAGATAAATTTCCTCAAAAAGAGAGACTTCTTAAACTCAATAAAATTGCCATTCAACAAATGAGTGTTCTGGAAAACTTGGGAGGCAATAAACTTTTGAAGTAAGAATTAAAACAAAAAAATCCAATGTTCATGCCAAAAATCTATAAAAGCGAAGACCTTTCATTAATGAAAAAAATCATTAGTGAAAATGCTTTTGCGCTGTTGATTTCCAATAAAGAAAAATTATTGGCGACCCATTCTATGTTTTTGTTGAATGAAATTAATGATGGATTTTATCTCGAAACGCATCTTTCAAAAGCTAATTTTCAGGCAAAAGTTTTGAAAGACGGCGATGAAGTTTTGTGCGATTTTTTGGGAGCGCATTCTTATATTTCGTCTTCTTGGTATGAAAAAACAAATGTTTCAACCTGGAATTATGAAGCGGTTCAAATTCGTGGAAAAGTGAAATTGATGAATGATGATGAACTTTATGAGCATTTGAAAAAACTGACTTTCAAATATGAAAATGCTCAAAAATGTCCGATGTTTGTGGAGAAAATGGGCGACGAATTTGTGAGAAAAGAAATGAAAGGTGCTTTTGGAATCAATATTTATCCATCCGAAATTTTTATTGCCAATAAATTGAGCCAAAACAGGAATGATGCAGATTTTGAAAATATTATTCTTAATTTAGGAGCGTCAAACGACGAAAATTCAATTAAAATTGCTGAAAAAATGAAATCAATTAGATAATTTGAAAATGAGGTAATTATTGCATTTAATCAATTGCCGAATTAACAAATTTTCAAATCCTCAAATTTATAATTTATGAAACTATATCCAATCCAATGCGGAAAGTTTAAGTTAGACGGCGGTGCCATGTTTGGCGTCGTGCCGAAAACCCTTTGGGAACGAACTAATCCTGCTGATGAAAGAAATTTAATCGAACTCGGAACCCGTTCGCTTTTGGTGGAAGACGGCAAAAAATTAATTTTGATCGATTGCGGTCTTGGAAACAAACAAGACGAGAAATTCTTTGGTCATTACTCGCTTTTTGGCGATGATACTTTAGATAAAAATCTTAAAAAATATGGTTTTGTAAAAGAAGATATTACCGATGTTTTCCTTACGCATCTTCATTTCGATCATTGCGGTGGCGCGATTGAATGGAACGACGAGAAAAGCGGTTATCGATCAGCCTTTAAAAATGCGCATTTCTGGACGAACGAAGATCATTGGAAATGGGCAACAGAACCCAATCCGAGAGAAAAAGCAAGTTTCCTTAAAGAAAATATTCTGCCGATTCAAGAAAGTGGACAGTTGAATTTTTTGCCAACTCCGAAAAGTGGAAACTATGGTTTCGCGCCCGATTTGAAAATGGACGTGATTTTCGTGGACGGGCATACTGATAAACAAATGCTTCCCGTGATTCAATATCAGGAAAAAACGATTGTTTTTGCAGCGGATTTAATCCCGACAGTTGGGCATATTCCGCAGGTTTATGTGATGGGTTATGATACGCGTCCACTTTTGACAATGGAAGAAAAAGGCAAGTTTTTGAAACAATGTGTGGATAATGACTATCTTTTGTTTTTTGAACATGATGCGCACAACGAATTGGCGAGTTTAAAAATGACTGAAAAAGGAGTTCGTTTGGACGAAACTTTTTCGATGAATGAGGTTTTTGGGTATTAAGTAAATATCAAAAAATTCAAATTAAAAAAATAGACAGATTTAAGTATATAAAATAAAATTATGATAGAAGAAGAACCTGAACCCGAACCCAGGGACAGTACAAAAATTATTGGAATTACAGGAGGAATTGGTTCCGGAAAATCAACCGTATCGAAATATATAGAAGAAGCAGGTTTTCCTGTCTACTATTCGGATATTCGGGCGAAAGATATTGTGAATGATGATGAGGTTTTGAAACTGAATATCAAAGAACTTTTGGGCGAAGATGCTTATGGAGAAAATGGTTTATATGACAGGAAATATGTTTCTGAGATGGTCTTTAATAATGAAGAATTATTACTGAGACTCAATTCATTAATTCATCCTGCTGTAAAAATTGATTTTGAGACTTGGGTGAGTCAACAAACGACCGATTTTGTATTTAAAGAAACTGCACTTTTGTTCGAGTTGAAACTCAATGAAAGTTGCTACAAATCGGTTTTGGTCACTGCTGATGATAACTGCCGATTGAAGAGAGTAATGGATCGCGATAATAAAACCTACCGCGAAGTTGAAACAATTATGTTGAGACAAATGCCAGAAAAAGACAAAGTGAAATTAGCCGATTTTATTATTTTTAATAATGATGGGTTAGAAGAACTCAAGGTAGAAACCCAAAAAGTATTGGCAGAAATTGTGTCTTTATAATTAAAAGTTTCTATTAAAATATAAAACCTGAATTCGCGTGGATTCAGGTTTTTTTTGTTGAATTTGTACAGAATTGATTTTCATTTTTTTTTTTATTAATATTCACGTCAAATTAATTTTAAGGTTTGTTTTAAATAGTGCCTTTGGCTATCAATTTTTATACGATGAAAAGGTAGTGTTTCACTAACGGTGTAAGTTGAAAAGTTATTCGGAAAATTTTTGAGACCTCAAAAGCTCAAAAATTTTCCGAAGATAACTTTTTACTATTTTTAAACTTTATACAGTTATGATCGACAAAAAAGAATTGTTAAACAACAAAAATTTCTACAAATCCTTCAAGAAAGGAGAAGGTTTAACCTCATTGTTTGGATGGAATTGTGTTTAAAGCTCATGAGAACTCAAAAGTGATCCGTCCTTCAGATTTTAAAAAAAAACGAAAAGAAGAAGTTGAACATTCCGAAGTTTTCGTAATATAAAAAATAAACAATACCTTTGCATCGCTTTTAGAAAAGGGAATTGTGTGAAAATCACAGACTGTCCCCGCAACTGTAAATCACCATTAGTGAAACTGCGACACAACCACTGAGCAATCGGGAAGGTGCAGTTTTGTGAAAGTCAGGAGACCTTACTGAAAGTATTATTATTAAACGCTTTCGGAGGAAGAGTCGTGAATTACTGAACTTTCAGTTCTGTTTTTTTACCTGCATTTTTTCCGATAAGTCATCTTTAACCTAATTATTTTTTAAATGAACAAAAAATTAATCTTGGTTGGAGCAATGCTTGTCGTAAGTTCAAACATTATTGCCCAACAAGAATCTACCATCGATGAAGTAACAATTGCTTCAAAAACACCGCAACAACTTTACAAAACCGGAAAAAACGTTCAGTTGATTTCCCAAGAAGATCTTCAAAAATACAAAGGTCAAAATGTAAATGATGTTCTCGATCAAGTTGCCGGAATTCAAATCACAGGAAATTTCAACAACGCTCAAGAACCAAAATCGATGAAAATTCGAGGTGGAAAAAGTGCGAATGTTCTCATTTTAATTGATGGCATTCCTTTGAAAGACGTTACAGGAAACGATTATAATGCGGCAGATCTTCGACTTTTATCTTTAGAAAACATAGAAAGCATCGAGGTTTTAAACGGTGCTTCTTCGGTTTTGTATGGTTCAAATGCTACGGTTTCGGTGATCAATATTAAAACTAAATTTTCTTCGGTTGACAAAATCCAGGGAACTTTAGGCGCGAGAGTTGGTTCTTATGATACGTTTGCGCAAAACTTGGGACTTAGAGGAAAACTCAATCAATTCAATTATCAAATTTCCGGATTTAATGAAAAATCCGAAGGTTTTTCTTCTGCGACAGGAGAAAATTTTGATAAAGACGGTTTCGAAAAACAAAATTTCAATGCCAATATTGGCTTTAAAACTGATAATTTTACGATTAATTTAAATGGAGGGTGGAACCATCATTTATTCGATTACGATGAAGGAGCTTTCACCGATGGAAAATACCGTGGAAATGATGAACAAAGTTATGCAGGTGCAAATGCAAATTTCAAATATAACAAAGGCGAAATCACCTTTAATACAAGGCTTTCCGGAAATGAAAGATTAGGACAGAACTTCGTTTCAGACCATTATCAAGATCAATTCAGTTATTCGGGAAGAAATTTTTTCTCAGAAATTTTTAATCATTATAAAGTTTCAGATCGTTTCAGTTTTATTGTTGGACTTCAATATGAAACCCAAAAATTGGGCGCAAAATCGCTTCCTTGGGGCGGAACTTCCATGCAGGATGATTTGATTTTGAATGATACCAAACTCAACAATTTTGATGTTTTCGCAACGGCAAATGTTAATTATAATGGTTTTAATCTTGATCTTGGAGCCAGAATGACGGATCATTCTAAATTTGGAAATCATTTCGTGTACAACCTCAATCCGTTCTATTTACACGAAATGGACAACACTTATTTCAAAGTAGGATATTCCTTTGCTACGGCTTTTATAGCACCGACTTTGTACCAAAATTACGGTTCACTTCCTTACACCTTACCGAATTTCGATTTGAAACCTGAACTCAATTCTTCGCATGAAATTGATTTGGCTTTCGGTAAAAAAGATAGAAGTTTGAATGTTACCGCAAGCCTTTTCCAAAGACAAGAAAAAGAAGCATTTGCCTACCAAACCGTTGATTTTGTGACGTATGCAGGACAATTTAAAAATGTGGGCGACAATAAAGTAAAAGGTTTTGAAATCGCCGCTGATTATCGTTTCAACGAACTGTTTAAATTGGGCGCAAATTTCAGTTTTGTAGAGAAAGAAAAAGAAGAAACCATGCTTCGTCAACCGAAACAAAGGGTAAATTCTTATCTTGAAGTTTCGCCTTTTACCAAAACAAGAATTAATTTCAGTCATCAATTTGTTTCCAAAAGAGCAGATGCTTATTACAATTCTGCTACTTTTTCTACAGAAAATGTGGAGTTAGAGAGTTTCAATTTATTTAACTTAAATATCAATCAGAATATCATTAAAAACATTAATGCTTATGTAAATATTGGTAATCTTTTCAACATTTCTTACGTTGATGTGATTGGTTTTAATACCAAAGGAAGAAACTATACAATTGGTGCAAATTATCAGTTTTAATGGATTTTTTAAAATAGAAAAAGCCCTTTCATTGCTATTTGAAAGGGCTTTTATATTTTTAAAATACACCTGTTATCTATTTAGTGAAATACTATCAATAACTAATACTCTTAAACTTGTATCCCGATAATTATCGGGACTTAAAATAAGTGTTAACGCCTTTGTTTGTCTTAAAATAGGGAGGTTTTATGGTTGATTTCACTTTTTTTATCCTTGCGTTTGTAAAATTTAGCGCAAAGTAAATCCAAATTTTAAATTCAATCAACTTTGTCAAAGTTATTTTGTTTTACTAAAAGCGCTTATTGCAAAATTAACCCCAATGATTCTCCTTCACGAATCACGAACTTTCTCGCTTCTTCTTTATCGTTTCCGATTTCGCCTTCCAAAATCGCTTCTTTAACTTTTTCCTTTAAAATTCCGATTTCTCTGCCGGGTTTAATGTTGAACATTTCCATAATTTCTTCACCCGAAATCGGCGGCTGAAAATTCCGGACCTGATCTTTTTCTTCCACTTCTTTTATTTTAATGGCGACATATTCAAAATTCTTTTTAAACTTCGCCTGTTTCGAAGAATTTTTTGTGGTAATGTCAGCTTTGTTCAAAATAAACAAATCTTCCAAGTCTTCACCGGCATCAAATAAAAGTCGGCGCAGCGCAGAATCCGAAGTTCCGTCATCAATTAACGCAATTGGTCTTGAAGATAATTTCACGAGTTTTTGCACATATTTCATGTCGTTTCCGAGCGGAAGTTTCAGGCGATAGAAAAGATTTTTCACCATTTTCGAACCCAGAAATTCGTGTCCGTGAAAAGTCCAGCCGATTTTCTTATCGAATTTTTTCGTCGGTGCTTTTCCGATGTCGTGAAGCAAAGCTGCCCAACGAAGCCAAAGATTTTCGGTGTTTTTCGAAATATTATCTACCACTTCCAGCGTGTGCCAGAAATTGTCTTTATGCGTTTGTCCTTCCACTTCTTCAATGCCTTTTAAAGCCGTTAATTCCGGAATTATAAGTTGCATCAAACCGGTTTCTTCCATGAGTTTTAAACCAACGGAAGGTTTTTCTGAAAGCATGATTTTATTAAACTCAACCATGATTCTTTCCAACGAAACGATTTTAATTCTTTCGGCTTCGCTCTTAATTGATTTTAAAGAATTTTCTTCAATTTTAAAATTTAAAGTCGAAGCAAACCGAATCGCTCGCATCATTCGCAAAGGATCGTCGGAATAGGTTTGGCTTGGTTCTAAAGGAGTGCGTAGATTTCTATTTTTCAAATCATCCATTCCATTGAAAGGATCGATGAGTTCGCCAAAATTTTCTTTGTTTAAAGAAATCGCCATAGCGTTGATGGTGAAATCGCGGCGTTTTTGGTCGTCTTCCAAAGTCCCAATTTCTACGGAAGGTTTCCGACTGTCTTCGGAATAACTTTCTTTTCTTGCGCCCACAAATTCCAAATCCAAATCGTCGTATTTGAACATCGCAGTGCCATAATTTTTGAAAATCGAAACTTTTAATTTTGGGTTAAGTTCGTTGGCGACGGCTTTTGCCAAATCCATTCCGTTACTTTCTGTCACAAAATCAATATCGGTTGGTGCTTTTCTTTTCATCAATAAATCGCGAACGTAACCACCGACAATAAAAACCGTTTGGTTATTTTTCTCGGCAACTTCAGAAATAAGTTTAAAGAGTTTTAGATTTTTATTTTGGGTAAGATTGATGTTCATAACTATTCTTCGACAATTTCTGCAAAGATAAAGCTTCTGATTTAATCGGTCATTATACAAGAAAACCTGCAGATTTAAAAGTGAGAATAAGAGAATGTTTAATTTTTCACAAGTATTTTAATTTTTAACACAGAACGGAGGAACGTCATCTTTTATTCTATGCTTATCTATTTTTAAATTGGGTTTTATCGGTCGCTCCTCAGGAGCTTAATTTCATTATTTGAAATTTTTCTACCAATAGTTGGTCGCTCTGCGACTTTTTATCTCATTTCAAAAGATGGGCTTTCATTCTTTTAACTATAAAAATCACTTTATTTATGAACTCATCTGCTGCTAAAATTATTGTTCTGGATGATCCAGAAGCCAATCGTCAATTTCTTCTTCAAGATATTCGGTTTGCAATTTTAAAGCTTCCATAAAATCATCAGGAAGATTTGTTGTATCTGTATTTTCTAGATCCCATAATTGGTCAGACATCAACTCGTATTCGGAATATACCCTTTTGAAACGAGGACTCTTTTTTTCTAATTCCTCAATTTTTTTTTGTTGAGGCATAAATTTTCGGTAAGGTCTTTGTGTGGTCATGTTTTTTAGTGATTAAATTTTGACTGGCTTAAAACTTACGATTGGTTAATGATGTAAATAATGCATTGTAAATGAGCGAGTTGCGTTATTGTGAATCGCTTTCACTAAATAAAAGTAAACAATATATCAAAGCGAAAAAATATTTTAACAAGTTTTTCTGATTGTTTAACATATAGTTTTAAATTTGCATTTATACATATGAAAGAACTTCTACTCAAACAAAAACAAGTTTTACTTTTCGTGGTTGCTGGAGCACTCAGTGCTTTGGTCGAAATTGGATCCTTTAAAATATTCAGTATTTATCTGCCACTCATTTTCTCGGAAGAAAATAATTATTACGGGATTCACTTTCCGCTAAGCAATATATTTTCAACAAGTTGCGGGATTATCACCAATTATTTTTTGAGTATTTGGTTTGTTTTTGAGCGTGGCAAACATTCTAAACGCAAGGAATTTGCTTACTTTATGTTTGTTTCTTTTTTCTCCACTTTGCTCAGCTTAACTTTCTTCCAACTTTTCTTTAGATTTGTATTCAAAGAGAATATCGATTTAGGTTTCTTCGTGATTAGCAAAGAGATATTGAGTAAAATTTCGGCAATTCTTTTGGTTTCAACCCTGAATTATACCGTAAAAAAGAAAGTTATTTTTAATGGCTAACCATTTGTAGTTGGTAGTCTGAGAAAACCTGAATCTTCTTTTTAGCCCCAGTTGTAGCGGCATCCTTTTTTGATGATTGAGCGCAGTCGAAATCACCAAAAAAGATATAGCGGAAAACGGGACTGGTTGTGGAAATGAAACCTCAAGTTTCTTGCTCCTAAAAATTAAATATTTGTAAATGACGAAATTTCTGAATTATATTTGGCGCGGTTGGATGATTGTTTTGGGCGCTGTACTTACGATTGTTCTCGGGATTCCTGTTTTGTTGCTTTCGATTAGAAAAGAGCATTATAAATATGCCTACAAATTTATCCGCATTTGGTGTTTCGGAATGTTTTATGGGATGGGTTTCCGCTATGAACTGATTAATTTGACGGATAAAAAAATTGATAAAAACCGGCAGTATGTTTTTGTTTCGAATCATACTTCGATTATGGATGTGATGTTGCCGTGTATTCTGATGCCGAATCATCCGCTTTGTTATGTCGGAAAAAAAGAATTGGTGAAAATTCCTATTTTCGGTACGATTTATAAACGAATTTGCGTGATGGTGGATCGAAGTTCTGCCAGAAGCCGTGCCGATGTGTATCGCCGCTGCGCCGAAAGAATGGATGAGGGACAAAGTATTGTGATTTTCCCGGAAGGTGGCGTGCCGGATGATAAGTCGGTGATTTTGGATGATTTCAAAGATGGCGCATTTATTTTGGCAACCAAGTATCATTCTCCGTTGGCGGTTTTCACATTTGTTGGTTTGAAGGAGATGTTTCCGTTTGATAATTCGAAAGGTTTCCCGGGGAAAGTGAAGGTTTATTGCAATGATATTCTGGAGCCGAACCAAACCGCAAACGATTTGAAAGCTGTTGCTCATGCGGAAATAAAAAAAGTTTTGGAAAACCCAATTTGACAAAATAATAGTTATATTTGTTTTTAAGAAATTATTAACTAATTATGTCAAATTATTCTAAACAAACCAATTGGGGGCAATTCGTGCCTTTGATTACCGTATTTTTCTTTTGGGGATTTGTTGCAGCGAGCAACGATATTTTAATTCCTGTTTTCAAAAAAGCTTTTGACCTTACGCAGGGGCAAAGTCAATTGGTATCTGTTGCATTTTATGTTGCTTATACTGTTGGTTCTCTTATTTACATGTTTATTTCAAAAGCGATTAAACAAGATTTGGTTAATAAAATTGGCTACAAAAATGGTTTGATTTTAGGGCTTTTAATATCGGCATCGGGAACTTTGCTTTTTTATCCTGCGGCAAATTTGGGTTCATTTCCTTTAATGATTTCGGGATTATTTATTTTGGGATTAGGATTTTCTTTACAACAAATTGTTGCGAATCCGCTCGCTATTGAAGTGGGACCTACCGAAACTGGTTCGCAAAGACTTACGATGGCTGGAGGAATTAATAACCTCGGAACGACCATTGGTCCGTTAATCGTTGCCTTTGCAATTTTCGGTTCTGCGACTGCTTCTAATACGGAAGCGAGTATTGAATCGGTGAAAATTCCTTACATGGTTTTAGGAGGCGCATTTATTTTAGTTGCAATTTTGCTTAAATTTTCCTCTTTACCCCAAGTTACTCCAACCATTACAGAGGTTACTGATGATGTAGTTCCAGGCGAACACAGAGATTCCGCATTGAAATACCCACAATTGGTTTTGGGAATGATCGCAATTTTCGTTTATGTAGGCGTTGAAGTTTCCACACCGAGTAATTTGCCGGCTTATATGGAAAAATCTTTGGGATTCTCCACGAAAGAAATTGCGCCTTATGTTTCTTTATATTGGGCTTCATTAATGATTGGACGTTGGACAGGAGCTGTTGAAGCATTCGACATCAGCGCTGGATTCAAGAAAATTTTGAGATTTTTAGCACCTTATTTAGCTTTCGGAGTTTTCCTTTTGGTGAATGCGATTGCCAAACACGATTTGTCTCATTTTTATATCTATGGTACGATCATTCTTGTGATGATTGCTTGTGATATTGCAAGTAAAGGTAATCCTGCGAGAATGCTTTTGATTTTCTCGGTAATGGGAATTTTAGCAATCGTAATCGGTATGCTAACTACTGGGATGACTTCGGTTTATGCCTTTACAAGTGTAGGTTTGTTTTGTTCAACATTGTGGCCGTGTATTTTTGCTTTAGCCATTAATGGTTTAGGGAAGCATACCAATCAAGGTTCTGGTTTTTTAATTATGATGATTATGGGAGGTGGAATTATTTCTTGGATTCAAGGGGTGCTTGCAGATATGACCAATATTCATTTCAGCTATATTGTTGGGATTCTCTGTTTCGCTTACCTCGTGTTTTATGCGATTCGCATAACCGGTATTTTAAAAGCCCAAGGCATTAGTTTAGATCAAGTAAAAAACGAAGGTGGACACTCATAAAAACCACCTATCTACAAGAAAAAGATTTTGGGCAGGTATTTTACTTGCCCAATTTCTTTTGTTTTATCTCTTCTCGAAAGTTGATTTTTTCATCAATTTATTTGAACGATTTTTTGAGTTTCAGAAAGTATTTCATCAAAAAATAGTGGCAGGTTTTCCGTTTTCAGTTGGCGATATTTGCTATGTTTTTTTAGGAATTGTTTTGATTTATTTCTTCATTAAAATTGTAAAAAAGAAATCCCGAAATTCATTTTTATTAAAATTATTAATGATTTTGAATCTTCTTTATTTCGTTTATCAAATATTTTGGGGAATGCTATATTTCCAGAAACCGATAATCGAAAAATTACCGAAAGGCAAAATTTCGCTTCAAGAAACAAAATCTTTAACGTTAAAATATCTTGACCTTTGCAAGCAAACCCGGACCTTGGTAAAAGAAGACCGAAACGGTGTTTTCAAAGTAGATGATTTAGCAAAGATTGAAACGGAAGTTTTAAAAAATCAACATCATCTTCCCCAATTTTTAAATAATAAAAAAGCGATAGAGATTAATTCCTTCAAACCAAGTTTATTCAAAGGGGTGATGAGTTACACCGGGATTTTTGGATATTATAACCCATTTACTGCAGAAGCGCAATATAATGCGGAATTGCCTTCTACTTATCTTCCGTTTACTTTGGCGCACGAAAGTTCGCATCAGTTGGGTTATGCGCGAGAACAAGAGGCGAATTTCATGGGATATTTGATCGGAAGAAATTCGGAAAATTTAGATTTAAAATACAGCACCGAATATTTTGTTTTAAAATCTCTACTTCGTTATTTAGCCGAGCATGACCAAGAATTTGTTAAGACCGTTTTAGAAAACTATTCTGAGGGAATGAAACGAGATCGAATTGCAGAAAAACTTTTCGTTAAAAAGCACGAAGGTTTTTTGGATGTATTCTTCGGTTTCACCAATGATTTATTTTTAAAAAGCAATCAACAAGAAGGCAGTATAACCTATTCTTATTTCATCGATTTGCTCATCCGTTATCACTGATTTAAATGGGGTGAATCCTAAACTAGGCTAAATCAAATTTCATAGAAAATAAAAAGTCCAGCAAAATACTGGACTTTTTTAGTAGCGAAGACGGGAATTGAACCCGTGACCTCAGGGTTATGAATCCTGCGCTCTAACCAACTGAGCTACCTCGCCTTTTTTAAGGTGGTGCAAATATAAAAATATTTTACGAGGTAACAAAAATTAATTTAACTTTAAATAAGAAATTACATCTGCTGCATGATCAGGCTTGGCAATGATTTTATTATTACTGTCCAAAATAAAATAGCTCGGAGTTGCACGAATGTTGTAAGTTTCTGACACTGAGCTGTTCCAGCCTTTGAGTTCTGAGTCATTAATCCAAGGTAGCATTTTAACTTTGTTTTCATAGGCCTCAGCATCATTGTCTAAAGAAAAAGCAATAACTTCTCCTTTCAATCCTTTAATTGCATTATACTTCTCAATAATCTTCGGTAAGTCTTTCTCACAATGCGAACAGGTAGAAGCCCAGAAAATAATAACTTTTTTATCTGCTTTTACATCATAAATAGATTTGGCTTTAGTATTCGAAACTCTTTGGAAAACATAATTTGGAAATGTTGCTCCAATCTCAGTATTAACGTTTGTTGCAATCGTCTTTGTTAATCTTTCATTAATTGTACATTTCAAATTCTTCGCTTCGGTAAGATATTTGTCTTTTAAATCCTGCATACCATAAGTATCAAAAATCTCAATAAGCTCAGAAAGGATTGTTTGTCCACGAGGGGTTTCTACATTTACAGTTTTAAGCATTTTATCTACATCTGCAGAAACATTGGCACTAGAACCAGCATTTAAATAAGCAACAAGAACTGGTCTCAAGAGCGATGAACTCTCAAGCATCTCGTTTGACTTTGTCAAAAAATCGATAATTTGCTCATGAGTAATAGGACTCTTGGTTGCACTCTTTTCCAAAAATCTATTGTAGTTGGTATTGTAATAAGTAACAAATGGGAACTTAGTAAGGTTGGGGGTAGCATTTGAGAGCCGAAGAACTTCATTGTTTAGCGCCGTACCAAAATCACTTTTAGTCTTATAGTATTCTTTAATTTGGTATAACGCTGGTAAGATGTATTCTTTTTTTTGCTGAATATCCTGCATTTGATTCATTATATAATTTGCTTCATCAATATAATCAATCTTTACAATTTTATCTTTCTCCGTTTCAAATTTCATTTTGACGTCTTTATTTTCTGAGATAAAATTAATAGATGCATTGTTCTCCGGAAAATACAATTTCATCATCCCTGTATAAGGTTTGTCGACATTAATTTGCCATGAATTGCCTTTTTTTATTTCTTTGCTATTTAGGACATCTTTGGAGCCATTTAGCGTATAGAGATAAACTTCTTTCGGTGTAAATGAAGAGGGTGCTTCTACATTGATTTTAAACTGTGCTTCATAAGAGTTGACCGTCAACAAACTCAAAATAAATATTATTTTTTTCATATTGTAAATATAAAAAAAAACTCATTGCAAACTTCGAAGTCTCGAAAAGTCTTTGCAGAAAAAATAAAATAAGAGAATGACGATGCTGCGACCAATCTTCAACAACTTTTCTTAAAGAATTAAGATCGTTTTTTTTTTTTATTACATCGTGCTGATATTTTTTAACCGATACTTCAGGATCACATATAAAAGGCACAAGGGCAAGCCTATGATTGGAAATAACCAATGTCCTAAATTTTTAATAACATAAAATGTGAAATTGTAAGCCGCACTTTTGCTGTAATTGGCAGAAATTTACATCAAAATTTTAACAGTTTTTACTTGTTTCTTTTTTCATAGAATGCGGCAGCAGAGGAGTATTTGTTAAATAGACAAGAGTTATTTGTTTCTCAGGTATTACAGTTAATTTGAAATAAGAATTTAAATCAATTATAATTCCTGAGTAGAAAACGGATGATTATACCAGTACCTTATTAAAAATGGTGACAATTCGTTCTCGGTCTTGATCTGTTAAGTTGGAACCAGATGGAAGACATAGGCCTGTTTTAAATAACTTTTCTGCAACATTATCATCACCAAAATAAGCACAGTTTTCAAAAACTGGTTGCATATGCATGGGTTTCCACAAGGGTCTGCACTCGATATTGTCGAGCGTAAAACTTTTTCTTAAATCTTCTATGTCAAAACCAGTGATTTGAGAATTTACCGTAATAGCACTCAGCCAATAGTTGGAGAAGAAATCTGCGGAAGGCTCTGTTAAGACGTCTATTCCTTTGATATCCTTGAACAGTTCAAGGTAAAATTGATGGTTCTTTCTTCGGGCATTTACTCTGTTCGTCAAAACTTCCATTTGTCCACGTCCTATCCCTGCAGCTATATTGCTCAAGCGGTAATTGTAGCCAATTTCTGAATGTTGGTAGTGTGGTGCCTGATCTCTGGCTTGGGTTGAAAGGAAAATTGCGCGCTGCTTGTCATGGTTGGATTTTGTAACTAAAGCACCCCCACCTGAGGTGGTAATGATTTTATTCCCGTTAAAACTCAAAATAGCCATTTGACCAAAAGTTCCGCAGTTTTGCCCTTTGTAGGAACTTCCTAAGGCCTCTGCAGCATCTTCTAATAAGGGTATGTTAAATTCAGCACAGATTTCGGTGAGCTCCTTCATTTTTGCAGGCATTCCATACAAATGAACAACAATTACTGCTTTTGGTAATCTGCCTTCAATTGCTCTATTTTGTAAAGCTTCCCTCAATGCATCGGGACACATATTCCAGGTGTCGGTTTCACTGTCGATAAAGACGGGTTTTGCTCCAACATAGGCGATTGGATTTGCCGAAGCTGCAAAAGTCATCGTTTGACAAAAAACCTCGTCACCGCGTTTCACTTTTAAAATGATTAGTGCTAAATGCAGCGCTGCAGTACCAGAAATTAAAGCTGCTACGATGCTATCGTTTCCAAGATAATTTTCTAAGTCGTGCTCAAAACCATTAACGTTCGGTCCTAATGGGGCGATCCAATTCTGTTCAAAAGCGTCGTTAATATATTTTAATTCAGTACCACCCATGTGTGGTGAAGAGAGCCAAATTTTAGAATTCATATACTTTTTTTAATGGTTGACCAGTTGTATTGATTGGAGTTTTTTGTAAGATCACCCTTCTTTTATATTAATTGCAAGATACTTTCTAATTTGTCGAAACAAGTGTAGAATTTGATAATAATTGTAGTTACAATTCAATTAATTCAAAGCGATAACTTTAAAAATGTTAATTTGCAAAGATATATAATTTAGACTGAATATGAGTTGAATTCGGTCATGAAAACCACTCCAATTTAGCGTTCAAAATATTCCTGAGTTCATTCCAGTTGTGGGTTTTTGCTCATCTTTTCATGTAATGATTAAAAAGGATTAATATTAAAAAGAAATAAGCTAATACCAAACGCAAAAGGTATAAAAAAATTTACTAAAGTAATGCTTTTTATCTAATTGAAAAAAACTATTATTATTATTAACTGTTTCGTTTAATGAATTTTTCAGTGTCAAATGGTACAAACAGAGTCAAAGTGTAGAAGAAGAGGGAGAAGTCTATTGAAAAGGATTGGTTTTGAGCATACCAATTGTTTAATCGGACTTTATCCGACCAAATGACGGTGTCATTATGTGCTGCAGGATTGATCTGTTGAGAAGTTGACGGTCTTCTCCAGTTAGAAGATCTGCATATCCTGGAATATCGGGACGTGGACCGACGAAACTCATTTGATCTAGGAGAATATTAATTAACTGTGGTAACTAATCAATTTTTGTTTGACATAGTAATCGACCGTATAATTAATTTTTTGGGTAATTTCATCAAGAGTCTTTAGTTTTTTAATTTGTGATCATGTTTTCCTACTCGATACTGCAAAAACAATCCAAAAGATTTAGTATTAGCCGATGAAATAATTAAAATAATTACGCATAAAATTGCCAAACTTAGTATTGAAAAAGTTAAATCACAGATTTGTTTGGGCATTTTATGTTCTGTAAAGTAAAAGTAAGCAATTAGAAAGATTCGTTTTGGAAAATTATATTTGACTTTAAAGAATGAAGATAATCTAGAGTAGTTGCTGAAAAATTACAAACCTCAAATCATTCCGTCAAATTCTGTAAAGTTTTTTCCATGGCCAGGATAAAATGTAAGCTTGTTATTGCTGCATTTTGTTTTAAAATTTTCTCTAGATTTATTATAATCCTTTCTTGAACTATTTGGAAGATTTAGTGGTGTTTTAAAATCCTTCATTAAAAAGTCTCCGGTAAAAACTGATTTATTGTGAAAAATTACTATACAACCAGGGCTATGTCCTGGAGCATGCATTATTTCAAATGAGCTTTTTCCAAAATTGATTATCTCGTGGTCTTCAACGGTTTTGCATGGAAGGTCATAACTAAAGGTTTCTATTTCTTCAGAGTATATTGAGAAATTTTTTCTTGGATTGTTTATTTCTGATGATGTATTAGATGAACAGTAGATAGGCATTTTATATAGCTCCCAAATTTTTTTAATTCCAACGGTATGATCGCCATGCGAATGAGTTAAAAAGTATCCTAATAATTTACCTTTGTTAACATCAATTATGGAAGTAATTTCAGTGATATTAATTGAACCGATATCTACTCCTATAAAACAGCCTGCTTCTATTTCAATCAAATAATTATTTGCGAGACGATATGGAGAAATTAAAGTATGAATAATCACTGATTAAATATAATTTTCCCTGACGAATTTCTTTTGATTTCTTCAATACAGATGACCTCAATTGCCTGATGAAATAAATTGATGGTATTTGATAGCCATGGTTTAATTTCACTAAGTATAGTAGAATCAGTTACATAAATTTTAAGTAAATCATCATCACCTGCAGCATAACATTCTATGTTGAATTTATTTTTAATTAAAAGTTCAGTTTCATCCAAAGAAATTCTTAAACCATAAATTTTTAAAAATCTTTTCATTCTTCCCACGATAAAAAGATATCCTTCATCATCTCTTTTTACAACATCACCGGTTTTAAGAATACCATGACGCACGTCTCCCAAAAGTAAATCGTCGTTATTTTCAGCATATCCTAGTGTAACGTTTCCTCCTTTATAAACTAATTGACCCATTACTTCCATGTTTGTAAGGGGTAAATCGTTTTCATCCCAAACTTCAAATGATCCTCCAGGTATTGATTTTCCAATACTACCTTGTTTCGATTTTGCTAGAGCTGAATCTAAAAAAGCCATTCTTGCCGTGCCTTCGGTTTGTCCGTAAGTTGCTACAAATTCAACATTTTTAGATTCAGAGAAAGCTATCAAAGCATTCCATAAATTCTCGGATAATTTACCTCCACCCTGTGTAATGATCCGGAGACTTGGGAGAGAAACTCTTTCAAAACGCATTTTGAATAAAACTTCAAAGGTGTACGGTACGCCTGTCAATACAGTAATTTTTTCCTCTTTTAGCAAATTCCAAAAATTCCGGTCGGTTAATGCATAATTTGTGAGAACAACTTTGGCTCCAACTTGTAAATGGCTCATGATGATAGACAAGCCCATGGTATAGTAGAGAGGTAATAAAGCCAATCCAACATCAGTAGGTAACAAGTTATAAAACTGAGAAACACTTTTTGCGCTAAAACTAAGATTATGATAAGAATGTCTTACTAATTTTGGACTTCCAGTACTTCCAGAGGTAGGCAAAAGTAAACTTAATTCATCATATAAAGCTATTGGGTCCTCCTGATTATCATAAAGTTTATAATCATCCCATTCTAACAGCACCTCTTTTTCAAAATGGTGTTTGTTCGAGGTGAAAACTGCTTGTGGTTTATACTTTTCTAAATAAACTTGCAGTAAAGAATTGTCAATATCCTTATTCAATAGTAACGGAACCCATCTATTTTCAATACAAGCACAAAAAAATGAAGCAACCGGCGTGGTATTATCTCCTAATATAAATACAAGACTTCTTTTAGGTAATAAGTCACTATTTTTTTTGATAAAAAGAACTAATTCACCATAAGTAAGGATATTGCTTTGATCATCCACAAAAGCAATACCTGACGGATCAGTCGTATCTAAATTAAATATCATAAGTCTTATATTTTTAAGCTACCATCTACTGCGATAATTTGTCCTGTAACATAGGAAGATTCATCTGAGGCTAAAAACAGACACATGTTAGCAATGTCTTCTGGCTGTGCTAAATCCCCAAATCCAATATCATTTTTCACATGTTCAAATTTATCACTCATTACTTTCGATAAACGTTCTGTTGCCACCATGCCAGGTGCGATGGCATTAACTCTTATGTGATCTGGCGCCAATTCTTTAGCTAAAGAAAGAGTAAATGAATTTACTGCCCCCTTTGTGGCAGCATAAGAAGCTTGTCCTTTTGCTCCTTTTACAGATACAATAGAAGACATATTAATAATAGAGCCACTCTTTTGCCTACCCATTAATCGAGATGCTAAAGAACTAAGACGAATTAAGCCGATCACATTGGTTTGCAACATCTCTTCAAAAATATCGAAGTTGATGAAAGGCACCAATTCATAAGAAATTTTGCCTGCGTTGTTCACGAGAATATCTAATCGACCTTGTTCTTTTTTAATTTTAAGAATAATACCCTTACATAAAGCAGCATCAGTAACATCGAGCGTAACAATATGAAGATGATCTAAAAACTGTGATTTCAGATCATAAAGTTCAGTTGAAGTACTTTCTATCTCTCTAATTCCGGCATACACGATAGCACCTTCGCCTAAGAATTTCTTTGTGATACTTAAGCCAATCCCTTTATTTGCGCCGGTAACGAGAACTATTTTATTGAGTAATCTTTTCATTTTGTTAAATTTCTATGCCGTATTTTAACAAGATTTCTTTACCAATTACATACGATTTGAAATCCATAATATCTTCCGGCTCAAACATCACGTCGAAAGCATCCTCTATGGAAGTAACTAAACTTAGTTGCAAGACAGAATCCCAATTAGCTACAGTATCTGATGAAAAATCGTTACTTAATTTCTCTACAGTTACAGCAAAAGTTTCTGTAAAAACGCCGTTATATTTTTCTAAATTACTCATTTTTTATATTTTTATTTTTTATAATTCATCTACGAAGAATTCGTCGGACACTTTTATGGGTAAAATAACCGATGTGTCAATTGAAAAGCTTCCACAAGCCCATGATAAACCTGCTCCGAATCCTGAAACAAACATTTTAAGCTTTTCTTGACCGTTGTTTGAATAATGATCAGAAAGTACTAAAGGAATTGAATTGCTACTGTTATTTCCAAATCTATCAATCGACACCGGGATTTTTTCAAATGGAATTTTATTTTTTCTGGACAGTTGCTTTAGGATATAAAGATTAGCCTGATGCAGAATAAAAAAATCATAATTTTCTGAGGTCGTTCCTGTTGTATAAAAATAATCATTAATAAGTTTAGGTACAGAAGTAATAGAAAACTCAAATACTGCCATTCCTTTCATGTGGGTATTGTAATCATTTCTAACGATGTCATCAGACCACGCTTCATCTATAGGCTTTAAATCTCTGTTTCTAAATGCACCGGCCGGAGTAATAATACTTTTAAATTTAGAACCATCTGTTCGGCAGGCGAAAGAAAAATCTTCCGTATTTTCACTATTATCTTTTTCCAGTAAAACGGCTGAACCGCTATCTCCAAAAAGCATAATCATTGTTCGGTCTTGAGGAGACATTGTTTTATAGGAAGTATCTGCCGTAATAAGTAAAGCTTTTTTATTCCCTATTACACTATCTAATAGAGCTAGCGCCGTTTGTAACCCATATACAAAACCGGAACATGCAAGATTAATATCTAAACATAAAACATCATGATTAAGTCCAAGTCGTTTTTGCAAAACGTATGAAGTTGCAGGTGAACGATAGTCTGGTTTTTGACTCACAAAAACCAATACTCCTATCTCATCTGCAGATGCTTTTCCAGCTTCAAAAATTTCTTGTGCCGCAAGATATCCCAAATCCGAAGCCGTTTGTTCAGGCTTTGAGCGGTATATTTCTTTAACTCCTGCCATGCCTGAAAATTTGTCAACTAATTCTTCACCAAAATCTTTATAGAAATCCGTAACCGGAATTTTATTAGATGGAGTACATACTGAAACAGCTGAAATCTTCGATCCTTTTATTGTAGTCTGTATCATTTGAATTACATTTCGTGTGAAATTTTATAATCTTTAAAATAATCTAAAGTATAATTTACGGGCAATATTTCAGGTACATAAGTTATTTTCATACCCATTAATGCCATTCCTTCTCCTGCAGATATAAGGTGAAGATTATTTGATTGAAGCAATTCTTGTTTAATTGCGTTTTCCAACAATAAAGGTAACTCAGAAGCGTCAGCTTTAATACTGCGCTCGTTTTTCCAGTGATCATTTAAATGAAGATGATCCAACGCGAAGGAATTGAGGAAGTGTGCTGTTTCTTTATCCTTTAAAAAATCATCTATTAAGGGACGAACATCTTCAAAAAAGTCTTGTAAATCTCGTGATTCAGAATTTACAATATAATTTTCAGATTTCGAACCGTCATAAGGTGTATTCTCATTAAAATTTCTAAATCCTCCTTTTTTTAAAGATGATCCTTTATAATGATCCCCACTAGAGTAGGTGAAGAATTCCAGGACATCATGATCGGAAGATTTCTCTAGAAGTATCGCAGTTGCAGCATCTGATAATTCGAAATTTATTCCAGCAGCACGATCCTGTAATTTAGAAGGCGTATCTCCAATAACTACAAGTGCATATTTACTTGTAGATTTGGCCAATATTGCTGCAGCCACCTGTGTCATCTGAATAAAACCATTTGCACCAACATTGGTGTCAAAGCAAATACAATCGACAGAAAGTCCAAGTCGTCCCTGTAAAATAGCCGCTGTATTTGGACTTCTATAATCCGGAGTTTTAGACCCAAAAAGCAATATACCAATATCTTCTTTGCCAATAGATTGATTTGAAATGATGCGCTCTGCAGCATCATATCCTAAGTCTGCAGAAGTTTGTAATTCTCCGGCAATATAATGAGAGGTATTATTATTGACCAGTATTTTCTCTGTAGGCAAACTGGTGGAAATCATATTGATTTTTACGCCAGATATTTTTGATTCTAACATTATATAATTTTTCTTGCAGGAACTCCAAAAACAGTTGTTTCAGCTTTTACATTGCTAAGTACAACACTACCTATTCCTACCGTTGCTCCAGTTCCAACTTTAATATTTTGAATTAGTTTGGCTCCCGCATTGATCACACACAGATCTTCCACGTTAACATATCCTGCAAAAAAAGAAAATGAGTTGATATGACAGTAGTTTCCAATGATGACATCGTGACCTATAATTACCGAACTTTGTAAATACACGAAACTTCCTATTGATACATCACTGGCGACGGAGCTGAAAGCTTTGATTGCTACACCAGCGCCCATTTTTACACTGGGTGATATAATTGCTGTTGGGTGAATTAGATTAATAAAAGTTCCTCCCTTCTTTAAGATGATCTCTGAAGTTTTTTTACGGTCTTTTACTTTACCAATAGCGCAGAAAAATACATCTTCTTCTTCAATTGTATAGCCATCTACAGTATTTAGTACTTTAGGGTATCCCATTTCTTCAATATTTGAAGGTCCGTCGCTTAAAAATCCTTTTACTTTAAAATTTGGATTTTGACCATAACAAATAAGTGCCAGATCATATACTTCACGGGCAAAACCGCTTGCTCCTATAATTACTAAATTCATACTAATTTTTATTAATGAATAGAAAAACCACCATCTATTTTTATTTGACTACCCGTAATCCATTTACTCCCATCGGAAAGCAGGAAACAAATAAGATTCGAAACATCTTTGGGCTGCCCAAATCTGCCTAAAGGATAATTGGACAAATGCTTTTCTACTTCCTCTTCACTTCTAACCCTTCCCAAAATATTGGTATCTATATATCCAGGTAATAAGGTATTTACCCTTATCCCTTTTGGTGCTAACTCTAAAGCTAATGATTGTGCAAAACTAGATAATGCTCCTTTTGTAGCATTATACAGCGCATTTCCTACCGTAGCTTTTACCGTTGAGATTGAAGAAATAAAAACGACCGATGCCTCTTTTTGTATCTTTTTTTTCCTCAATAAACTTTGCATCAACAAAATATTGCTCTTTACATTTACTTCAAATAATGAATCGACATCTTGTCTTTTTAAAAATGCAACTGGCGCTACTTTCACAGCGCCAGCATTTAAAACGATTCCGTTTAAAGGGCTTGTTAAAATATTTACAATCTCTTCGGGAAAGGATTCATCAGTAACATCACGACCCATTATAATAATTGGAGACTGTAAACTACAAAGGTTTTGCGTCTCTTTTAGTTTTAACAGATCTCTACCAACTAAAATAAGTTTCGCCCCTAAAATAGACAAATCAATAGCAGTCTGCCTGCCTATCCCAGACGATGCACCTGTTATTAAAATCGTCTTATTGCGAAAATCGGTATCAAACATATTATTAACTTAAACTTTTAACTTCATCTAAAAGCTCTTGCAAAGTGTTCATGTTTTTAAATTTTTGATTGTCGATCACAACATTAAATTCGTCATCTAACATTGCAACCATCGTTAAATTTGCTAAAGAATCCCACTCCGGATAACCTTTAAATTGATCGCTAAGTTGAATGTCTCTATCTTCGATTTCCAAAGTTTCTTTAACTAATTCTAAAAATTTCGCTTCCATTTTTAATTTATTTATTTCCTTTAAAAGGAGTCATAGTCGTTTGTATTGAGGCATTTACGCCATCTTTTTTGATGATTTTCACAAAAGTAAGCATAATAATTTTTAAGTCCAATAAAAATGAAATTTTATTCACATAATACACATCAAGAGCGAATTTGTCATCCCAGCTCAATGCATTTCTTCCATTAACCTGTGCCCAGCCTGTAATTCCTGGTTTTACTTCATGTCTGCGGTTTTGCTCTGTACTATATAGTGGTAAATACTTCATTAATAAAGGGCGCGGACCTACCAAACTCATATCACCTATCAGTACATTAATCAACTGCGGCAATTCATCCAAAGATGCAGATCGAATAAATTGACCTACTTTAGTCACTCGGTCCCGATCCGGCAGTGGATTTCCATTCTCGTCGAACAGCTCTCTCATAGAACAGAATTTGATCAGTTTGATGGTTTTACCATCTTTTCCTGGTCTTTTCTGGGTGAAAAATGGCTTTCCATTATGGGTAATATATAAAATCACCACCAAACAAATAAATACGGGAGAAGAAATAATTAAAGCTATAAAAGCAATTGTTTTGTCGATGATTGACTTGAAATAGAGTTGATACATTTACGAAGTATATATTTTTTCTAAATTATTCCATATAATTTCTCTGTCAAAATTTTGAGCCCAAATCAAGCCGTTTTTTCCGAATTGAGTAGCTAAATTTTTATCTAAATATAGTTTTTCCATGGCATCATACAATTGACTTTCAGATTTTGGCTCTACGAGAAAACCATTAAAACCATCTGATACTGCGTCGCAAGTACCAGTTCCTGTCGTACTGATAGTTGGTATTCCCATCGCTGCTGCCTGAACCAACACATTTCCAAAACCTTCCCACCAAGCCGGAAGAACAAAAACGTTTGACAAGCTTAAATATAAAGGAACTTCTTGTTGGGTAACTCTACCAATATTAATAATATGGTCGTTTAAAGCAATTTTTTTCACCAAATCTTTATCGGCAATTTGATCCATTTCAAAAGGTCCTACAAGCATCAATACACTGTCATTATATTTTTTATGAAACTTTGTAAATACTGAAATTAATTCGTTGATTCCTTTTCTGTCCACAATTCTTCCCACAAAACCGAAAACAAACTTATTCTTTAAATTGTACGTTTCTATAATTTGGTTTTTTTCTACCAAAAGTTTTTGGTCGTTTGGATCAAATAAGGCGAGATTAACGCCGTTGCTACTTCCTTTGTTAATGACGATCGCTTTCTTATCAGAAAAAATACCGTGTTGGAGACCAAGTGCTTTTACCGAAGGACTAATACAGATTACTTCATGCGCGCAACTGGAAGTAATCTTTTCCATGGCAACTAAAATCTGTCTTTTGAATCCTTTTTCATGTTCAAAACGAAAGCCACGACAAGTATATATACGTTTCTTCACTCCTAATATTTTTGCAGCCAATAATCCTAATAGAGATACTTTAGGAGTACCTAAGTTGACAATATCAGGTTTTACTTTCTTAAAGATTTTGATAATTTGAACTAATGTTTTTAAATCATTTACAGGTGCAATTTCACGATCAATATTGATGATCAAATGTCCGCAATGTTCATTTTTACAAAATGCCGCAGATCGGTCGCTCAGCGGACTCATAAGAAAGGTTTCATATCCTGCGGTATGAAAATAATTCATCTGTCCTAATAATAAATTGACTGATCCTTCAGCAGTGATGCCGACTATTAATTTCTTCATGCTATTTGTCTTTATAACTGTAAATATCTATTTTAAAATGCTCCAGTACATCTCTAAACTGTATGTCATTACCTCCTCCCATAGAATTAGATGAAACTAATTTTATATTTTGTGATCTGCCTACAGTTAATAAATCTTTATTAAAATAAGGAGTAATTGTTACTGTTGTATTGTTTCGTAAAGTAGCTACTTTCAACCATAAATCATCTGCCATAAAGCAAATTCGTTTAAAAACTTCATCATCGAAAATATCATCGTGGTATGAATACGGCGGATAAAGAACTCCACCAACTCCCGTAGGGACATACAAGTGTGAAGATTTTCTCTTGCTTTTTACATTATGTCGCCATTGTCTGTAAGTTTGCATTTTTTCACCTTCAAATGTTATTTGATGTGCCCTATTTGCAACGACAGATTCTTTGTTTCTATTGTTTGCTTCTATCAAATATTTTAAAGTATCTGCAGGATAATATACATCATCATCAACTGTAATAACAGCACTATTAGGAAATCTTTCAAATGCATAAAAATACTTTTTGTGAGATCTTATGTCATCTTTTACAAATTCTATTTGTAGTCCACGCTTTTTTAAATCTAATAACGAATTAGGTATTGATTTATCAGGAAACTGCACTTCAGAAAGCCAAAGTATAATTTGATCCGGTTTAAATGATTGCCGTAATAATGTTTCAACAGTGGTCCATACTTCATTAATTCTACCTGGAAAAGAAGTTAAGGATACAATATATTCAATCTCTCTTTCTTCTGTATTGATGCCTGATAATTGTTCTTTCTGTGTTCTTTTTAGAGATGAGGGTACTACTAAATCCAGAATGCGCTTCGTTATCATTTCAAGCGCTTTGTTAACTACTTTTCCAGGAAAGCCAAATCTTTTGAAGTTGGGCAGAAAAAAGTAAATAGTATAAATCCAGTTCATATTATTTCGTATTACAAATAAATTTTAAATAGTCCTTTCCAATGAAATCAAGACTTAATTTGTCACTGATTTTCGCGGCATTCTGCCCAATTTCTATTCGATAATTTTCATCTTCAGCCAGTCGATCAATCACAAGTGCTAAGGCTGAAAGATCACCGTCTTTTACAACAAATCCATTATCACCATCTACAATTAACTCCTCATGCGGAATGCAATCAAAACAAATGGAGGGCAGACCTGCCGACATTGCTTCGCACAAAGCATTCGGGAAACCTTCTAAAAAGGATGGCAGTACAAAAATAGAGGATTGCGCCAGTAAAACATCTACTTCATTCACCTTACCTAAAAATACAACTCGGTTTTGCAGTTGTAATTCTTCTACCAACTGATGTAATCTACCGGTTTCAGGTCCGTCACCCGCTAAAACAAGTTTCCAGTTCTTATTTTTTATTTTACTGAAAGCCTGTACTAATCTAGCGACCCCTTTTTCTTTTGACAATCTGCCTACATAAATGATCTGCTGTTCACGTGATATTGTAGGATGAATAGCGACTGGTTTAATCGCATTCGGAATAATTTTAATATTCAAACGATTATTAAACTGAGTTTTTTTATATTTTGCAGCGCGTTCTGTTTGCGCTATAAAGCCGGTTGAATTGGGATACAACCATTTTTTACCAAACTTTACCACAGGATTAAAAGGGAAGTCTGGGCTTGTTCTGTCCGATATAAAAACAGGAACCTTTTTTTGATAAAGAGCAAGCAATACCAATGGATTAAAAACATCTCCGAATGACAAGACACAGTCCGGATTTACTTCGGCAACTTTTTTTCGTAGATAAGTGATAAGATTGTAATAAAACTTAACTTTATTTATAAGGCCTGATTTTCGCTCATAAGTAAATTCATAAAGCTGAACTTCCTGTTCCAATTGATAGAAAGAATTGCTCGCCTGACAAGATATAAAAATCACATGATGTCCTAAACTCGCAAAATAGTTGGCTAATACAGTTAATGCCCTTTCAATACCTCCCATTTTTAAGGAGGGTGAAATAATTGCAATTTTCTTTTTTATACTCATTTCCGGCACGATGACTTTATTTTTAAATATTGAATAATAAATTATTTGTAAATACTAACTAAACTGGCACTATCCATAAATTCTATTTCAGGCCAACACTGAAGCATTTGTGACAAAAGAGATTCTAAATCCATTAAATTCTGTTCTCTTTGCTTTTCATCGAGTCGACTTGCAAAATTAATTCTGTGCGTCCCTATGATAGCGGGTTTTCCCCACTTAAAAGCGATAGCGATACTTTCCATACATTTTTCAACCCAATTCACATTTGGTGAAGTACTAGGTTCAAAAAGTCCATTGCGAACAAAATAACGCTGTCCTGAAGTATTTACCTGTCCCGAATACCGGTACTTCTTTTTAAAATTTTTTCCCTGCACCGGACAATTCTGTACATAAGATCCTTGAAAAGTATCCACTTCATGGTCGTAAAAAACTTTCTCTATTTCAGAATCCCAAACATAACAAGGTGCAACTGTTGTTTGCGACTTAAATCCAAACAAATCTTCAAACTGTTTTAGACCATCTGCTATACTTCTCCTTACATAATTGAGTTCTGTTGTGAGGTTATTGTAATCATAAGCAGCCATCAAATTACCTCTTCTGTTCTCAGAACTAATTTCATCTATTGAAAAACAATTTCGTTCAAAAGCAAAATGATACCGCTCGTTTCCTTCTTTCAAAAACGTCATCCACCTTGAAACGTTCAAATGCTCGTTACCATGAAATTGAGTTACAATCAGTTTCTGTTCAATTCCTTCTTTTAATGCAGCAAATGCATTTTCACTTTCTTTATATTTTTGATACGTGCTAGGGAAAGGTTCATTATAATAGGTTTCGAATTTCCCTTCTGCAATCTTTTTAAAATCTGGATTATTTAAAATCATATTTGCAGTCAGAACTGGGTGATTTCCGTTTTTATCTTTGAATTTTCTGAATACCTCATATAATGCAAAATAATCCTCAGAAGTTTCTAAGGCATCATATTTGGAAAAAGCATCTGTATCTTTAATCAAACCTCTTTCTAAAAGTTGTTTCCGAACATCTTTAGATGGAATCCTGATAGAGCCCCAATCGTCCGATTCAAAAACCACTATTTTTGAATCAATGCGGGAACCTCTGCTATTGATGAGGTGTTTTTTTAGAGTTTGCTTTAGCATAACATATTACTTTTCTGCAAGCATAAGTTCCGCTAATTGTGGGGTGCTTATAAATTGAATATCTGGCCACCGTCTCAATGTTTCAGCTAAAAGGGTTTCTAGCTTTTTTAAAGATTCACCTCTATTCTCCTCAAAAATGCTACCTGTGAAATTTTCTCTATGAGAACTTATTACTGCAGGCTTCCCCCATCGAAATGCAACTTTCATTTCTTCAAGGCAGCTAGCCACCCAGTCTACCTCCTGATTTCTTGCTGGTTCAAACCTACAATTACGACGCCAATAAACCTGGTTAAATTTATTTTTATGACCCCAGTATTTATTTATTATTTTATGACCTCCTTTTAAATTTGGAAATTGTTGTTGGCCACCAACTAACTGAACGCCATTTTCGGAGAGGGTTTTTAATATATAATCTCCCCAGAAGCCACCCTGTGCAGTAAATGAAATTGATTTGAAACCAAAAATTTGCTCAAATAAATCTAAGCCATCTTTATTAATTCCCTCCAAATCTTTAAACTCATCTTCGCTTGAGTAATCGTGGCCTGCAAAATAATTTTTAGTAAACGGGTTTGCATCAGTTGTAGAATTTGTAGAAATAATTGCTCTATTTTCAAATGCGATTTGCTCTTTTTGGGATTTAGAATTAATTGCTTCCATCCAGCGCTTTACATGAATATGTTCCCTACCATGGTATTGCGGAATAAATAATTTTTTATCCATTCCTATTTTAATTAATTCGGGAACTTTTTTAGTGTGTTCTGATCGATTATAGGTATCTAAAATCGTTTCGAAATGATATTCCTTGCGCTGAGCTGCTTCTATTTTTTCGAAGTTTGGATTGGCAACTACATAATAAGCAGTTACGACCGGATGATTGCCTTTTATATCTTTAAATTTCTGTAACGTGTTGAATAAAGCAATTAAATCTTCCTCGGATTCTACCGAATCGTATTTGTCAATATGCAATTGATCAACAGGTATGTGATTATCCATTAAGGTATTTAATACTTCTTTTGAAGGCATTCTTATAGCACCCCAATCATCACTTTCTATTAATACATACTTTTGTTTATCGTGCCATCCTACAGCATTGATATAATTTTTGGCTATTTTTTCTTTTAATGTTAACATATTAGTTTTTTAATAAGGTAGCTTTTCTCTTTTCCAAATAACTTTTTCTTTAACAATTTTAGCTGGAATTCCTGCTAATATTACATTTGACGGATATGTTTTGCCTGAGACTACTGAAGAGGTAGCAATAATTGAATTTTTACCAACTATTGCTCCTTTATTGATTCTCGCATTAAAACCTATCCAAACATTATCGTCAATAAGTATATTTGCAGGAATATTAATTCTTAGATTGGATTCCGCATCTATAATGGAATGAAAATCACTAGTATTCATATAAATACCCCTACTTAACATACAATCTTTCCCTATTTTTATCGAAGTATTACTTTCTCCACAAAAAATATGAGCGCTCCCTATAGTCGTTCTTCTACCAATCGTAATTTCACAATTGTCCCCTTCCACTAGTATTTCGCAAGATTCATAAATCTTTACATTTTCACAAATATCTATCTTGTTATTGTTTCCATTGATTTTTATTCTAGTCTTCTCAAGTTTAACATTCTTTCCCAATACTATAACATTGTTAATGCCTTTACATTTAAATTTGGATTTCCACAGCAAAATATCCTTAGATATTTTTAACTTATTGGTTCCGTAAATCTGAATCTTACAAAATAAATAATGATAAATAATACTTAGAAATGAAAAATATTTTTTAAATAATATCTTAAACATAATAATTAATTAAAGGTATTTTTTCTCCAAAATGTAAATCTAATTCACTGGGCGTAAACTGCTCGTAGCCACCACCATGATGAAAAGTAAGTTCCCCAAAAAATATTTCTTCGTTAATAACATAAAAATCCACCCTGACGTAAGGAAATGGTTTCGCTAATTTCTCTGCTAAATCGATTAACAATGCGAGATTTTTAGGTCGCTCCACAATTTTCCCATTAGGAGTTTTAGGACGTTTGTCCCTATCCAACATACTAAAAGTGAAAGGTAATAAATTCCAATCGTTATCATATAGGTTACGTCTATGGGTACCAAAACGACCAAGGTCTACCTGTAAAAATTCAAATTTTCCATTAAAACAGTGTAGTTTATAATCTGAAGGAATACTTCCATCTGCGTCAGTTAACATTTTCTCTACTACGATCCTTGGTTTAATATTCTCATATTGCCATTCTTTATCTAAATGGTAATAATTAAGATGCAACCACCATCTACAGTCATTTTGAACTGACTTCCAATTTACTGTAGATTTATCTTTTACAAAATGAGTAGTACCAGAAGTATGATTTGCTTTAATAACTATAGGGTAATCCGGCAAATTTTCTGATTTCACCTCTCTGTAATCTTGCGTATGAAATACGAGAGGTACTAAATATTGTTCCCCAATAGTATTCGCAACATATTCACGTACAGCATATTTATCTGCACATTGTATAATCAATGGATTTTTATAATTGATTTTATACCATTGAATTTTTTCTGTCATCGTCTTAGGTACTCTTAAATTTAAATCACGTCCAACGATATTCTTGAAGTTTTTTTTAATATAATAGCGATCAGATCTAAGGCGATATTTAGTGAAAATGTAAAGACGATGCATTATTAAAGCAGCAAAAAAACCGATTGAAGAAGAGTGCCGGATTTTTTTAATGATTTTATTTATACTCATAAGAAAATGTTAAATTATAGTGAGAAAAAACTTACAAATTGACTTTGTTTTACCGCTGTCTTGCTTGCTTAAAAAGCCATATATTAAATTGTTTTTTGATTTCGCATCATTTTCACCTGCTAAATCGTTGAAATTAAATTCGATTTTCCCATTATCTTGCAGGAATAATGTTGTTAAAAAATAGATTTTACAAAATCAATGATTGGGCTGTCTTCGACAAACCAATTAACTATTGGATTTCCGATAAATAAAAACAAGCCTACAAAATCTAAGCCTGTACGAACCTTAAATATAATAATAAATAGTAAAGACCCACCTAAAATCGTTTGCAAAATAACATTTAATTTTATTCTCTGATTTAGAAATAGCACAAAAGCAGTTACTACCATTAAATTTGATAATATCACAAATCGACCACCAGAAGGCACCGATGAGGCTAAATTACTGAATGTCAAAAAAAACAAAGCCATTGAAAAAAAAGCATCCAAATGTTTTTCCGTCCTATTTTTTTTATAAACTGTATAATAATAAAGTAAAATAGTCATCCCAAAAACACTGTATTTCATTAAATTTCCAGCCAAAATTACATGAAAAGAATGATTTTGAGCAGACTCTTTAAC
>NZ_JBAVFG010000005.1:0-14270 GCF_049588135.1 Kaistella sp. | reverse complement strand
GTTTTTTGAATAAAACGGAATTCGATTCGGGTTGTTTAATAATTCTTTATCGCTTTGATCTGAATTTTTTTCTGATGAACTTTTTTTCTCAGATCCAAATAATTTACTAAAGAAGTTTTTTATTTTTTGCCAAAATGTGAGTTCAGAAGAGGTCGTGATTGGCTTGTTTTCTTTATGATTATTTTGGTTGATGGTGTTTTTTGCTGAATCTTCTTGGTTATCATTATTAATGTCAATGGATAAATAACTTCGTTCCAATTCGTTGATGCTTCTGGCGGCAAGAACTTTTAAGATTTCAGAGTTTGGATCGATGTCGTACATTTTTTCCATCATCGGAATCGGATTGCTGAAGTCTTGATAAGCAAGAAGAAAATAAGCCATGTTTTTTTCTTTAGGACTTTGGGCTCTTTTCAAAATATTATTAAATGATGCTGAATCTGATAGTTGCATCGATACAAAAGCACTTTCTTTGCGGCTTTTACTGTTCATAAAAACCTGAAAGAAATTCCAGTTCGCTTCATTTCCTTTTTTTAAACCACGTTGTGCACCTGCCAATTGATCGAGCGCTAAATAATAAGGCGCAGATTTTAATTGTAAAGGTTCTACATAAGTCTTAAATGCTTCCTCTGATTTTTCGTAATTTCGGGTATAATGATTAAATCGAACCAGCTGATAGCTGTAACGCAATTTAATTTCCGGATTTTTAGCCGCATGATAAAGTGATGTTAAAGCCGAAATTGTTTTATCATAATTAAGTTCAGTGGCATTCTTGGCATTTTTATCAACATCGAAATAAAATGAATCAGGACTTTCGACGTAATTGATGCGCATAAAAGGTTCCAGATATTTGGCTTCAATTAAGTAGTCAATTCCTTCTTCATACTTTTTATAAGAACCTAATTTCTGCAGAATTAAATTTCCGGCACCACCTTTTTTAAAATCGTTCAAATCCTTCATCGGCATTTCCTCAACCAGAATTTTAGTTTCCGGATATGAAAGTGTATTTCCGAAATACTTTTGCCAACTTTCTATATTTTCGCTTGGAATCTCATAATGTTCATGACCGTAAAATCGATTGGACAACGTATGCAGAAACGGCAAATAGGTTTTGTCTTTAATAATGCTTTGGGTGAATAGATTAAAGTAATCATAATCCGGATCGTACCAAGCGCACGCATTTGATTTAGTAAACATCAGGAAAAATAAAGCTGCGGAAAGAATAGTTTTTTTCATAATTAATAGTTGTGTTGGTCTATAAATCTACGATCTAAATGATAATATATAATGGAATAATTCGAAATTTTCTGATCCAAAAAACTTTTAACTTCCTTTAATTGCTGTTCAGAAATTTGTTCTACTTTAATGGTAAAACCTTTATTCAGGAAATTCCCAAAATAGAAACCGTTTTTCATGATTTCAACTTCCGTTTCAGAGATTTTTTTAAAGTTAGGGTTTTCTAAATCTTTTAAAGAAAGTGCATTGATCAGTTTGTGTTTCCCAACATGATTGGTAACAATTCCCCAGGAATAAATGGGCAAAGCAATATCCATATCTAAAGGATAAAGATCGATGTTTTTCAAATAATTTTTTAAAGTCGAAATATCCAAAATCGAATTTCGATTTGAGTTTTCTAAAGGCGAAGAAGTAGAGTAGCACATCAGATAAACTTTTTCCACAGGCGGAATTCCCGAAAGTTTGCTATTCTTAACTTGATGAAGCCGTAGCGTGCTGGTGATTTCTTTTCCCGAAAATTCTTTTAGTTTTTTAAGAAAGGCGAAATATTCTTTGTTTGTTCCAGCCGTCCAATCGCAATCAATTTGAATTTCATTTGATATCTTGAAACCAAATTCTGTTTGTTTTTTCTTGATTAAAGAATATACGTTTTCAGCTAAGAAGTTAATTTCGTCTAAAGTAATACTGTAAAACACGTCGTTTTTAATAAAGATGACTGGCACTATTTCTTTATCGGTTTCAAAAGTTTGGTCTTTGGTAATCACCGCAACCGGTTGAAATTTCCCCTCTACTTTTTCAACATCGAAAAACCGGGTGTATATATAAGAACTGGTTGATTTTTGTAAAGCGATTTTTTCAGAATTGTTTAGAGAGAGGTGGGTTCGCCAGTAATAAAAGGTGTAATTTCTCTTTTGCGAGTTCTCACAAGAAATCATCAATGTAAAAAGAAGAAAGAAAGGGAATGTTTTCATGTGATAAATTTATAAAAAATTGTAATATGTTAAAAATCAAAATATTTTACACTGTTATATTGTCAATTAAAATATTCTTCATACATTTGCACACTCAATTTAAGGAAGAAGTGCGCCTATTTCAAAAGTAGAAATCACCACAACCTTGATTGATCAACAAGAACTTAATTAGATATATATAAACAATGTCAGGTATTATTGGTAAAAAAATCGGGATGACATCGCTGTTTGACGAGGCTGGGAAGAATATTCCTTGTACCGTTATTCTAGCAGGTCCTTGCTCGGTTTTACAGGTCAGAACCGTAGAAAAAGATGGGTACAAAGCTGCTCAACTTGGTTTCGATGACAAGAGTGGAAAGAACGCTGGTAAAGCGTTAGCTGGTCATTTCAAAAAGGCTGGTTCAACTCCAAAAGCTAAATTGGTAGAATTCAATCATGGATTCGATCATTTAAATGTTGGAGATGAAGTAAAAGTGAACTTATTTGCTCAAGGCGAATATGTTGACGTAACAGGAACTTCAAAAGGTAAAGGTTTCCAAGGGGTTGTGAAAAGACACAACTTCGGTGGGGTAATGCAAGCAACTCATGGACAGCACAACCGATTAAGAGCTCCGGGTTCTATCGGTGCAGGTTCGGATCCTTCTAGAGTATTCAAAGGAATGCGTATGGCAGGAAGAATGGGTGGTAAGCAAGTTACCGTACAAAACCTAGAAGTGTTAAGAGTAGATGAAGAACAAAATCTTTTAGTAGTAAAAGGTGCTGTTCCGGGAGCGAAAAATTCTTATGTAATTATCAGAAAATGGAACTAGTAGTATTTAATACATCAGGAAAAGAAACCGGAAGAAAAGTAACTCTTGACGAAGCGATCTTCGGAATTGAGCCAAATCAGCACGCGGTTTACTTAGAGGTTAAGCAATATCTTGCAGCACAAAGACAAGGTACGCATAAATCAAAAGAAAGAAACGAAATCTCAGGATCAACTAAGAAACTTAAGAAACAAAAAGGTTCTGGTTCTGCAAGATACGGTAGTATAAAATCACCAATCTTCAAAGGTGGAGGTAGAATTTTCGGTCCAAAACCAAGAGACTACAGATTCAAATTGAATAAGGCTTTGAAAAGATTGGCTAAAAAATCAGTTCTTTCACAAAAAATGAGAGATAATTCAATTAAAGTATTAGAGTCTTTCAATTTTGAAGCTCCTAAAACTAAAGAATTTATCAACTTAAACAATGCGTTAGGATTTGAAGGTAAAAAATCTCTTTATATCTTACCGGAAGCGAACAAAAACGTTTATTTGTCATCAAGAAACTTAGCGAAAACTAAAGTTTTGACTTATAACGAAATCAGTTCTTACGATTTGGTAAACGCTGGAGAGATCGTATTCTTAGAAGGTGCTATAGAAAAATTTCAAGAAAATTTAAGAAAATAAATCATGTCTATTATCATTAAACCAATCATCTCAGAAAAAGCAAACTATCTTACAGATTTGAGAGGACAATATTCTTTTTTAGTTAACCCTAAATCGAATAAAATCCAGATCAAAAAAGCGATAGAACTTGCTTACGGTGTAAAAGTAGCAGACATTAGTACAATGATTTATGCTCCTAAAGTTTCTTCGAAACACACCAAAAAAGGATTACAAGTTGGGAAAACCAGCAAATTAAAAAAAGCAGTTGTTGCTCTTGCAGAAGGAGAAGTGATTGATATTTTTGCAACCAACTAAATTAGCATAAGGGATAACCTTATGACAACAATAAAATTTTATTAATTATAAATAATTGTAATGTCTGTTAGAAAATTAAAACCTATCACCCCGGGACAGAGATTCAGAGTTGTAAACAACTTTGATGAAATTACTACCAACAAACCAGAGAAATCTCTAACCGTTGGTATTAGTAAGTCAGGTGGTCGTAACAATACTGGTAAAATGACCATGCGTTACACCGGAGGTGGACACAAACAAAAATACAGAATTATCGACTTCAAAAGAAACAAGTTTGATGTTGAAGCTACGGTAAAAACTGTTGAGTACGATCCAAACAGAACTGCTTTCATCGCTCTATTAGAATATGCAGACGGAGAGAAAAGATATATCATCGCTCCTACTGGTATTAAAGTAGATCAGAAAGTAATCTCCTCAGAAACTGCAGAACCAAACATTGGTAATGCAATGAAGTTGAAAAACATTCCTTTAGGAACTGTTATTTCTTGTATCGAATTGAAACCTGGTCAAGGTGGAATTATGGCAAGAAGTGCAGGATCATCGGCACAGTTAACTTCAAGAGATAAGAAATACGTTATCATTAAATTACCTTCAGGAGAATCTAGAATGGTTCTTGGTGAATGTATGGCAATGATTGGTGCAGTATCTAACCACGATCACATGCTTACCGTTTCTGGTAAAGCAGGTAGAAGCAGATGGTTGGGTAGAAGACCTAGAACAAGACCAGTAGTAATGAACCCTGTCGATCACCCAATGGGAGGTGGAGAAGGTAAATCTTCTGGAGGTCATCCAAGATCAAGAAATGGTATGCCTTCTAAAGGTTACAAAACCAGAAAGAAAAATAAAGCATCTAACCGTCATATCATATCTAAAAGAAAATAATTATGTCAAGATCACTTAAAAAAGGACCTTTCATTCATCACACTTTAGATAAGAAGGTTCAGACAAATATAGAGTCTGGTAAGAAGACAGTAATCAAAACTTGGTCTAGAGCATCAATGATCTCTCCAGACTTCGTAGGGCAAACCATCGCAGTACACAACGGGAAATCTTTTATCCCAGTTTATGTAACTGAAAATATGGTAGGTCATAAGTTAGGCGAATTTTCTCCGACAAGATCTTTTAGAGGTCACGGCGGTAACAAAAATAAAGGAGGTAGATAATCATGGGATCAAGAAAAAGAGAAAGTGCATTGGCACGTAAAATAGCAAATCAAGATGTAGCAAAAGCGTTGCATAATGACTGCCCATCTTCTCCTAGAAAAATGAGATTAGTAGCTGATATCATTAGAGGAGTAGAAGTAGATAAGGCATTGAGTATCCTTAAATTTTCCAAAAAAGATGCTTCAAATAAATTAGAGAAAGTACTTCTTTCTGCGATGGCTAACTGGCAATCAAAGAACGAAGGTGCTGATATCGAAGAAGCAAACTTAATCGTAAAAGAAATTATGGTTGACAGTGCAAGACAATTGAAGAGACTAAGACCGGCACCACAAGGAAGAGGTCATAGAATCAGAAAAAGATCAAACCACATCACTTTAATTTTAGGAACTAAAGATAATAAATAATCAAGGTATGGGACAGAAGACAAATCCAATTGGTAACAGATTAGGTATCATCAGAGGATGGGATTCAAACTGGTATGGTGGTAAAGATTATGGAGACAGAATCGCAGAAGACTACAAAATCAGAAGATACCTTGAGGCGAGATTATCTAAAGGTGGAATTTCAAAAATCTTTATCGAAAGAACATTGAAATTAGTAACCATTACAATTACGACTGCTAGACCGGGATTAATCATCGGTAAAGGAGGACAGGAAGTTGATAAATTAAAAGAAGAATTAAAAAAATTGACGGATAAAGATATCCAGATCAATATCTTCGAAATCAAAAGACCTGAACTTGACGCAGTTTTAGTTGCAGACAGTATTGCAAAACAAATCGAAAATAGAATTTCTTACAGAAGAGCCGTGAAAATGGCAATTCAAAGCACCATGAGAATGGGAGCTGAAGGAATCAAAGTTCAGATTTCTGGTAGATTAAACGGAGCTGAGATGGCAAGAAGCGAAAACTTCAAAGAAGGAAGAATTCCATTGTCAACTTTTAGAGCAGATATCGATTACCATATCGGTGAAGCACTTACTCAGTACGGGAAACTAGGAGTGAAAGTTTGGATTATGAAAGGTGAAGTATACGGAAAACGTGACCTTAGCCCACTAGTAGGACAACAGAAAAAAGCACCTGCAGGAAGAGGAGATAGAAATGAGAGAGGAGACAGAGGCGATAGAAGACCAAGAGATAGAAAATAATTAATGAAATTTTGGAGGATACTTTTTAAATGACCGTTACTTTTTTAAAATCTAAAATCTAAAATCTAAAATTCCTAGAAATTATGTTACAACCAAGAAGAACCAAATTCCGTAAAGTTCACAAGATGAAAATGAAGGGGATTGCCCAAAGAGGTAGTCAACTTGCATACGGAACTTTCGGGATCAAAGCTAATGAAGGAGCTTGGATCACTGCAAGACAAATTGAAGCAGCGCGTATTGCTGCGACAAGATATATGAAAAGAGAAGGTCAGTTATGGATCAAGATATTTCCGGACAAACCTATTACTAAAAAACCAGCCGAAGTAAGGATGGGGAAAGGTAAAGGTGCAGTGGAATATTGGGTATCTGTAGTGAAACCTGGTAAAATTATGTTTGAAGTAGGTGGAGTTCCTTATGAAGTTGCGAAAGAAGCACTTCGTCTAGCAGCTCAGAAACTTCCTGTAACTACAAGATTTGTAGTAGCTAACGATTTTGTTCAACCTCAATAATTTAATTAAAATGAAAAAAGCTGACATCAAAAATCTAAGCGCAGGAGATCTTCAAAATAAATTAGTTGAAGCAAAAGCAGATTTCAATAAAATGAAATTATCGCACAGCATCAGCCCGATTGAAAATCCAATTCAAATTAAAGACATGAGAAGAATGATCGCTCGTCTGGAAACTGAATTAACACTAAAACAACAATCATAATTTTCCTTTTATCATGGATAGAAATTTAAGAAAAGAAAGAATCGGAATTGTTTCTAGCAATAAAATGGAAAAAACCATTGTTGTAAGTGAAACGACGAGAGTAAAACACCCGATGTATGGTAAGTTCGTTTTGAAAACGAAAAAATATACCGCTCATGATGAGAACAACGAGTGTACTGAAGGTGATACAGTATTGATTACTGAAACAAGACCTTTAAGTAAAAGTAAAAGATGGAGATTAGTAAGAATCATTGAAAAAGCTAAGTAATGTTACAAACCGAATCAAGATTAAAAGTTGCTGATAACACTGGTGCAAAAGAAGTACTAGTAATCAGAGTTCTAGGAGGAACTAGAAGAAGATATGCTTCAGTTGGTGATAAAATCGTAGTTACTATCAAAGATTCTACACCACAAGGAACCGCAAAAAAAGGAACTATTTCTAAAGCTGTAGTGGTAAGAACTAAAAAAGCAGTAAGAAGAAAAGATGGATCATACATCAAATTCGACGACAACGCTTGTGTTCTTCTAAATGCTACTGGGGAAATGAGAGGTACCCGTGTTTTCGGACCGGTTGCTCGTGAACTAAGAGACAAAGAATATATGAAAGTCATTTCATTAGCTCCTGAAGTACTTTAATTTTAAAATTTACAGAAAATGACAAAGTTAAAAATCAAAAGAGGAGATAACGTAATCATCACTACCGGTAAGAAAGAAATTAAAGGTAAAAAAGGTGAAGTTATTGAAGTGATCAGAAAAGAAGGCAAAGACGCTAGAGTAATTGTTGCAGGTTTAAATATTGTTAAAAAACATACCAAGCCATCTGCAGGAAATCCACAAGGCGGAATTGTAGAAAAAGAAGCATCAATCCATATTTCAAATGTTATGCTTATCGACAAAAACGGTAAAGCTACTAAAACAGGAACTAAGGTAGAAGGTGATAAAAAAGTAAGAGTTGCTAAATCAACCGGTGAAACTTTATAATTAAACGACGATGGAATATATAGCAAGACCAAAACAAATATATAAAGAGAAAATTGTTCCTACAATGATGGAAGAATTTGGGTACAAATCTGTGATGCAGGTTCCTAAATTATTGAAGATCGTTGTGTCACAAGGTTTGGGTGCAGCAACAGCTGACAAGAAAATTGTAGATTACGGAATCGAAGAACTTACAGCAATCACCGGTCAAAAAGCAGTAGGAACTCTTTCTAAGAAAGATGAGGCAGCTTTTAAATTAAGAAAAGGAATGCCTGTAGGAGCTAGAGTTACTTTAAGAGCAAATCAAATGTATGAGTTCTTAGACCGATTAACTTCTTCAGCTTTACCACGAATCAGAGATTTTAACGGTATTAAAGCAGATGGTTTCGACGGAAGAGGAAATTACAACTTAGGGATTACAGAACAAATCATCTTCCCAGAGATTGCAATTGACAAAGTAAAAAAAATCCAAGGGATGGACATTACTTTCGTAACTTCCGCAAAAACTGACAAAGAAGCTAAATCACTATTAACGCATTTCGGTATGCCTTTCAAAAAGAACTAAGATGGCTAAAGAATCAATGAAAGCGCGTGAGCGCAAAAGAGAAGCTACGGTAGCAAAATATGCAGAGAAAAGAAAAGCTTTAAAAGAAGCTGGTGACTATGCAGGTTTACAATTATTGCCGAAAGATGCTTCACCTGTAAGACTACACAACAGATGTAAATTAACAGGAAGACCAAGAGGTTACATGAGAACATTCGGTCTTTCAAGAGTAACTTTCAGAGAAATGGCCAACAAAGGTCTTATCCCGGGAGTGAAAAAAGCTAGTTGGTAACAATTTAGAACAATCGAGACAGCAAAGTTGCTGATGGCAGTTAGCGAATAGCTATTAGCCAAATGTCAATCGCCATTAGCAATACTGGCTGTCATAAACCAATAATTTAAAATAGAAAAATGGTAACAGATCCAATTTCAGATTTCCTAACCAGAGTAAGGAACGCACAAAGCGCAGGCCACAAAGTGGTGGATATTCCTGCATCGAAAATCAAAAAGGAGATTACAAAAATTTTGTTTGATCAAGGTTATATTTTGAACTACAAGTTCGAAGATAACGCTGTTCAAGGAAATATCAAAATCGCTTTAAAGTACGACAAAACAACCAACAAACCTATTATCAAAAGCATCCAAAGAGCTTCAAGACCAGGTTTAAGACAATACAAAGGATCAGCTGAGCTGCCAAGAGTATTGAACGGTTTGGGAATTGCAATTATCTCAACTTCTAGAGGAGTAATGACCGATAAAAAAGCACGTCAGGAAAAAGTTGGTGGAGAAGTAATCTGCTATGTTTATTAATAAATAATCAAAGGAAAATGTCAAGAATTGGTAAATCAATTATAGAGATTCCCGCTAATGTTACTGTAACCGAGAAAGACGGTTTGGTAACTGTGAAAGGACCAAAAGGAGAACTTTCACAGCAATTAGAAGAAGGAATTACTCTTAAACAAGAAGACGGAATCTTAACTTTAGACCGACCTTCGGAATCAAAACAACACAAAGCATTACACGGTCTTTACAGAGCGTTAATCAATAACATGGTTCAAGGGACTGCCCAAGGGTGGACAAAAAAACTAGAACTTGTAGGAGTAGGATATAGAGCATCTAATCAAGGAAACAGATTAGATTTGGCTTTAGGATTCTCACACGGGATCGTATTAGATCTTCCTAAAGAAATCGTGGTAGAAACTTTATCTGAAAAAGGTAAAAACCCTATCATTACCTTAACATCATTTGACAAACAATTATTAGGAATGGTTGCTGCAAAGATTAGATCTTTCAGAAAACCAGAACCATATAAAGGAAAAGGTGTTAGATTCGTTGGAGAAATTGTAAGACGTAAAGCTGGTAAATCTGCTTAATTTTAAAACTTAAGAACATGGCACTAAGCAAAGTACAAAAAAGAAATAGAATTAAAAGAAGAGTAAGAGGGAAAATCTCTGGCTCTGCTGAATTACCAAGATTATCTGTTTACAAAAGCAATAAAGAAATTTACGCGCAATTGATCGACGATAAAGACGGTAAAACTTTAGCTTCAGCTTCATCAAGAACGCTGAATGCAAAAGGAAACAAAGTTGAAATCTCTGCAGAAGTAGGTAAAGCAATCGCTGAAAAAGCTAAAGCTGTAGGAATTGAAAATATAGTGTTCGACAGAAACGGATTCGTATACCATGGCAGAGTGAAAGCTTTAGCTGACGGTGCGAGAGAAGGCGGACTAAAATTCTAATCATTAAATTTCGGAAATATGTTAGGACTAGATAATATAGAAAAAATCAAACCGGGAGGATTAGAACTTAAAGATCGTCTCGTTTCAGTGAATAGAGTAACTAAAGTAACTAAAGGAGGTAGAGCTTTCGGATTTTCTGCAATCGTGGTTGTAGGAGACGAAGCAGGAACTGTTGGTTTCGGTTTAGGGAAATCTAAAGAAGTAGCTTCAGCTATTGCAAAAGCAGTAGAAGATGCTAAGAAAAACTTAGTGAAAGTTCCTGTAGTAAACCATACGATTCCTCACCAAACTTCTGCAAGATACGGTGGAGCAGACATCTTCTTAAGACCTGCAACTCATGGTACTGGTGTAATCGCTGGTGGTACAGTTCGTATGGTTATTGAAGCTGCTGGTATTAAAGATATTCTTTCAAAATCTAAAGGTTCATCTAACCCGCATAATGTTGTGAAAGCAACTTTTAAAGCGTTATTAGATATCAGAAGACCTGAGGAAATTGCAAGATTGAGAGGTATTTCATTAAATAAAGTGTTTAACGGTTAATATAAAAGCAATGGCAAAAATTCAAATCAAACAAGTAAGAAGCGCTATTGGTAGAACCAAAACTCAAAAGAGAACGCTTGAAGCATTAGGATTGAAAAAACTTCACCAAGTGGTTGAACATGACGATACCCCTGCAATTTTAGGAATGGTAGCGGCAGTAGGTCACTTACTAGAAGTACAAAAATAGAAAATTGACAAAGAGACAAGAGACTTGATTATGATAGTCTCTTATCTCTAATCTTTAAATCTCAAATCTAAAAAATAATGAATTTAAATAATATTAGACCTGCAGCAGGTTCTACTCACAGTACTAAAAGAATCGGTAGAGGACAAGGTAGTGGTAAAGGTGGTACGGCTGGGAAAGGTCACAATGGTCAGCAAGCAAGAGCTGGTTATTCTCAGAAAATTGGTTTCGAAGGTGGGCAAATGCCTTTGCAAAGAAGGTTACCGAAATTCGGTTTCACCAACGTCAATAGAAAAGAATATAGAGGAATTAATGTTGACACCCTTCAAATTTTAGCTGATACGAAAAATATCACTGAAATTACACAAGAGGTATTAGTAGCAAATGGTTTAGCTAAAAAAAGCGAAATCGTGAAAATTATGGGCAGAGGAGAATTGAAAGCTGGTATTTCAGTTTCTGCACACAAATTCACCAAATCTGCAGAAGAAGCAATTGCTAAAGCTGGAGGTAAAGCAATTACTCTATAATATTTACAATGAAAGAATTTATACAAACACTAAAAAACATTTGGAGTCTTAAGGAACTTAGAGAGAAAATAATGTTCACTCTAGGGATCGTCCTCGTGTATAGATTCGCATCTTATATTTCCTTACCGGCCATTAATATGGCAGAGGTAGGGAATCTTTTGGATATTTACAAGAACCAAGGAGGCAACAAGCAAGGAGCAGGACTTCTTGGGTTGCTTTCTTCGTTTACAGGTGGGGCATTTAGCAGGGCGTCAATTATGGCACTCGGAATTATGCCTTATATTTCTGCTTCCATTATTGTGCAGTTAATGGGTATGGCAATTCCATATCTTCAGAAATTGCAGAAAGATGGTGAAAGTGGTAGAAATACCTTAAACCAAATTACAAGATGGTTAACTATTGCAGTTTGTTTGGTACAGGCACCTTCTTACCTTACTTCAATCACTCAAATGTTCTTGCCGCACGCACAGTTTGCTTCTGCTTATTATGTAAATCCGCAGTCCATTATGTTCTGGTTGCCAAGTATTGTGATTTTGGTTGCTGGTTCTGTATTCGCAATGTGGTTAGGAGAGAAGATTACTGATAAAGGAATTGGAAACGGGATATCAATACTTATTATGGTAGGGATTCTTGCTGATTTTCCAGGAGCTTTTATTCAGGAAGTTGCAACTCAAACAGGTAAAGGTGGTTTTGGTACCATTATGATCCTTATTGAAGTGCTGTTCTGGATGCTGGTTGTTCTTTTAGCAATCATTCTTTCGGTCGCAGTGCGGAAAATTCCTATTCAGTATGTAAGTAGAGCCCAGGCAAGAGGTGGGGTAAATAGAAATTTAATGCAAGGTGCAAGACAATGGATTCCTTTAAAAGTGAATGCTTCGGGAGTAATGCCAATCATCTTTGCTCAAGCATTAATGTTTGTACCAGGATTATTAACGAAAGTTGACGAATCCAATACCTTCTTAGCTGGATTCAAAAATGTATTTAGTTGGCAGTACAATGTATTGTTTGCATTATTAATTATCATCTTCTCATTTTTCTATACCGCAATTACAATTCCGGTGAATCAAATGGCTGATGATTTAAAAAGAAATGGTGGGTTAATACCTAAGGTAAGACCCGGGAAAGAAACCGCTGATTATCTGGATGATATTTTATCAAAAATAACTTTGCCAGGTTCTATCTTTTTAGCTATCTTTGCAATCCTTCCAGCACTTGTGCATGGAGCGTTTGTTCAGACCGATCGTTTCGCCCTGTTTTTCGGGGGTACATCACTTTTGATTATGGTCGGGGTAATCTTAGATACAGTACAGCAAATCAATACATATTTGTTGAATCATCATTATGATGGATTAATGCAGTCTAAATTGTCTAGAACAAACAATAATTTGTAATTAGATAAATGGCAAAACAAAAACATATTGAACAAGACGGCGTTATTACGGAAGCACTTTCGAACGCCCAATTCCGTGTCGAACTAGAAAATGGGCATGTACTTATTGCACACATTTCTGGTAAGATGCGAATGCATTATATTAAACTTTTACCTGGCGACAAGGTGAAATTAGAGCTATCTCCTTATGACTTGTCAAAAGGAAGAATCACATTTAGATATTAATTTCAGAGAAATCTGAATATTATTATAAACGGAAACAAAATGAAATCCTAGGATTCCATTTGTCATTTAAATATTTAAACAAAAGGGAATGTAATCAGAGGATTGCATTTAACCGTTGGAAAATTAAACAAAATCAAATGAAAGTTAGAGCATCTATCAAAAAAAGAAGTGCTGATTGTAAAATTGTTCGCAGAAAAGGCGTTCTATTTGTAATCAACAAGAAGAACCCAAAATTTAAACAAAGACAAGGCTAAAATTAAATTATGGCGAGAATTTCCGGTATTGATTTACCAAAAAACAAACGAGGCGTTATCGGTTTAACTTATATCTATGGTGTTGGAAGAAGTACTTCTTCTGAGATCTTGAAAGCAGCCGGCATCAGCGAAGACAAGAAAGTCAACGAATGGAATGACGATGAATTGGCATTAATCAGAAACTACATCACCGAAAACATTAAAGTGGAAGGTGAATTGCGTTCTGAAACACAACTAAACATCAAGCGATTGATGGATATTGGTTGCCAACGAGGAATACGTCACAGACTAGGATTACCTTTAAGAGGACAAAGAACTAAGAATAATTCTAGAACCCGAAAAGGAAAGAGAAAAACTGTTGCTAACAAGAAAAAAGCAAGTAAATAATCGGTAAGAATTATGGCAAAACAGACAAAAGCAGTTAAGAAAAGAAAAGTAAAAGTTGAAGCAATTGGTGAAGCACATATCCAAGCGACTTTCAATAATATTATCATTTCTTTAACCAATAAAAGTGGAGAAGTAATCTCGTGGGCATCTGCCGGAAAAATGGGATTCAGAGGTTCAAAGAAGAATACTCCTTTTGCAGCGCAAATGGCTGCGGAAAATTGCTCAACAGTAGCACACGATGCTGGACTACGCAGAGTAAAGGTTTACGTGAAAGGTCCCGGTGCAGGTAGAGAATCTGCCATCAGAACTATTCACAATTCAGGAATTGAAGTTAGTGAAATCGTTGATGTGACTCCAATGCCACACAATGGTTGTAGACCACCAAAAAGAAGAAGAGTATAATCTATTATTTTATGTTTTAGCTTTAAATAATAATGAGCAAACATTATTAATCTAAAATCTAAAATCTAGAATCTAAAATCTTAAAAAATATGGCAAGATATATTGGACCAAAAACAAAGATTGCAAGAAAGTTTGGAGTTGCAATCTACGGAGA
>NZ_JBAVFG010000004.1:0-5761 GCF_049588135.1 Kaistella sp. | reverse complement strand
CCAAAATTCCGCATGGTGAAGTCGATGAAGAAGTTTCATCGTTTGATTTGTATGAAATTTCAGCAGAAAATTTAAAAAAGAAAAACGAGAAAAAAAGCACAGAATTCACCACAAAAGCCATTCACCTCACCACCGAAAAAGACAAATATCCCGATGCGATTAAAGTTGCAACGCCTACAAAAAGTTATCAAAATCGGGTAGAAAAAGTAAGAATGGGGATTTTCACGCACGAGATTTTAGCCCAAATTAATACGGCAAAAGATGTAGAAAAAGTGTTGGAAAGCTATCTCTTGGAAGGAACGATTACCATTGAAGAAAAATCGCAAATCAATGACCGGATTTTCAATATCATTACTCATGAAAATTACTCGAAATACTTCAAAGAAAATCAAACCGTCATTAATGAAAAAGATATTATGATTTCAGAAAACGGGACATCAACCGTATACCGCCCAGACCGGCTGATCGATACTGGAAACGGGTTCATCATCATTGATTTCAAAACCGGTGATGAGCAGGAAAAACATCAACTGCAGGTTGATGAATACAAATCGGTATTGGAAAAACTGGGCAAGAAGGTTGTAGAAACGGAGATTATTTATGTGTAAGAAAATTTTTTCAATGAGCGTTTAGATTAATTTGCCATTCCACGGAGGGAATGATAGAAAAATCATTGTATTCAAATCATCAACAATGCCTTTAAAAATACTTAAGACTTCTTCTTTTATGAAATACTTTCTATAATAAGCATCGCCCAATGCATTGATTTCATCTACAGAAGTACCCAATATTTCACAGCCCCAATTATTCATATATTCCAACCCGAGAGGCAACCTATTTTCCATATCATGAAGCATCACTGAAGCGGGCAAAATACTTCCCAAATCATCAATTGTATAATCCCCAGATTGGAGATTTTTCTGAACTTCATGCAGTTGATGGCACAATGATAATTTTTTCAGTCCAAATGGAGATCTGTCGAAATCCATAATGATAACGTATTGAATTGATACAAGATAACAAAAATAAATAAAACGATGCAATACTTTGTTTTTGGATAAATATTAAAAATACCTAGTCCTAGGTATTTTTTGAAGTTATAAAATTGAGTTGTTTTGTTATAAATTAAATTATTAATTTCACAACAAAAATCAGAAAACGAAATACGATATATAACATATGGCAAATAAGTTCAAAATAAAACTTATCACCGCAGGGTGTGATTAATATATCATTTGAACTTTTCAAAGATGATTTTCTATAACGTAAAAATATTCTTATTTAAGTCCTTATAAATTGTAATATTTTTTTTCACTTTATAATGGCAGTTAAAATTCTAAAAATTACTGATTAAAAAAAATAGACCAACCATAATCAAGTGGAGTCTAGTGTAAGAATACAAAAAGAAGTGTAAAAATCAATACCTTTTTATTTATAAAATATAGGAAACCCGTAAAATATAAAAACAATGACAACAAAAAAAATCAACTCGAAAGCTTTTATCTGTATTTTAATTTTCCTTTCAATACAATTATGGTCACAAACATCACTTAAACACATCCAAACTTTTGATACAAAGCCAGAAACAATTCTAACCTCACCTGTCTTTTCAAATGATGGAAAATTTGTTATTGCAGGTGGGGCTAATGGTTCACTAAATAAGTTTTCTCCTAAATCTAAATTACCCATAAAGCAAAACAAGCTAGACAAAGGAGGAATAAATGCAGTAGCAATAACACCAGATGGCAAATATATTCTAGCCGGCGGATTTCTAGGAACTCTATACTTATGCGATCCAGAAACTTTAGAGGTTTTAAAATCATCTGATGAGTTTAGCAGCAATATTAATAGAATAACAATCGCCCCAAACTCTACGATTGCATACGTGCAAACAAATGGGAAATGTGAACTTATAAATGTTGCAGATCTTAGTATAATAGGTGATAATGGATCTTATACCAAATTTAATGCTTCGTTCAGCGATGACAGTACGTTGTTATATCATTTAACATCGAATAGAAGAATAAGCATAACTGATGCTACCAATGCAAAATCAAAGAAATTCATAGATTTAACCAGAGAAGTGCAAGATATTATTCCTTCTAGAGACAAAAACCTAATCATTGCAGGTGTGCAAGAAGGTTATGGAGAAAGTACTATCATACATATCATTGATGTAGCAACAGGTGGAATAAAAAAACTAGTAGAGACAAGTGAGTACGGAGATTACGCCATGCCACTCTGCTTAGTCCCGGAGTTTGATAAAGTGATTTATAGTTGTTATGATGGCTTATATACTTTAGATTATAAAACGTTCGAGACAAAAAAAATCGGATCCTCAGATATTCTCAGCATGAGGTTTTCAAACGACGGGAAGTATGTCGTGACGACGGCACTACGTTCAAAATCAATTAGCCTACTTGCGATACAATAAAAGTAAATCAATACAATTACGTACAAATTCTAAAAGAAACAGCGCCAAACACTCAGCAGAAGCATTAATCGAAAATAATAATTAATACATTATATGAAAAAGATAATTTTAGTTGTAGTACTACTTTCTTTTGCTTTACCACTACAAGCACAAAGACATCCAAAAGAAGAAGCGTGTTTTGAAAAATTAAGAAATGGTGAAGCAAAAGGACTAAGAGGTATTTGCGAACATGTTATTACTCCAGATTTTGTAAATGATGAATTGAGCTACATCACCCGATTTAAAAAAGCAGCTGGTGTATTACCTGAGGATTCAGAAGAAGAGGTTAATCGTAAAATTCGTCAAGTATGGTCTGAATATGAAGATTGTTTAACATGTGATACCATTGCGTTCTCTCTTCGGGGTGGTAGCATTTTAAAAGCTGCACATGTAAGCGGAAATGCGACTTTTTATCGTACAGTAATTAAGTGGGGAGTTAATCTTAATCGTATTGACCCTGTGGATGGTAAAACGGTTTTAGACTTTTTTAGAGATGAATTGAACAAAAACCCACCTGGAATTGAATTTTACCGAGTCTACTACAACGTTCTAAAAGAACATGGTGCCAAACACGCATCAGAAATATTAACAAAATAATAACCATGATTCCAAACCCCTACACCGTTCAGAACAACGATTTCATTTCCACCATTTCGGTTGCATGTCCAAAATGCAATCTTCAAGCTTTGGTTTTAGGTGGCGATCCCCATAAAGCCATCAGCGAATATGAGGACGAAGTTCGCTTTTCATGCACTTCTTGTGGCTATGCTTTAAAATACGCCAATACTCCAAAATTCACCATATATACCAATAGCAGAGGGAAAGACGTCACTTCCCGAGTGTTGATCAAAAATTCGCCGTTTGATCCCTATTTCGGTTTTAATGTTTGGTACCAAATCGAAACGACTTACGGTTTATTGTGGGCTTATAATTTGGATCATCTTGCCGTCATCGAAAATTACATTGCAGATAGCCAGCGCAGCCGAAACGGTCTAGAAAATAAAAATAACAGCATCGGAAGCCGCTTGCCTCAATGGGTAAAAGATTCTAAGAATAGGGCGTATTTATTGAAAATTATTCAACGATTAAAGAAATTGTATTTTTTTAGAAACAGCATTTAAAAGCACAAAAAAACCCTGCCTCTTGCGTGAGAGCAGGATTCATATTTCAAAAATTTCTGACGAACTATTTTTTCTTCACAACGGTTACCACTTGCGCTTCCATCTTGGTTACATTGTCATAAATCTGTTTGAAAGCAGGATAATACTCTTTCGGGAAAACGGTATCATCAATGATAATCGTGGTTTCCACAGTTAATTCATTTCCGTTCTGAGTAACTACATAACTGTATTGTATCGAGTTGTCTTCTGTTCTAAATTTTTTTGAGCTCGGTACATTTTCAAATACATAATTATCGGGAATTGTAATCGTCACTTTCTTTACTCGATCGTAGGCAGAATAAAACTCAAGCGGCGCACGTCTTTCTTCTTTTTGATTATAACCATGATTTTGAGAGTATAAAAACAGCAATGGATTAAACACTAGCTTATTCCCAATAGCATCGACAAAAGTATCCGAAGTAAAATCAAAACTCGTTTCAAAATCATTGTTTGACTGCAAACCGTGCTTCACATTGGTGAAAGGAAATTTGTATTCATCCTGATAGCTTTTTGCAAAAACTTTCTCATTATCCGTATAATTTTCATTGGCAATCATCGCATATAATTTGGTATCGCGATCTGCAAAATGACCTTCGAAAGTTCCTTCTGGAGTTAATTTAGCATCTACAGAAAGTACCGTTTTACTTACTTCAGGAAAAATCACATTAACCTGTTTCGCATCGGATTTAGTCATCACGATTCCGTATTGATTAAGGGCCCGCGGGGAAACCATATTAATTTCAGCCAATTTTGAGGTACCATCCAAAAGATAAACTTTGCCATTTTCCTCAAAAGATGCCAGGACAAAATTAAGCTGGGAGATGGATGGATTGTAAGCCAGCAACACTCCTCTTTTCACAGTTGACAGAACGAGTGGATCAGCATCGATGCCTGCACTTCTCAAAAACATTGTTAAGAGAAGATTAATCTCTGCAGTATTTCCGATTTTCGTCGTTAAAAGATTTTTAATTCCTTTATCCGTAAACACATCATCTTCCTTATTCCAAGTGTAATTCTTCTGTACGAATTTGAGAATAGCATTTGCTTTTTCCATCTTAGTTGGCAAATCTGAAATCTCCGCAGGAAGAATATTTTTAACTAAATTTTCTTTCTTGAGTTGCAAACCAAAATCATCATGATTGTATAACCGTTTTTGAATATCTTTCCATGACAAAGAATATGACTTAAAGACGTTATTAATCAACGTAGAATTAAGTTCTGCTTTAATACCTGTTTTATAGTTATTGTTATTTAGAACAAATTTTTCGTCTTTGAAAGCAGGAAGCTTTTCGTAAGCAAAACGATAGGTTTGATATTCTGCTCCGTACAATTGTTTTTCACCAGAATCACGATGAGTAGGCGCTACACTGCCTTTATAATTAATCGAATACCCAAGTGGTTTAGGGTGATCTAAAACATATTCTACATATTTCACTGGGATTTCTTCCTCAATTAAAATCCTTGGTGTTGACGATAAAAACGGACTATACAGGGTATATGAATATTCGACCACAGATCCATTTTTCACATTGGCGTAAGCAAATTTGGTAATTGTAAAATTTTTATCTTCTTTGGATTTAAATTTCTCATCTCTTTCAATTTTTGTTGAAACCTTTTTCCCATCTTCCCAATTATACGTCAATGCTTTTAGATTGCTCAGCACTTCTCTGTCACCTCTTCCATTGTCATACACCGCAATTTCATGATCCAGATATTTACCCGCATTATCTTTATTAAATATTTTTACACGCTCTACAATTTCTTGCGTTAAATAACCATTATAATCAATCATAAAATGTACAGAGCGATATAGAATTTCTGCGGGAGCATCGGCTTCAATCTTAGATTGGGTACTTTTTAAATCCTCTTCAGAAATTTTGGGATCATTAAGGAATTTATGTTGTGAATAAAGGAAACTTACTAAAAGGCATCCTATAAAAAGAGTAATTTTTCTTATCATACTTTTGAAATTAAAATTTTAGTATTGTCTTTGCTCGCTGTTTTCTTTCTGAATTCGACATAATCTTTAAATTTTTCTTTTGGATAAATGCCTTTTTTAATGGTCAAAATTCTGTGAACCAATAATTTTTCACCTTTCATTTTATATTGTATCGAATAGGTCCCAAAT
>NZ_JBAVFG010000003.1:0-9632 GCF_049588135.1 Kaistella sp. | reverse complement strand
ACTTTTGGCGGTAGAAAATGGATTGCTTGGTTTTCTAAAGAAATCGAAATTTCTGAAGGTCCTTATAAGTTTCGAGGGTTGCCTGGAATGATTTTCCAAATATATGATGACAAAAATAATTTTGAGTTTACTTTGGTAAAAAGTTTTAAATTAAAATCAACATACAAAACTCCATTCATTGAAAGTTTTTATGGACAAAAACCAATAAAAATAACCCAAGAAAATATAAATAAAATGTTGATGGATCAATATAACGATCCTTATCACGAAACCCGCGAACAATTTAGTAGAAACACGAATCCCAAAACGATATTTAGTGTTAATGGTGTTGATATTAAAGATATTAGCCAATTTAAACAATTGACCGAATCTACACAAAAATATATTCGAGAAAATTACAATCCCATTGAGATTGATAAGGCATTGATATATCCTCAAAAATAAAAACACTACTACAGTTAACATTATACCGAATAGAAAAAAGCCCAAATACGTAAAAAATTCATCTCAAAACTTATCATAATTTTAGCCCTTAGTTTACCCAATTCCACTATCACAAAAAAACCAATGGTTACAACTAAAAATTTTTGATTTCAATCCAAAAAAACCTTCCATTACAGAAGGTTTTATATGAGTTAATTTTGATAAGAAATACTATCCAAAGGTTTTCCTTGATTATATTTTTTAATGTAAATCAATTTTCCTTTTTCATTATAATGTTTCCAATCACCAGAATAAAACCAGTGGATAAAATCATCGGTAACTTCAGTTGTTGATTGTCCCTTTATCTTCGTTTTTCCGTTAGAATAAAAAATTCTTGTCTTGATGATATCTTTCCGATGAACGTCTTTTTGATAATTTTTATCATCAATCGAGGTACGCCAAACACCAACTTTATCACCCTTTCTGTATTTTCCTTTTGAAACAAAATCTCCTTGTTCTGTAGAATTAGTTTCTACCCATTTGCCATCTCTTCTTTGAATCTTGTCTTCCTTTACATATTGATTAATTTTGGCAGGAGCGCAAGATACAAGCCAGACAGTTAGTGATAAAAGAAAATACTTGAGATTCATAAAATTAAATTACTCCCAAATCTTTTCCCACTTTTTCAAACGCTGCAATCGCTTTGTCTAAGTGTTCTCTGGTGTGGGAAGCAGAAAGTTGAACTCGGATTCTGGCTTTTCCTTTTGGTACTACCGGGAAGAAAAATCCGATGACGTAAATTCCTTCCTCCATCAAGTTTTCTGCCATTTTTTGAGCTAAAGGTGCGTCATACAACATTACCGGAACAATCGCCGCATCACCATCAGGAATATCAAAACCTTTGGCTTTCATTTCTTTTCTAAAGTATTCTGCATTTTCCATTACCTGATCTCTCAAAGAAGTATCGCCGGAAATCATATCCAATACTTTAATCGCTGCACCAACAATTCCTGGAGCCAAAGAATTCGAGAATAAATAAGGTCTTGAACGCTGTCTCAATAGATCGATAATTTCTTTTTTACCGGAAGTAAATCCACCAAGTGCGCCACCTAATGCTTTTCCTAAAGTTGAAGTAATGATATCTACTCTACCCATCACTTCATTGGATTCATGCGTTCCACGTCCGGTTTTACCGATGAATCCTGTTGCGTGTGAATCATCAACCATTACCAAAGCATCATATTTATCTGCCAAATCGCAAACGCCTTTTAAGTCGGCAACAATTCCGTCCATGGAGAAAACTCCGTCTGTTACGATGATTTTAAAACGGTGATTCTTTTTGGAAGCCTCAATTAACTGCGCTTCCAAATCTGCCATATTGTTATTTTTGTAACGGTATCTTGCTGCTTTACAAAGTCTTACGCCATCAATAATTGAAGCATGGTTTAATTCATCAGAAATAATGGCATCCTGATCGGTAAACAAAGGTTCGAACACGCCACCATTTGCGTCAAAACAAGCGGCGTATAAAATGGTGTCTTCTAAGCCAAGGAATTGAGAAATCTTCGCTTCCAATTCTTTATGAATATCTTGAGTTCCACAGATGAACCGTACCGAAGACATTCCGTAGCCGTGGCTTTCGATCATATCCTGGGAAGCTTTCATCACTTCTTTATTGTTCGACAATCCCAAATAGTTATTGGCACAGAAATTCAAGAGTGTTTTTCCGTTGGCTTCAATCACTGCAGATTGCTGTGAAGTGATGATTCGTTCGTTTTTGAACAAGCCGTCGTTTTTAATATTTTGAAGTTCGTTCTGTAAATTTTCTAGATAATTTTTAGAAATCATAATTAATTATTTTGAAACGCTAAAATACGAAAAAAAGCACTCTTTCAAGTGCTTTTCTGATTTTGTTATTTATATCATCACCTTAAATTTAACTTCGCTATTCTTTAATAAATTTCAAATTCTTTCCTGCAATTTTTAAGAGATAAACTCCTTTTGAAAGTCCATTTACAGCGATTGAGCTTTTTGAAGAAAGCGTTCCAGACTTCACTAATTGACCATCAATACTGAAAATTTCGTACGATTCATCTTTAATAATTCCAGTTATAGAAAGTTGGTCTTTCACTGGATTTGGATAAATTCTGATTTCCGTTTTCATCGCATCATTTACTGCTAAAATGGAAGTATCTTTCGTCACCTTAGAACCTTTGGTAATCAATTGATTTTCGTAATTGAATTGTACTGAAGCCACACTGAAATTCAAGGCTTCATCAAAACTTTGATTATTTGAATTATTATTTAAAACCAAATAAGCAATTTCACCTAAAGTTCCGGTCACTTTGATTGGTAAAGGCATTTCGAAGAAACTAACTGAAGGATGACTTTGAGTTTGACCTATTTTAAAACGAATTACTTTATCACTTGTTTGATTCCACTTAATCTGATAAATTGGATATCCCTCACCATAAATCCAGTCATTAAAAAATTCTGTAAAATCTTTTCCAGTAGATTGTAGCAAAGAGTTTTTAAAATCTTCTGTTTTCGCATAATTGTAAGCAAGATTTGGTCGATTATGATAATCTTTTAAAGCGGCATAAAAAGCAGTATCACCTAAAACCCATTTAATCATTCTCACCACATAACCACCTTTAGAATAACTTAAACGACCGCTAAAAACAGAATTATTATCACCTAAATAAGCATCTGCCACATAAACACTTCCACCTGGTGAACCCGTAATATAATTCATTTCAGATAATAAATAACTTTGGAATTGAGTGCTGTTCATCAATAATTTTTCATTAGCCAAATGTTCTCCAAAAGTTGCAAAACCTTCATTGAGCCAAATGTCATTCCATGCACCGCAAGTTACTTTATCGCCAAACCACTGATGAGTCAATTCATGGGCGATAATTCCTCTTCCCCAAGCTCCCATCGATGACATTGTAGCATGCTCCATTCCGCCGCCCCAACCGAATTCCATGTGGCCGTATTTTTCGTTTCTATAAGGATAAAGTCCAAAATATTGCTCGAACATTTCCATTATATTTTTAGTATAATTAATATTAGACATGGTGGTCGTATTATTGGCTGTTGATGGGTAAACATAATTTACGAATGGGAAAGGTGGATTTCCCATGGTGTCATTAAATTTAGTATAATTGGTTATTCCCAAACCAATTAAATAAGCAGGAATCGGATAATTGGTTTGCCAAAAAGTGACTTTTTTATTACCAGCTATCATTGTTTCAGAAAGTAATTTACCGTTAGAAGCAACGTTGTATTGGGAAGGAGTAGTGATTTTAATATCTACTTTATCAATTTTATCATTCATGCTTTGCTTGGTAGGAAACCATTCCTGAGCACCGTAAGGTTCAGAAAGGGTAAAGAGAACAGGTTTTCCTCCTTGGGTAGAAGTGGTAAAAGCATCGCCAGCACTACCAAAAGTATCTGGCGCACCAGAATATTTTATCGAAAGTGAATCTAAAGTAGCCGAAGCAAGCGCAGTCGGAAAATCGATTTTCACTTCTTTCGAAGGCAATTGGGTGAATGATAAATTGGTACCGTGGTATTTTACTTCAGAAACCACAAGGACATTTGAAAAATCAAAATAGATGCTTGACATATTTTGATTGGGAACAAAATGGCTGGTAACGGTTCCACTTACAAAATACTGAGCAGGATCTAAATCTAAATCCAATCGTTGATATTTCAAATCATAATTCAACGTGTTTGGATTCACGTTGTAATTAATCATTTTCGAATATCTTTGAGTTTCGTTTCGAATCATGCTCTTCCTTTCTGCTTCTTCATTTTGTGCAAACAGATGCACGAAAGACGACATTAACACAAGTACATAAAATTGTTTCATTGATTAATTTATTTGCCGCTAAAGGTAAAAAAAACCTTTCAATAATTATTGAAAGGCAACTATTTTAATAAAATAAATAATTTAGAGATTTAGCGTTGGTTCTAGGATTTGTTCCATTTTACTTTTAACTTGATCTACAGAACCCGCATAATTATTAATAAGTAAAGAGAAAACTAAGGTTTTACCAGAATTTGTTTTCATATATCCGGCTAAAGTTTTCACTTTATTTAAAGTTCCTGTTTTGGCGAAAACCTGTCCATTTCCGGTAGTATTAAACATTCTTTTCAATGTTCCAGTTTGTCCACCAATTGGCAACGTTTCCTCAAAAGTTTTGTAATATTTTTCGTTCATTAAATTCGCTAGAAACTTCACTTGAGAAATTGGCGTTACCACATTACTTCTCGATAGTCCGCTACCATCGAAATAATTTAAACCTTCAGTTTCAAAACCGACCGATTTCAAATGGTCATTTACCACTACTCTTCCTGCTTCCAATGTTTGATCTCCCAACTTTTGAAAACCGACCATTCTCAAGGTTGCTTCTGCCAAAGCATTATCACTGTGTTGATTGGTATACATAATGATTTCTGCTAAAGTTGGCGATTGGTAGGTAGTAATCACTTCTCGTTTTTCAGGATTAGGATCTGTCATTTTTGTTACCACTTTTCCAACAACTGGCAAACCACTTTTCAGCATTGTTGCACGTAAATTATTGGCTAAATAAGCTGGAGCATCCGGTAGTTTAGTTGTTAAATTACCACCATCGAATTTGTCAGCATACACCATTTGTTTGATATAAGGCGAAATGTAGTAATAGTTTTTATTCTCAGCAAATGGATTCGATTTTTTCGCAATCAGTTTTTCATTTTGAGGATTGATCTCGTGAGTCGTTCCAATAGGTAAATAGTAATTTCCGTTTTCAAGCCAAACGATACTTTCCGGTAACAACTGGGTTTTATTGAATTTAAAAACACCATTTTGGATAATAATATCACCATTAATTTTCTTGATCCCTTTTTCTTTAGTAGCGGAAATAAATTCAGAAATAATCTGACTATAGGAGCTAGCGCCTGCTTTATTGGTTCCCAGCGAAGGATCACCACTTCCTACAATATATAAATTCCCGTTAAGAATGCCATCTTCAATATTTCCCGAATATTCTAATTGAGTGATCCATTTAAAATTTTCACCTAAAAGGTTCATCGCTGTTTCGGTGGTCAACAACTTGGTTGTAGAAGCTGGAATCAGCGAAGCGTTTTCATTATAAGAACTAATAATTTTCTTTGTTTTCGGATCATACACTACAAAACCCCAATTTGCATTTCGTAAAACGGGATCGTTTATCATCGAATTCAATTTAATATCGATGAGTTCTTTTGCGCTGAGAAGTTTTTCTGGTGGCACAGACTCTTTAGAAATAGTAGAATTTTGACTTTCGTAAGATTGAGGATAATTACTAGAAGCGAAGGTTCCCTGTCCGAATGCAAATGCAGAAACTGCGATGGTAGAAGAAACCAGAATTTTTTTGATGTTAATCATTTAATTTTATTATTTGATTATCTATTAATGCTTTGTAAAAAGAATACTATTCTTGCTCAAAACATTTCTTTAACGGTCAAAAGTATAAAATATTGTTGAAGCACAGTGATTTAACGGTTATAAAAACATGGTAACTACTGTTAAACTTTGTTAAAAGTCAACGGAAATCACCTTTTTTATAGAATGATAAGCGGTAATTTCATCAAACTCTGCCAAACTTTTGCTGACCAAATCTTTATACTCCGCATATTTTTTTCCGCGTGGCAATTTGAGCAAAAGTTGATATTGATACATTAAATTCAGTTTTCCGATGGGTGATTTTTCGGGGCCAAGAATACATTCTTCTGGCAAATACTTTCTGAGAATTGATCCTAAAAACTGGGAGGCACGATTGACTTTATCTTCCCGGCGGTGCTTTAGTTCAATCATGATTAATTTAACAAAAGGCGGATAAAGAAACTTTTTTCTCTCGGTCAGCAAATGTTCATAAATTTTGGAAGTATCGTGATTTTTCAACAATTGAAAAATAGAATGTTCTGGATTATAAGTTTGAATTAAAACTTTTCCATTTCCAGAAAGTCTGCCCGCTCTTCCCGAAACTTGTGTAATCAGTTGAAACGCTCTTTCTTCTGCCCGAAAATCTTGTACATATAGTAAGGAGTCTGCTTTTGGGATTGCCACCAATTCGATATTTTCAAAATCTAAACCTTTGGATATCATTTGAGTACCAACAATAATGTCCGTTTCGCCTTCTTCGATTTTTTCGTATAATTTTTCGTAGGCAAACTTCTTCCGCATCGAATCCACATCCATTCGATCGACTTCTGCATCAGGGAAAATTTTTGAAACTTCTTCATGAATCTGTTCCACGCCAACTCCTCTTACATTTAATTTCTCAGAATGACATTTCGGACAAGTTTTCGGTTTCGCAGCTTTTTGTCCACAATAATGGCATTTCATTTCATTTGAAAATTTATGATACGTCATCACCACATCGCAATTCGAACAATAATTCACGTAACCACAAGTTTCACATTCCACCACATTTGCGTATCCTCGGCGGTTATGAAGAATCATGGTTTGTTTCTTATGATCGAGTTCTTTTCTAATTTCATCAATTAAATGCAAAGAAAAACTACCAACCAACTTTTTAGTATCCTGCGCTTCTTTGAAATTAATGAGTTCAAATTCAGGAATTTTCACATTTCCGAAACGTTCACTTAGAAAAATATATTTCAATTTTTCTTTTTTCGCAGCATAAAACGATTCTACCGAAGGCGTTGCAGAACCTAGAATTACATTGGCTTTATAAAATTTTGCTAAAACCTGGGCAGCATCTTTGGCATTAAAAAACGGAGAAGTTTCCCGTGGTTTATAACTCGAATCATGTTCTTCATCGACGACGATTAATCCTAAATTCTGATAAGGCAAAAACAGCGCATTCCTTGTTCCGATAAGGATTTTAATATCATTATTTTTAATTCGGCGCCATACTTCTACCTTTTCGAAATCGGTGAGTTTTTGGTGATAATAACCGAGTTGCTTGCCGTATTTTTTTTCTAAACGCTGAACAATTTGTTTGGTAATCGCAATTTCAGGAAGTAGAAATAAAACGTTTCTTTCATTCTCTACCGTTTCTTCAATTTTTTCTAAATAAACATGGGTTTTCCCCGAAGAAGTAACGCCGTGAAGCAACACATTTTTCCCTTCTTCAAAAGCAATATCGATTTCGGTTTTTGCCTGAAGTTGAATATCGCTCAGTTTTTCTAATTCTTCCGTTTCACCTTCATAACTTTCCAGACGGTCTTTTTGAAGGTAATATTCTTGAACTAAATTTTTCTCAATTAGAGATTTTAATTGCGCTTGAACGAAATTTCCTTCATGAAATAGGTCTGATTTCTTAATCAGTTTTTCAGGATACTCGGTTTGTTTTTCGAGAAGTAGAAGAAATAACTCTTGTTGTTTGGGCGACCGTTTTAACGATAAAAGGATTTCAGGTAAATGAGAATTTTTTACGGCTTCTTCATTAATTTTCAAATAAGCAACTTCTTTGGCTTTATATTTTTCCGCAACTTTTTCGTCAACTTCAATGTATTGCAAATCGATCAAAGATTTTATCGTTTTTACAATTTCTTTTTTCGGAATAAAGGCTTCAATTTCCGTTAAATTAATAAGTTGCCGAACTTCGAGCGCCTGAATTAAATACATTTCGTTCACATCCAAATTCTCGAAATCAACCAAAACATTGGGTTTTAATTTCAAATAAGTTTCACTTTCCAATTTTAAAGAAGATGGAAATGCAAAACGATAAATTTCGCCCAAATTGCACAAATAATATCCGGAAAGCCAATCCCAGAAACGAATTTGTTCTTTCGGAAGAATCGGGAAATCATCTAAAATATTGATAATTTCTTTCGGAACAAAAGTTTCGGGTTCGTTTTCGTGGATTTCAAATACAATTCCAGTATAAATCTTTTTCCCACCAAAAGCAACCAAAACCCGCATTCCTACTTGAATGGAAGATAAAAGTTCATCTGGAACTTTGTACGTAAAAGTTCCTTTTAAATTTAAGGGAAGAATAACTTGAGCGAAAGTTGGTGTGATGATGTGATGATTTGGTGATATGCTACAATCTAATTTACAAATTTAGAAATAAATTTCGGCTCATGCCAATTGCATTTTATTGAATAAAAAAGGATCAGAATAAATTCCAATCCTTAAATTTTAGTCGCATCGGAATAAATTCCGACGCTGGGATATCGGTCATTCCTATGGCACTCTGGATTTATTTTCCTTTTCTTCTGTCTAATTCTTTTTGAATCAAACCTAATTCTCTACCTGTTTGTCCTGCAACAGAAGTGTTTTCTTGCGCTCTTCTTGTTAAATAAGGAACCACATCTTTCACGGGACCATAAGGAAGATATTTGCATACATTGTATTTTTCATTGCCTAAATAATAAGTAATATTATCACTCATTCCGTACAATTGCCCGAAATAAATTTGTGGATGATCGTGAGGCAATCCCATCGCTTTCATTTTATCCATCACGAGTTCGGTTGATTTTTCGTTGTGCGTTCCGAAAAACGCCGAAACTTTATCTAAATTATCTAAAACAAAATCGATCGCTGCATTATAATTATCATCAGACGCTTGTTTGGTTGGCTGAATAGGATCCGGATATTTCATGGCAGTAGCATGCGCTCTTTCTTTTTCCATATAAGCGCCACGCACGAATTTATAGCCAAGGAAATAATTTTTCTCTTTGGATCTTTCTAAATCTTTCGCCAAATATTCTAATCTACCGGTTCTGTACATTTGAATGGTATTCCAGATAATGGCTTTTTTTGTATTGAACCTTTCCATCATTTCGTTTACCAAATTATCGGTTGCATCTTGCATCCAGCTTTCTTCGGCATCAATCATCAACACTACATTTCTATCAAAAGCCATTTGGCAAACTTCCTCGTATCTTTTTATGACTCTCGCCCATTCTTCTTTTTGGGAATTGGTGAGTTCTACATTTTTACCAACTTCTTCGTAGATTTCAATTCTACCAAAACCTGTTGGTTTAAAAACCACAAACGGAATCGCTGGATTACCTTCCGCAAATTTGATGTTCTGCTTAATTTCTGTGCAAGTATCATCAAAAACTTTTTCTTCCGCTTTCCCTTCAATCGCATAATCGAAAATACTTCCAACATGATGTTTAAACATTTGTTTCACCACTTTCATGCTTTCTTCGTGGGTTTCGCCACCGCAAAATTGTTCAAACAAAGTTTTCTTTACAATATC
>NZ_JBAVFG010000002.1:0-30415 GCF_049588135.1 Kaistella sp. | reverse complement strand
TTATCTACCAAATCCATTTCCTTGAAACCTCTTTTTCCTAAACCTTCTAAAACGCGTTCTTTATTTTCGCGCAAAAACTGAACTTGTAACATATCCTAATTGATGTATATTTCTTCGTAATATTGTAAGAATGAAATGCAAATTTAGTGATTATTTGACGATTTTCACTGTATTTGATTGCCCTTCAACCTTAGTAAATTGAAGCGTGCCATTATACCAAATTTTCGCAACTTGGAAAAGATTTGGTGTTGATTGATATTGAATCGTCATCGTATCATTGGTAACTCTGTTCGAGTCATGAATTTTCTTGGTGAGCCTTAATGCTATTTTCGATTCATAAATTTTCATACTTCCAGAGGAATCGATGCCAATTCTTTTTGCACCAGCGAGATATTCTATATAATTAATGGTATCTGAGTTCTTTTTAATTGAAACCGAAACTGGCGCATTATCTGTTAATCCATAAACATCGTTCATTGAGGTAAAAACATAAGATCCAGATAACTTCGCATTCAACATATCTTGCCCCGCAGAATCGATGTATAACTTGATGACCTGATCTATTTTCTGCACAGATTCCTCACCACTTCTGCAAGAGAGGAATGCAAAAAACATCACCAATGTTAAAAAAAATAGATTTTTCATTGATACAAAGATAATTTATTTTAACTCTTTCAGAGAAAGGAATATTAGACTAGTAATGATATTATTTTTTAAACAATTTCTGAAAGTAAAAGTTCAATTCTTTCCGTGAAGTTAAATAATCCTTTACTCTAAATTCGGTAGTCTGATAAAATTTCCAGAAAAGAATTCCCGAGGAAAGGCAATATGAAACCGTAGTTACAACGCACGCCCCATAAATACCCCAACGTGGAATTGCATAAAATGAAAAAGCAACGGTAATCACTAATCCTGCAATTGATTTGATATTTAAAATCCCAAGCTTATTGATTCCAGAAAAATAATAACCAATGATATTACTTACGGCAATTGCCATGATACCAGGGAATAATAAGAAAATAATTTCTTTGGTCTGATAAAAATCTTTCCCGAAAATCAGCGCATAAACTTCGGCAGGAATTAGAAGAATCAGGATCATAAATAACAAAGTAATCAAAAATGTTATTTTGAGTGAAGTTTTCGTTTTTTCTACTGCTTTTTCTCCACTTTCATTATTAATGACTTCTGAATAGAGAATTACCGCAATACTTCTGCTTAAAGTCCAGATCGCTTCTGAAAAGGTTACTCCGATTGAAAAGATTCCAACATAAGCGAGGCCTTCAAAATATTCTAAGAAATAAAAAGAAAGCCGATAGTTCAAGAATTGGATGAAAGCACTGAGTTGCGATTTCCAGCCGTATTCGAACATATCTTTGAGTACGATTCTAGAAAAACCAATATCCGAAAAATCACATTTAGATAAAAGATGAAAAGAACTTATTAAAAACAGCAATCCATAACAACTGATCTGAGCGATAAAATAAGTGGTAACTTCGGTAATTTTGAGTAAATAAACGATTGCGAGAATAAACACAATGTGAACCGCTTGTTGAAGAATCGTATACAAATTAAACATCTGTATGTTTTTTCTGCCAATGAATAAATTGATATTCGCTGAAAGAAGGGAAGAAAAAATAGAAATTCCGATGAGATAAGAAAGATAATCTCCCTGAAGATAAAAACTGAAAACCAGTGGAACAGTTATTCCGATGACAATAGACCAAAGGTAAGCGTACAAAAGAACTTTCTCAGTTTTATACTTTGAAGCAAAATAAGAAATACTACTTCCTGCAAGTATATTGCTGAAAAACCCAACAATCGCTGAATTTGCAATAACCATAGAAATAGCTCCTTTACCTTCACTGCCCCACATATTTGTGGAAAATATTACTAAGCCGAAGCTTAAAAATAATATAAGAAAACGCGATATGAAAGTTTGAACAACAGTGAGTTGTTTCATCTTAATTTTTGTAAATAAATTGGGTTATGAAATTAAGAAAAGAATTGCGAATAATCCCCCAATTATATTTTTTTTCAAATTCTTTTCGGGCATTATTAGCGTGAATATCATAAGTCTCTGGATGCTCTAAATAATTGCTCAAAACATCTGAAATCATATCTGAATTTTCGGGATCAACGAGATATCCAAATTTAGAAACATCTATATATTCTCTTATCGCTTTAAGATTGGTATAAATAACGGGTTTTCCTGCAGCGATATAATAAAACAACTTGATTGGCAAGCAGTTGTTGTTTTCGAAACTCGAATCTCTTAAATCAAAACAAACATCCGCCTTTGCATAAGATTTGGAAAATTCTTCAAAAGAACTAGGTTTGAAAATAGAAATATCTTCCCATGAAAATTTTTTCAGAAGATTTGAAAAATAAAGCTCATTCGTTTTGTTTTGTGTCGAACCCACAATCAAAATCGAAATTTGAAGTTGCGGTTTTTTCTGTCTTAAACGATCAACAGCATTAAAGAAATTTTCTATTCCCTTTTCTTTTGAAATTTGACCGGTATAGCAAACTGTAAATTTATTGTCTTCTAGTTTTTTGATGCTTTTTGAAATATAAATATCATCTGGGAAATAAGGCAGCAACAACTTTTTCTTGAATGGAAATAGATATGCTAAAGGAAATTTTTTAGAATGCTCTCCAAAGATAAACTGAGTACTCAAAAAACCGGCATATAAATTAATGAGCGCAAATTTAAAAGCATGTACTATTTTAAAAACAGAATTATAGTTTTGTACCATTCTCATAGATGGATACCATTCTGTAATATCGTAAATAATTGCGATTTTTTTCTTACGGTATTTTTTTGCTCCAATTACGGCAAGAGGTTCTGAGCAAATAATAATGTTTGGTTCATAAGAATTGCAAATATTTCGAAATATTTCAATTTTCTGCTTCACTGTTTGATTTAATACAGAATAGGATTCAATCTCAATGCCATCAATAAAGCCCTTATAATCAGAAGAAAGACTGCAAATTTTAACTTTGTACCCTTGCGCTTTCAGTTCTTTTGCCTGATGAAAAAAGATTCTGTCATCATTGTAATGATGCGCTGTTGTTAAAAAAAGTATTTTTCCTGACATCTATTTTCTTTATCTACAATATTACAGAAAACCGCTATAAAGAACAAGAAATCATTTAATGTTCTGGATATTAATCCACATAAATCCCTGCCCAACTTCTTCTTAAAGGTAAGAGGAAATCGCTTAAAAAAGCAAGATAGGTATTTTTGGAAAAATCGAAGACTTCGATATTTTGAGAAATCTCACCATTTTTTAATCCATTTCGGAAATCTTGTAATTTCATGGTTTTAATTTCATTATTTTCCACAAAAGTCGCTTTCATTCTATCGAACAAACCGAGTTGAAATTCATGATCGATTTCTCGCATAATTCCGCCCAAAGAATCAATAGAGCAACCAGATGCAGCTTCTATTTCTTCATCTACACAAACCACAATAAACTGTTTTTTTTCAATTTTAAATGAAGATGAAAGTGGTTTTCCGTGCGCTGCCCACGTTGCCAAAAAATCGTATAATTTTTCGGTAATCACTTTGCTTTCTTTCGGTGTAAAAGTTCTTGATGCTGGATAAATAATCACCCGATAATCGTTGGTTTCTACTATTGTTGATTCTTCTATTTTCATTTTCTTTTACATAATAGATTAAAGAGAAAAGATTAAAAACTAAATCTTTACGGTCTAATTTCTTTGTTCTTTGTTCTTTTTTCTTTGCTCTTTACTCTTTATTCTATATTACAAATCGTCGGCTTCCGCCAAAAGTTCTGCAATATCTTTTACTGAAACCTCTGTGTTATTAAAATGTTTTACGCCATCAGTCATCATCGTATTACAGAACGGACAACCTGTCGCGATGATATTCGGACTTTCTGCCAATGCTTCTTCTGTTCTTTCAACATTGATGTCTTTGTTTCCTTTTTCGGGTTCTTTGAACATTTGTGCGCCGCCTGCTCCACAACATAACCCGTTGGATTTGCAACGTTTCATCTCCACCAATTCGGAATCTAATTTCTGTAAAAGTTGGCGTGGCGCTTCATATTCGCCATTTCCTCTTCCTAAATAACACGGATCATGAAAGATTATTTTTTTTCCTTTGAAAGTACCCCCTTCTATTTTCAAACGCCCTTCTTCCATTAATTTTCTAAGAAATTGAGTGTGATGCATCACCTCGTAATTTCCACCCAAACCTGGATATTCATTTTTGATGATATTGAAACAATGTGGACAAGCCGTGACGATTTTTTTCACGCCATAACCGTTCATAATTTCAATATTTGTGTGCGCCATCATTTGGAAAATAAATTCGTTTCCGGCACGTTTTGCAGGATCGCCATTGCACGATTCTTCTTGACCAAGAACAGCAAATTCAACTCCTACTTTATGTAAAATTTTACAAAGTGCTTTCGTTACTTTTTTGGCACGATCATCGAAACTTCCCATGCAGCCAACGAAAAATAACACTTCTGGCATTTTACCTTCGGCAGCATAATCTGCCATTGTTTTTATAGTGAAATCCATAATTTTAATTTGGAAATATATCAATTTGGAAATTTGAAAATGATGTTACTGGATAAACTTCACATTTCCAAATTTTCAAATTATCTAATTATTTAATTCTCATTCGCCCAATTCAAACGATCGGCTTGGTTGTATTGCCAAGGTGCGGCGTTGTTTTCTATATTGGTCATCATCTGATTCAACTCTTGTGGTGCAGCAGATTGCTCCATCACCAAGAATCTTCGCATCTCAATAATAATAGAAAGTGGATCAATTAAAATCGGACAAGCTTCTACACAAGCATTACACGTGGTACAAGCCCAAACCTCTTCTCTTTGAATATGATCGTCTAATAACTTTTTACCGTCATCTACGAATTTCCCGTTTTTATTAATATTTTTTCCTACTTCTTCAATCCGATCACGGGTATCCATCATAATTTTACGCGGCGACAATTTCTTACCGGTAATATTTGCTGGACAAACTGCAGTACATCTTCCACATTCGGTGCAAGAATATGCATTTAATAATTGAACTTGATTCAAATCAAAAATATCGCTTGCTCCAAATTTTTCGGGAACTGCGTTTGGATCTGTATCTGGTGCAGCTGCATAAGGATCGGCATTTGGATCCATCATCAACTTAATTTCTGCCGTAACAGAATCTAAATTATTGAATTTCCCTTTCGGTTCCAAATTAGCGTACCACGTATTCGGGAAGGCTAAAATAATATGAAGATGTTTTGAATAATAAAGATAATTCATAAAGAATAGAATCCCAAGAAAGTGAAACCACCATGCACCTCTTTCAGTAAAAATTAAAAAACCATTGCTGAAATTCTGGAAAATTGGTCCCAATAAATTTGAGGAAATTGGGAAACTACCATGTTCTAGAAAAACGCCTCTTTGCTGCAAAACCCAGTCGGCTGCATTCATTTTAAAGAAAGCCACCATTAAGGCAAATTCAATAATCAGAATCCAGTTTGCGTCATGTTTTGGCCAACCGAAAAGTTCTTTCATAGTCAATCTTTTCACTCCGTAGAAGTTTCTTCTGATAAAGAAAACTACCACCGCAATGATTACCAGTAAAGCTAAAACCTCTAAAGTTGCAGTAAAAGCACCATACAAAGAGTTTCCAAAAACGCTTGCTAAAAATCGGTGGGTTCCGAAAATTCCATCAATTACAATTTCGAGCACCTCGATATTGATAATAACAAATCCAACGTAAACAATCACATGGAAAAATCCTGCGATAGGTCTTTTTCCCATTTTACTTTGACCGAGAGCAACTTTTGCCATGGTTTCCCAGCGTTTCGATTTTTGGTCAGAGCGGTTGCTTTTTTTTCCGAGTTGAATGTTGCGGTAGATTTCCTTTAAACTTTTAAAGAAAAGTCCGAAACCTACAACGAGTGCGATGATGAAAATAGCATTGTCAATATACTGCATATTGAATGGTTTTAGTCTTTATTATTCTTTCCGAAAACTGAGAAATTAAGATACCTTTTCGGGTTTGTTTTTAAATCTTCTACCAATTTATTCATGTTTTCGGCAGTTTGATTTAGATTATCGTAAAGTTGCTCATCTTTTGTGAGTTTACCAAGGCTTCCTTCACCATTTTGTATGCCTGAAATAATACCGTTCAATTTATCTGCAGTAAGACTTAATTTATCAATGGTGTTATTTAATTTCTTCATATCAACTTCATCTGCAACTCTACCATATTTATCGATTGTAGATTTCGCACTTAAAGTAGCAAGATTTGCATTATCTAAAACCTTCTGAATCCGCGGATCGTTGTTTGCCAAGAGTGCATTTGTTTGTTTTGAAGTTCCTTCGAATGCGGTAACTGTTTTATTCAAATTCGTCAATAACGCTTTAATTTCTGCACGATTTTGATTATCCAAAATTTTATTAGCATTATTCGTTAAAGAGTCTACTCTTTTCAACACTGCTTGTAATTGATCTTTTACAGGACCAACTTGAGATGAAATATTATTCATCATCGAAAGTTGAAATCTTCCCGAAAGGGTATCGCCATCTTTTGCCATGGGACCACCATATTGCAGATTCAGTCGCATTGCTTTGCCAGACATCAGACCTGGTTCAAAAATTTCTAAAGTTGATTTTTTGGAAAACTCAAAATTATCATCAATAATTACCTTTACTACAAAATGAATTCTGCCATCTTTTTCAGTAACAGGAATGATTTTATCAACCTGACCAACTTTTAAACCGTTTATCGATACAGCATTAGACGCTGCCAATCCTTCAACATTATCAAACTTTGCAAAAAATACATTATCGGTAGTAAAGAGACTTTTCCCCTTCATAAATTGGAATAAAAATACGAATCCAATAATTGCTAAAAGTGCGATAAGTCCTGCTTTTATTTCTTTGGTGAATTTCACTTTTCTTTAAATTTTAGGGGACAAATATAATACATTTTAAATAAACCGCTGATAGAGCCAAGGAAACTGAAAACAAAAAAGCGACCTTTTATAGTCGCTTTTATCAATTATCTTATTTAAAAATCACTACTGTGAAACTTTATTATAAATTTCGATTCTATAATCTTTAATTTTTGCATTGTCTTGTAAGCTTTTCAATAATGCCTGACCAAATCGTTGAGAGCTTTGTCCTGCAATTGCTTCAGTCATTTGCTTAAGGTCTCCTGGCTGCTTATTGGTTGTTTCAGATTTTTTCAAAACCACGTAAACTCCTGTCATTCCTTCAACAGGATTAGAAAGTTTATTTTTTGCAACTCCAAATGCTGCACCAGCAACTCTAGGCTCCATCGCACCATTAACTTGTGGGTTCAACATATTTACTTGCGCAGATTGTTTTGTAATGCCAAACTGTCTTGCAATCTGATCTAAGCTTGTCGCTTTGGCTGCAGAGATTTTATCAGAAATCTGTTTAGCCATTAATTTATTTTTTACAATCGGTTCGATTTGCTCTCTTACCGCTTCTGGGCTAGCCATTCCTGCATCTTGAATTCCATTTACATAAGCAACTATTTTGTCACCTGTTCCATCTACTGTGAAAATATCAGTATCTCCTTTTTCTCTTTTCTTATTAAAAGCCCAGGCGATGATGTCCCCATCCTTATCAGTTCCTAAACCAGGTAACTGCCCTTGAAATCTTCCAATCTCAGTAGGATTAGAGAAGTTGTAATTTTCTTTCTTTGCGATGTTTGCAAAATCATTAAAGCTTTTTCCTTGAACTTGCTGAATGAATTTGGTTGCTTTAGTGTAAATTTCGTTTTCTGTTTTATCAGAAGCTTTAATCGCTTTCACTAAGTTGGCAACTTTATAAGTCATCGCTCCCGATTTTTTATCTTCAATATTGATGATATGATAACCGTATTGAGTTTCTACAACCGCAGTTGCACCTTTTCCATTGGTTGCTAAGAAATGCAAATATTCTGGAACGAATGGTGTAGCAGGAGTTGTCCAACCAACACTTCCTCCTTGTGCCGCAGAACTTGGATCCGCAGAATACTTCAGGAATTCTGTAAATTTAGAAGGATCTGCTTTTACAACAGCTCCAATTGAATCTGCCAATTTCTTAGCTTGTTCTTTGGTTCTTGTCGCATCACCTCCTGCTTGATTCCCTTTATAAGAAACCAAAATATGACGAGATAATGTAGAATCCGAAGGTTTCTTATCTAATAATTTAGAAACAACATAGAAATTTTGTTCTTTATAAGGTCCGAAAGTTGCGCCAACACTAGCAGTCGCAACCTTGTCTCTAATCGACATTGGCAACTGATCTTTCGAGAAATAGCTTGGGTTAAATGGCATATCAGAATTCAAAGCAATAAACATGGAATCGTTTGTTGTATTTTGAAAACTTTCTTTTCCACTTACATCACTCCCTTCTGTAAACAATTTATTGATTTCTGCTTGCGTACTTGCATCATCCTGAGCACTTGGTGCTGCTGGGAAATAAACAAGTCCTAAGTTTCTACTTGCCTCTCTCTTGAACAAGATTGGATGTTTTTTGATATAATCAGCTAAATCATTTGTAGTTACTTTAACTGGATTTTTTTTAGCATATTCCGTATAATCAACTTTTACAAAATCAATATCTGCAAGTTGATCTCTTTCCTTCATAATTTCCTCAGCTTCTTTTTTGCTTGCGGTAATTCCAGAAGTTACGTTAGCGAAAAGCTGTCTCGCCATCATTCTGTACTCGATTGATCTTCTTGTTTTCAACCAATTATTATATGCCTCAACATTGGTTCCTTTCATTTGTTCTACTTGACCTTTAAGTTCCTGAACTTTGAAATTACCTTTCTCGTCGAACAACTCTTTATTCTGTGCAAACATAGGATCGAACTGCAATTGATTCCAGAACATATCATCGGTTAAAGTCAGACCCATTTTCTCAAACTGTTGTTTGATGAGTTTAGACTGTACCAACAATTGCCAAGCTTGCTCTTCCAAACCTTTTGTAGGCTGCCCTTGCTGTTGTGCTTGCTGCTGAAGCATGAAAAGTTGATCGTCGAAATCTTCTTTAGTAATCTCTTCGCCGTTTACTTTACCGTAAACACCTGGCTCTGCGCCAAATAGCTTTTCAAGACTATCCGGATTCACCACGAAAGCCAACATTGCTACTGCAATAATTCCCATCAAAAGCCAAGGTCTGTTTCTTATTTGTCCTAAAATTGCCATCTTTTTTGTATAATTTTATCAGTTTGCGAAAATACACATTTTTAACAGATTAGAAAAAAAATTGTACACTTATTTAAAACCGTCTGCAAGGAGGCGGTAATTTTGTCTAAATTTTTGCTTGGCATAATGCTTGTCAAATTACAGATTACTTATTAACATCCGTACTTAAAGGAACAAATACGGGTAATCACCTTTAATTATCTTTAAAAAATGACAATTTGTCATTCCATAATATTATGACAGAATTTGAAGACCTTAACTTTGACGAGATTTTAGACGACGCTTTTAGTATCGTATCTGAAGAAATTAATATTTCTGATATGATGGATACTGATGAAAACAATGATCAAACTGTATTTCCAATTCTGCCAGTACGGAATATGGTCATGTTTCCTAAAGTAATCATCCCAATTACTGCAGGTAGAGAAATGTCGATCAAACTTTTAGAAGAAGCACAACGAAACAATGAATTCATTGGCATCCTGACCCAGAACAATTCCAGTATTGAAAACCCAACAACTGGTGATTTATTTCAAGTTGGAACATTGGCGAAAATCCTTAAAATCATTAAACTTCCTGAAGGAAATATTACCGCAATAACCAGAGGATTCCAAAGATTTAAAATAAAAGAATTCACCGCAACAAAGCCTTATTTCAAAGCAGAAATAACCAAACTCAAAGACACTTCTACCAAGAAAAAAGAAGAGTATGAAGCCTTATTGGAAAATGTAAAAGATCTGGCGTTGAAAATAATAGACATTGACCCAAACATTCCAAATGCTGCTAGTTTTGCTATTAAAAACATTACCGATAATGAGGATTTATTAAACTTTGTTTGTTCCAATGCTAATTTTTCACCAAACGAAAAACAGAAATTATTAGAAGAAAAAAGTCTGCTATTACGTGCTGAGAAATGCTATGCGCTGATGCATGATGAATATCGCAAACTAGAATTGAGAAGTCAAATTCACAACAAAACCTCAAAAGACCTTGACAAACAACAGCGGGAATATTTCCTGAATCAGCAGATCAGAACCATTCAGGATGAATTGGGAGGCGGCCCGGAATCTGATGTTGAAGAACTTTTGGAAAAAGCCAAAAAAGTAAAATGGAACCAAGAAGTTGATGAGCATTTCAAAAAAGAAATCAATCGCCTTCAACGACAAAATCCGAATTCTCCAGATTACAATGTACAACGCAATTACCTGGATTTCTTTACAGAATTACCTTGGGAGAAATATTCAAAAGATGTTTTTGACATTATTAAAGCCGAAAAAGTTTTAGACAAAGCCCATTACGGTTTAGAAGATATTAAAAAAAGAATTTTAGAACACATGGCGGTTTTGAAATTGAAAAACAATATGAAATCCCCGATTCTATGTTTGGTCGGTCCTCCGGGAGTTGGTAAAACTTCACTTGGGAAGTCTGTTGCCGATGCTTTGGGCAGAAAATACATTCGTGTTTCTTTAGGTGGACTTCATGATGAATCAGAAATCCGTGGTCACCGGAAAACCTATATTGGTGCGATGGCTGGAAGAATTTTACAATCTATTAAAAAAGCGGGAACGTCTAACCCAGTTATTGTTTTAGATGAAATTGATAAAATAGGAGCAGGAATTCATGGAGATCCAAGCTCGGCTTTATTAGAAGTTTTGGATCCGGAACAAAATAATTCATTCTATGACAACTTTCTAGAAATGGGTTACGATTTATCGAAAGTGATGTTTATTGCGACAGCAAACTCCCTTTCTACCGTTCAAAGACCATTACTTGATCGAATGGAAATTATCGAAATTGCAGGTTATACTTTAGAAGAAAAAGTAGAAATCGCAAAACGACATCTTATTAAAAAACAACAGGAAGAAAATGGCTTAGATGTAAAATCATTTAAACTCGGAAATCCAGAATTGAAACACATCATCGATGCTCACACTTCGGAAAGTGGCGTTCGTGGTTTAGAAAAACAAATCGCAGCTGTTGCGAGATGGGTTGCGTTGCAAACCGCAATGGAGAAACAATACGACCCGAAAATAACGGTGGAGAAAGTAGATGAAATTTTAGGCGTTCCTCGTCCGAAAAGTTTATCGGAAATTACTGGAGTTCCTGGTGTTGTAACTGGCTTAGCGTGGACTCAAGTTGGTGGCGATATTCTCTTTATTGAAAGTATTTTGAGCGAAGGCAAAGGAAATCTCACGATGACCGGGAATCTTGGCAATGTAATGAAAGAATCAGCAACGATTGCTTTAGAATATATCAAATCTAAACATTCCGAATTAGGAATTTCGTCTGAAGAAATTCAGAAAAACAACATTCACGTTCACGTTCCCGAAGGGGCAACTCCAAAAGACGGACCTTCTGCAGGAATTGCAATGTTAACATCAATTGTTTCAAGCTTTAAAAACAAGAAAGTAAAATCTCATCTCGCAATGACTGGCGAAATTACATTAAGAGGAAAAGTGCTTCCTGTTGGTGGAATTAAAGAAAAATTACTCGCCGCAGCAAGAGCTGGAATCAAAGAAATAATCCTTTGTGAAGCCAACCGCAAAGATGTGGAAGAAATCAAAAAAGACTACCTTAAGGACTTGAAAATCAATTACGTGCAACGAATGAGCGAAGTCATCGATTTGGCAATTGAGAAATAATAAACACAAAACGCTTCAATTTATTTTGAAGCGTTTTGCATTAAAAAAAAGAAAAATTATCGTTATTTTTGTGATATGAAAGATATTAAACTTCCTTTTATTGCGAAATTAGCCTTGGTACTGATCAGTATTTTGGCTTTAGGATATTTAGCTAAAATCGGTAAAGGTATTTTAGCACCACTCTTTTTTTCGATTTTAATGGCATTATTATTTCTTCCGTTTGCAAATTTTCTGGAAAGAAAACTGTGGTTCTCAAGAACCATTTCTACATTTTCATCTCTTTTCATGATGTTGCTTTTTTTAACTGGATTAGTGTACTTTTTTTCAGCACAATTAAGTGATTTTACAAATGATTTTCCTGTTTTGAAAGAGCAAGTTTCACGATCATTTAATGATTTGCAAATTTGGGTTTCACACACTTTCCATCTGAATTTTGCCAAACAAATGAGTTATATCAATCAGGCATTAGAGCAATTACTTTCTTCAACCGGACTCATTTTAGGATTTACCGTTACGATGTTTTCATCAACGATGGCTTTTTTTCTTTTCAGTGCTTTATTTTTTATTTTCATATTAAATTATCGTCGGATTTTATACCAGTTCACTATTTCGATATTTCAAAACCAACATTTCGAAAAAGTAAATGAAGCAATTAGCGAAATTCAAAAAATCATCAAGAATTATATTTTCGGATTATTTATTCAATTTATTATTGTCAGTAGTTTAACAAGTATTTTACTTTCAGTTTTAGGAGTAAAATATGCCATTCTTTTAGGAGTCTTAACCGGTTTGCTGAACGTGATTCCCTACATTGGAATTTTATTATCCAGTTTAATCGCTTGTTTAATTTCTTTTGCAACTGGAGGCAATAACACGCTTTTTGTTTTAATTGGCTATTTGATTATTCATTTGATAGACGGTAATATAACTCTTCCACTGGTAGTGGGTTCAAAAGTAAAAATCAATGCACTCTTTACATTTATCGGACTATTAATTGGTGAAGAATTATGGGGGATTTCCGGTATGTTTTTAAGTATTCCTTTTTTAGCAATTCTAAAAATTATTTTTGAAAGAGTTGAAGGTCTGCAACCGTGGGGAAAAGTTTTAGGTGAAGAAACGAAAATGAAAAAAATTCGTAAAAAATACAAAATATCAAAAAATATTACTTTAGAAGAAAAAGAATAATTCAGTAAATTTGATTTTACAAAAATATAAAATCATGAAAATTCTAAAAACAATCCTTTTTACATTATTCGCTTTAGCCTTCATTAATGCGGGTCTTAACGAGTTTTTTCATTACATGCCCACACCCGAACTTCCCGAAGAAACCAAAAAAGTTTTCGCAGCATTGATGGTAGTTCCATGGATTCTACCATTAGTTGGAATCATTGAAGCAATTGGCGGATTATTAGCACTCTTTCCGAAAACCAGAACTTTGGGAGCAATTGTACTTTTACCAGTAATGGTGGGCATCTTGGCTCAAAATTTCACGGTTGACCCAGCTGGAGCCGGAATTGGAATTGCTGTGTTTTTATTTATAATTTTACTTTGGATTTTGTTTGATAACAAGCACAAATTGAAAGGGATTTTCAGTTGAAAATTAACCATTTGTAATTTAAATACTATTTACAAAAAACTTAAATAGAGATTTGATTTAATTATCATCAATAAAAAACAGTTATCAAATCATCAACATTTAACATCTTTTTCCGCTTGTTCTTTATTTTATCCGTCGAAGAAAAAAATAATTAGGAGTAAAAACCCAGACCAAAAATCTTGGCAGAAAACCACTTGAAAATCAACGATCGTTATTTTCTCGGAGGTTTTATTTTCCGTAAATTTGCAATTATTTCAGAAACTTCAAAGTTTAAAATTTCTCATTTAAAATCTCTAAAATGTTACCTAAAATAAATCCTACCCACACCACCGCTTGGAAAAATCTTCACGAACATTTTGCCCAAAACGATTTCGAATTGCGAACTCTTTTCCAATATAATCCGCAACGATTTAATCAATTTTCGGTTCAGCGAAAAGATTATCTTTTTGATTATTCTAAAAATTTAATCGATGCAAAAACGTTCGAACTTTTGCAAAATTTAGCGGAAGAATGCGAAGTTAAAACAGCGATTGAAAAAATGTTTTCTGGTGACAAAATCAATGAAACAGAAGGAAGAGCAGTTTTGCATACCGCATTGAGAGATTTTTCAGATCAAGAAATTTTGGTCGATGGTGAAAACATAAAACCTGCGATTAGAAAAGTTTTAAACCAAATGAAAACCTTTTCCGAGAAAATTATTTCTGGGGAACACAAAGGTTTTTCGGGCAAAGAAATTACCGATGTTGTGAATATCGGAATTGGAGGTTCTGATTTGGGACCGGTTATGGTTTGCTCGGCTTTGAAACATTTTAAAACACGACTGGAAGTTCATTTCGTTTCGAATGTTGATGGAAATCACATTGCGGAAGTTCTCAAAAATTTGAATCCGGAAACAACGCTCTTTATCATTGCCTCAAAAACTTTTACCACTCAGGAAACGATGACCAATGCTACTTCTGCAAAAGATTGGTTTTTGAAAAGCGGAAAACAGGAAGATGTCGAAAAACACTTTGTGGCATTATCTACTAATATTCAATCAGTTAAAGCGTTCGGAATTGCAGAAGAAAATATTTTCGAATTCTGGGATTGGGTCGGTGGAAGATATTCTCTTTGGAGCGCAATTGGTTTAAGCATCGTACTTTATGTTGGTTATGAAAATTTCGAACAATTATTAAAAGGAGCGAATGAAACTGATATTCATTTCAAAACCGCAGATTTTAAAGAAAATGTTCCTGTTTTAATGGCACTTACTGGAATTTGGTATCGCAATTTCTTCGATGCGGGAACGTACGCAATTTTACCTTATTCCCAATATTTGGACCGTTTTCCGGCGTATTTGCAACAAGGTGATATGGAAAGTAATGGAAAATGTGTCGATAGAAATGGACATTTCGTGGACTATGAAACGGGTCCAATTATTTGGGGAGAACCTGGAACAAACGGTCAACACGCATTTTACCAATTGATCCATCAAGGAACAGAATTAATTCCGGCAGATTTTATTGCTTATGTGAAATCTTGCAACGTGGTTTCTGATCACCAAGAAAAATTATTGGCGAACTTTTTTGCCCAAACCGAAGCATTGGCTTTTGGGAAAACACAAGCAGAAGCAAGAGCTGATTTAGAAAAATCTGGTCTTTCAGAAGAGAAAATTGAAAGATTGGTTAACTATAAGTCCTTCCACGGAAACACCCCTGCCAACTCATTATTATTCAATGAATTAACTCCATTTTCGTTGGGACAATTAATTGCATTGTATGAACATAAAATTTTTGTTCAAGGCATCATTTGGAATATTTTCAGTTTCGATCAATTTGGGGTGGAATTAGGAAAAGTTTTGGCAGGAAAAATTCTTGCGCAACTTGAAAACCAAGAAGTTATTTCTTCTCACGATTCTTCTACAAATGGTTTGATGAATTATTTTAAAGAAAAAAGTAAATCTTAAATAAATCTTAAAGTAAAAAGTAAAATGGCACAAATTCTCGACGGGCTGAAAGTTTCGCAAGAAATTAAAAAAGAAATTCGCGCAGATGTTGACAAAATCGTTGCAGCCAAAAGAAGACCACCGCATTTGGTTGCAATTTTGGTCGGAAAAAACGGAGCGAGCATGACTTATGTGAATAACAAAATTAAGGATTGCCAAGAAGTTGGTTTCAAATCTTCATTGGTAGATTTTCCAAGTACGGTTTCAGAAGCTGAACTTTTAGAAAAAATTGATGAACTTAATCAATCCAAAGATGTTGATGGATTCATCGTTCAGCTGCCTTTACCAAAACAAATTGACCAAGAAAAAATCATCATGGCAATAGATCCAAGAAAAGATGTAGATGGTTTTCACCCCGAAAATTTCGGGAAAATGGCTTTGGAAATGGATACCTTTTTACCAGCAACTCCATTTGGGATTTTGACTTTATTAGAAAGATATCATATCGACACCAAAGGAAAACACTGTGTAGTTATTGGCAGAAGTCGAATCGTAGGAAAACCAATGAGTATTCTAATGGGCAGAAAAGATTTCCCTGGAAATTCAACGGTAACGCTTACCCACTCTTATACGCCTCATATAGAAGAATTCACCAGAAATGCAGACATCATCATTACCGCTTTGGGCGATCCCAATTTCTTAAAAGCAGATATGATTAAAGCAGGTGCGATCATCATTGATGTAGGAATTACTCGTGTTGAAGATCAATCTGAAAAAGGATACAAATTGGTGGGCGATGTCGATTTTGAAAGTTGTAAAGAAAAAGCAAGTTGGATCACGCCAGTCCCAGGCGGAGTAGGTCCAATGACGAGAGCCATGTTGATGAAAAATACAATTTTAGCGTATAAAACTTCAGTATATAATGATTAACGAAGAAGAAAACATTTTACTAAAACAAGGTAAAATGCTCCCCGTGATGGAGCATTTTTACACCTTACAAGGCGAAGGTGCGCACACTGGAAAAGCCGCATATTTTATTAGATTAGGAGGCTGCGATGTAGGCTGTCACTGGTGTGATGTGAAAGAAAGTTGGGATCCCAATCTACATCCTTTGATGAATACCGAGGAAATCGCAGAAACCGCAGCGAGTTTTTGCAAAACCATTGTTTTAACAGGCGGTGAGCCCTTGATGTGGAATTTAGAAATTTTAACGAATAGGCTAAAAGAGCTCGGTTGTGAAATTCATATCGAAACTTCTGGAGCTTATGAAATGTCTGGAACCTTAGATTGGATTACCCTTTCTCCTAAAAAAACTGGTTTACCAAAACCAGCAATTTATGCCAAAGCCAATGAATTGAAAATGATTATTTTTAATAATAGTGATTTCAAATTTGCGGAAGAACAAGCGGCGAAAGTTTCAGAAAACTGTGTTCTATATCTTCAAAGTGAATGGAGCAAAAGAGACGAAATTTATCCCAAAATAACCGATTTTATATTGGCAAATCCGAGATGGCAAGCATCGGTACAAACTCATAAATATTTGAATATTCCATAAATTATATTAGATTTACTTTCTAATTAAAATGCAATATGCAAAGAATTCGATATTCCCGATATTTCAAAACCAGTTTTATTCTGCTCGATGTCTTTGTGATAGCGGCTGTTTTTGTGTATTTCTTTCTGAGAAATAATGATCAGCTTTTTTCAGAAGAAGCCTCGGAACAAAATATATTATCGATTATCTTACTTATTTTCTATTGGGTTCTACTCAGCAGCAGAACGAAACTTTACTCTGTAGCTCGAAATATTACCTATACCATTTATTTGGAACGATTGGTTACGCATATTTTCATTTTCATTTTTGGGGTTATTTTATTAGGGAAAGTAAGTAATAATGAATTTCTGCAGCAAGACCGATTTTTAGTTGCGCTAAGTTTATTTATACTTTTATTGCTCATCAAATCAACACTTTTCTTTACTCTAAAATATATTAGAACTTTAGGTCTTAACTACCGAAATATCATGTTTCTATCCAATGACTCCTCATCAGAAATATTAAAAAATATTTTAACAGAACGAAAAGATTATGGTTTCAAAATTCATGATTATCCAAATGTAGATCAATTAAATTTTGAAAAGCTAGTCGCATTCTGGAAAGAAAATGGGATTCACACCATGTATATTTCGACAGAGTTCAAAAATTACAGTAAAGAGCAGGATTCTGAAGTTCACGGATTAGCAGAAAAACACAAAGTCCGTATCTCTTTAATTCCCAGCGTAATAGAAAATAATTTCTTTCAATATGATTTAGAATACACCGAAACCCAACCTATTTTGGTACAATCTAAATTCCCGCTGGATTACTTAACTAATATTGTATTGAAACGGACATTTGATCTCTTATTTTCCTTTTTAATATTGGTATTGATATGCACTTGGCTATTTCCGATTATTGCATTATTAATTAAATTAAATGGCAAGGGTCCTGTATTCTTCGTTCAAAAAAGATATGGTTATCACGACGAAGTTTTTAACTGTATTAAATTTCGCACTATGTATATTAATGGCGATTCTGCACGAAAAACAACGGAAGAAAACGACAAGCGAATAACCAAAATCGGTAAATTTCTTCGAAAGACAAGTTTAGATGAAATGCCGCAATTTTTAAATGTTTTAAAAGGCGAAATGTCGGTAGTTGGTCCCAGACCTCACATGCTTTTGGTTGATGATTTTTACAAATTAAAAATTGGGCGTTACTCCATCCGAAGTCTAGTAAGACCTGGTATCACTGGTATGGCTCAGGTAAACGGATTGCGTGGTGACACCGGTGATGTCGATATGAAAATGCAAAAAAGAATTCTTGCTGATGCATTTTACGTAAAAAACTGGACATTAAGTTTGGACTTGGTTATTATTTTTAAAACCATTTTTTTAGTTATCGGCGGAGATAAGAATGCCAATTAAAGCCCTATTAAAAAATAAAAAACACTAATTTTGCAGCATGTTAAAAAATCTTTTGAGCCAAGTCGGCGCATATTTCTTTCTCTTATCAAAAACGTTAAAAAAGCCCCAAAAGGCATCGATATTTGGTAAATTATTCATGCGTGAGATTTATGATCTCGGGGTTAATTCTTTCGGATTGGTTCTCTTTACCTCCACTTTCGTAGGAGCAGTTGTAGCGATTCAAATGTTCAATAATTTCAGTGCGTCATCATTTCCGATCCCAAATGCTTTTATTGGTTATGCAACCAAAGTTGTTCTTATTTTAGAATTTGCGCCAACCATTATATCGGTTATTTTGGCGGGTAAAGTTGGTTCCTATATTGCATCAAGCATTGGGACCATGCGGGTTACCGAACAGATTGATGCTTTAGATATTATGGGAGTTAATTCTCCTAACTTTCTAATTTTACCTAAAATTTTAGCAAGTGTAATTTTTAATCCTTTACTCATTGCAATTAGTATTGTTTTTGGAATCTGGGGAGGATATTTGGCTGGAACTGCAACAGGCAGCTGGAGCAAAGCAGATTACATCACTGGAATTCAAATGTATATGCCCCAGCATTTTATCTGGTATGCATTTTTCAAAACAGCAGTATTCGCTTTTTTAATTGCAACAATCCCAGCCTATTTTGGTTATAATGTAAAAGGAGGCTCGCTAGAAGTTGGTCGTGCAAGTACCCAAGCTGTCGTATGGACAATTGTCGCTATTATTATTATGAACTTAATATTAACTCAAATGTTCCTTAGCTAATGATTGAAGTAAAAGATTTAAAGAAAAAATTCGATGAAGTTGAAGTATTAAAAGGAATTACAACAACCTTCGAGACAGGGAAAGTAAACCTCATCATCGGGCAGAGCGGTTCAGGAAAAACAGTATTTCTAAAGAGTTTACTTAATGTTTACCAACCAACCTCTGGCGAAATATTGTTTGATGGCAGAAACATTAATAATATGTCTCGGGATGAAAAACAGCAACTTCGTTCTGAAATAGGCACGGTCTTTCAAGGAAGTGCCCTTTTTGACTCAATGACCGTAGAAGAAAATATTACTTTCCCTTTGGATATGTTTACCAACCTCACTTTCAGAGAAAAGAAAAGAAGAGTTTTCGATGTTATTGGCCGCGTGCATTTAGAAAAAGCCAATCGAAAATATCCTTCCGAAATTTCTGGTGGAATGCAAAAAAGAGTTGCCATTGCTAGAGCAATTGTTAACAATCCAAAATACCTTTTTTGTGATGAGCCCAATTCTGGATTAGATCCTTATACTTCTAATATTATCGATGATTTACTTTTAGAAATCACCAAAGAATACAATACCACAACCATTATTAATTCCCACGATATGAACTCGGTGATGACAATTGGCGAGAAAATTGTATATCTCCGTCTTGGGATAAAGGAATGGGAAGGCAACAAAGACATCCTGATCAATGCAGGCAATAAAAACCTTATCGATTTCGTTTATTCATCGGAGTTATTCAAAGAATTACGAGAGTATTTCATGAAAACAAACAAAACCTCAATTGACAATATAATTACAAAACCCCATTCTAATGAATAAATTATTTAGTATCGCATTAATTGGTGCAAGTGTACTAACTTCTGCACAGATAAAATTTGCAGCAAAAGCCAATTTGCTTTTCAAAACAGACAGCCCTTCTTGGGAAAACATCAAAGGTAGCGCATTAGGCGCATACAATGATTCTGGAAAAAACAATGCTGGCTTCAATGTTGGTCTTTCTGCGAAAGTAAATTTACCTGCATCATTATTTTTAATGCCCGAAATCTATTATACTACTTTCAAAAGTGAATTTGATGTTCCAGAATCTAACACTACTCTAGAAGCGAAGAGCAATCGTATTGATGTGCCGGTTCTTTTGGGATATCGTCTTTTAGGAGATAACTTAGGGATTTTTGTAGGTCCTGTTGCGTCTTACAATCTTTCAACTGATGATCAATTTAATGATTTTAAAGAAAATGCTGCCAAAGACTTTACAGTTGGGTACCAATTCGGAGCGCAAGTTCAACTTCAAAAATTGATTGTAAATGCTAAATACGAAGGTGCGTTCACAAAAGATCAAAGAGACTTCGTTGGTACGAGAATCGGTGGTTCTAGTGAAACGATTCGTTACGACAGCCGACCAAGTTTATTTATGGTAGGTTTAGGCTATGAGTTTTAATAAAAACTTTAAAAGAAATAATAAAAATCCTCTGAATTAATAATTCGGAGGATTTTTATTATCTGTTGATGTATAATCTACTGTTTGTTGTTTCGCCAATTCTGCGGCTTGCTTTTCCAAATCTTCTTTTTCTTTTCGAAGCTGGATGAACTCTTTCCTTTTTTGCTCTTGTTTCAATGCGGTTCCTTTACTGATATATCCTACAATACCTCCGATGATTAAACCAATTCCGATTCCGGCGAGAATACCCATTAAATTAATCGGTTCAAAAAGTTTTATGAAAGAAAATTGTGGCAATATATAATAAAGCAAAAATGCTAAACCAAGAAGCAGAAAACCTATAAATGTTAAATTTTTCATAGTGGTATAATTAAAAAACCTTCCCAAATTTATGAAAAATAAGGAAAGGTTACGTTATGGTTGTTAAAAGTATTATACTTTACCACCAGCGGCTTTGTAATATTCTAAAGCTTTCGACATATGTTTTTCTAAATCTGCTCTTCGGGTATCCGGATTTGGGTGAGTTGAAAGAAACTCTGGAACCCTATTTCCTGTAGAAGCAGCCTCCATTCTTTGCCAGAAAGGCTGTGCTTCTCTTGGATCATAACCAGCCATTGCCATTAAATAAAGTCCCATCTCATCTGCTTCTAACTCCTGACTTCTCCCATATTTTAGTAAAGCTACTTGAGCACCCAATGGATAGGCTTGTTGGAAGATTGACGCTAACTGACCATTAGAAATTGTACTTCCTAAAATTGCACCACCATATTCTGCAATCATGGCTTGGGAAATTCTCTCATTTCCATGACCAGCAAGTGCGTGGGAAATTTCATGACCCAGAACTACAGCTAAACCTGCATCGGATTTAGTAATCGGCATAATACCCGTATAAACTGCAACTTTACCACCAGGCATACACCAAGCATTAATTTGTTTATCATCGAGTAAATTAAATTCCCACTGGTAATTTGCAAGATCACCTTCTCTACCAATTCCTCGGTAATAGTTGTTTGCTGCATTTTTTATTCTTACGCCAACATTCTGAACACTCTTTGCTTGTGTTGTTCCCGAAATAACTTTCGCCTCTGATAGCGCCTGTTTATATTGCTGAAGCGCCATTGCAGAAATCTCTTGATTATTTGCTAATTGTAAAGATCTACGCCCAGTAATTGGATTGGTTGTACAAGCAATCATCATTGCAGACACCATACCGATACTTAATATTTTGTTAATATTTTTCATAGTTTTATCTATTGATTTTAAAGTTTTAAACAATTTTTATTCCAAATGAAATTTAATATACAATATTGCATAATTTTTGCATGAATACAAAAAAATAAAATGAAAAAATTAACCAAAATATTTATTGCAGTTTTAACTCTTACTCTTGCATTATCTTGCAGCACCCAAAGCAATATCGCTCCTGCAAACATTACTTCCTTATTACAATCCAATGAATTTACTTTTGTCGCAGAGCATGCAAATCCAAATAACTTAGATGTTATCAATATTATAAACTCCCTACCCAATGGAAGTTCGTCTCAAATGCTAAATTTAGATTCTGGTTATACGATTGAGATTAGGAAAGACAAATTAGAGGTCACTTTACCCTACTTCGGTCGAATGTACACCTCAAATATGGATCCCAGTAAAAACTCCTTCCGATTTACATCCAAAGATTTTACAATCAATAAAAAGGACGGAAAGAAAGGAAGCTCCATATTTACAATAATTACCAATGATCAGCAAAATATCAGGACAATTAATATGCAAGTTTTCACAAATGGGAAAGCTTATGTTTCCATTGATTCCAATGACAGACAACCGATTTCTTATGATGGCTATATTACGGCGAACGCAGCAGCAAAAAAATAACTTATTTTTTTAATAATTTTTCAACAAAAACTTTTGCTTCTGTACTTGGATTTGATTTCAGTTCAGAGGCATTTTTTTTATGTTCTTCGTAAAAGGTTTCAGTTGATTGATCGGACTTGGTTTTCTGTAAAATATATACTTGCACCCAATAATCAAAACGTTTTTCTGCTTGTTTTTTTCGAGTTCCTTCAAAAGAATGATTCAAGATTTTTAAGTCAGTAAATTCTTGAATTTTTTCATAAACCTCTTCCAGTCCAGTATTATTCAAAGCTGAGCCAAGGAGAACGGGTACTTTCCAATTTTTTTCCTTTGAGGGTAAAAAATGAAGTGCGCGCATTAAATCTACTTTCGTATTTTTTGCTTTGAGGCGGTTTTCTTCTTCTACTTTATTGATGAAAATCAAATCCACCATTTCCATAATTCCGCGTTTAATGCCTTGAAGTTCATCGCCGCCACCAATAATCTTCAAAAATAAAAAAACATCAGTAATATCAGCGACCAACACTTCACTTTGACCAACTCCCACGGTTTCTATCAAAATAAAATCATAACCTGCAGCCTCGCAAATCAGCATCGTTTCAAAAGTAGCGTTGGCTACTCCACCTAAAAATCCCGAAGTTGGACTCGGTCGAATGAAAGCATTTTTTTCCTTCGCCAATTCTTCCATTTTGGTTTTGTCACCTAAAATAGATCCTTTGTTTAAAGAAGAACTTGGATCAATTGCTAAAACTGCCACTTTTTTCCCCTGCTGAATCGCCAATTTCCCAAAACTTTCAATGAAGGTTGATTTCCCCGCACCAGGAACTCCAGTAATCCCTATTCTGATTGATTTTCCCGTAAAGGGTAATATTGCTTTTAAAAGTTCTTCTGCTTGCTCCCGATGTTCTGTTTTTTTACTTTCCACCAAAGTAATTGCTTTTCCGAGCAATCGTTTGTCGCCGGACCGTATTCCATTTATCAAATCTTGGTTTGAAAGAGTTTTCATTGATTCAAAAATACAATTCTTTTACCTATTAAATTTCAGAAAAAGTTTCCTAATGTATTACAATTGCCTTAATTTTTTAAGACTAAAACAAATCTAAGAAGAAATTTACTTATTTTTGAATGAATAAATCAATTACAAATTATAATAATGAAAAAAGCAAATTTCAGAAAAGGTTACGCAAGCCCTGTTTACACTCTTTTAATTGCTGCATTTGGTGCGATAGGATCCATGTATTCTTGTAGCCCAAAATCTGCAGTTACAGGAACAAAAGTGATGACTGCAGAACATCTCGCACAAGGCAAAATTGTTTTCGATAATTCCTGTGGTAAATGTCATGACTTACCAAGCCCAACAGATCATTCCGCACAAAATTGGGTAGGAATTATGAACTCGATGGCTTCGAAAGCAAAGTTAAATGATGCACAACATCAAATGGTTTACGATTATATTGTTTCTGTAAAAAAATAAATTTTGATTTTTTAATGAACATTAAACCGGAAATATCTTGGCAAGATTTCGAAAAAATTGATATCAGAACTGGAACTATCGTTTCCGTTTCTGATTTTCCAAAAGCGAGAAATCCGTCTTATCAATTAGAAATTGATTTTGGTGATTTAGGAATTAAAAAAACTTCCGCACAAATCACCGAATTATATATGAAAGAAAACCTCATCGGGAAACAAATTTTGGCGGTTGTGAATTTCCCTAAAAAACAAATTGCCAACTTTTTCAGTGAATGCTTGGTTCTAGGCGTTTATGGTGAAAATAAGGAAGTTACGCTTCTTTCGACTTCGCTTCCTGTGGAAAATGGGTTTCAGGTTGGGTGATTTCATCATTTTTAACATTAAGAATTGAGTCGTTAAGAGAATCATTCTTCTGAATTTTTAAGATTTCAATAAAATTTAAAAATTAAGTTCTTCTTCTATTAATATTCATTTAAATACACAATCATGATTCAAAATATCCCTTTAGAAAAAGTACTATTTCTCGATATTGAAACCGTTCCACAATTTGGGACTTGGCAAGATTTAAATGAATCGACGCAAAAACTCTGGGATAAAAAAACTAGATTCCAACGAAAAGAAGAAATCACCGCAGAAGAGTATTACCGAGAAAGAGGCGGAATCATGGCAGAATTCGGCAAAATAATTTGTATCTCTGTCGGAATATTAGAAAAAAACGGCAAGCTGACGATTAAAAGTTTCTACGGAGACGATGAAAAAAAACTGCTGGAAGAATTTGGAGAAATTTTTAACAGACCAAAACTTCGGGATGTTATTTTGTGTGCGCACAACGGCAAAGAATTCGACTTTCCCTGGATTGCAAGACGGTTTTTAATTAACGGAATGCAACCTCCGATTCCTTTTCAAATGTTCGGAAAGAAACCTTGGGAAATAGCACATCTCGACACTATGGAACTTTGGAAATTCGGTGATTATAAATCGTTTATTTCCTTAGAATTATTGGCTCATCTCTTTGGTATTCCAACTCCAAAAGACGATATTGATGGTTCAATGGTCGCATCAATTTATTATATAGAGAAAGACTTATTTAGAATCGTTCAATATTGTGAAAAAGATGTCTTAACTTTGGCAAATGTTTTTCGGCGTATGCGTCAGGAAGATTTATTAGAAAAAAGTGAAAATTAAACGTCCCAAAAGTAAATGAAATATACAGACGACAAAATTGCCGAAATTGGCGAAAACATCATAACAGCCCTGAAAACCGTTTATGATCCAGAAATTCCAGTAGACATTTATGAATTAGGATTAATCTATGACGTACAAATTTCGGACGAAGGTAAAGTAAAAGTAATTATGACTTTAACAACGCCCAATTGCCCCGTTGCAGAAAGTTTACCTGCAGAAGTTCGGGAGCGCGTCACCGAAGTTGAAGATGTTACCGAAGTTGATTTGGAACTCACCTTTGAACCTTCCTGGAACAAAGACATGATGAGCGAAGAAGCCAGATTTGAATTGGGAATGTTCTAAAAAAAAATGCTGGAAATTTCCGGCATTCATTATTTATAAAGTTTATCCTTCGAACTCAAACATTACTGTTTTCTGAACATTGGGATGTATGGATAGTGCCACAGGACAGTTCAGTGCTGTTTCTTTTATAAATTCCTTTTCTCTATCCGTAAACTTTCCCGGAATTCTCACGATGCAGAAAATCGTTCCTATTCTCTTCGGTTCGGGATGGGTTGATTTTTTCAGTTCACAGGTGGCTCCGGTGATGAAGATTCCTCTGGGCTCACCCAAAACCGCCACCGCCATTAACATCGATTGGCCGTAAGATATTCCGAAAATATCAGAAGGGGAAAATAATTCTGAAGTACCGCCTTCTCTTAATGGAGCGCAGGTTTCAATTGTAGCACCCGATTTCTCATGTTGCGAAACTATTTTAAAGTCGCCCAAATAGGTAATTGTTGAAGTCATAATCTGTGTTATTTTGATATAAAGATAACAAAAGTTCATCACAAACTATAATTTATAACCTGCTATTAATCAGCTCTTAAAAACAAATACTTTTTTTAAAATTCTGGCTTTTTCGAAATGATAGAAATCCAGAAACAGACTATGCTGAATAATTAAAACTGACTGTTTTTTTTACCTCAGAACTCAGTGACAATGCAACCGGACAGTTCATCGCAGTTTCTTTGATGAACTCCTTTTCACTATCCGAAAAGTTCCCTTTAAAATACAGGTCGCAAACGATTTCTGCAATTTTTCTCGGTTTGGGATTCATATTTTTTTGGATTTCGCCATAAGAACCATCAATGACAATTCCTTTGTCTTTTCCTAAAATCGCAATCGTTGTCAACATACACTGCACCAGAGAAGTTGCGCAAAGATCCGTGGGCGAAAAAGCTTCTCCTTTGCCATGATTGTCGGTGGGAGCATCGGTGAAAATTTTCGATCCTGACTGCAGATGCTCGGATTCGCACCGCAAATCACTAAGGTAAGTTATTTTTGAAGTCATAATAATTTAATTAAATTTCATTGTTACAGGCATTCGAAAATTATTTGTAGTTGCTATTCCACCAATACATAATGGTGTCCATTTTTTCTCAATCTTATAAAATGTCAGTTCTAATTCTCTATTGAATTCAGCATTGTTGCCTTTTGCTCTAACATTATTAATAATTCCATTTTCTGTAATTGTGAATGTTACAATACTATTTAAATCTCCCGAAAATTCAGTTTCTGATTTAACCTCTTTAGATTTCGTCGGTTTATAATTGCTCTTTTTATCAAAACTTGGCATTTGAAATGGAGTTCCATCATTTTTGCATTTTAAATTTTGCTTTATAACTGGATTTTTACTCGCCTCCGTTTCATTCAATTTGATTTTTTCAAGTAATGCAAATTCCAAATTTCGTCTTTCTTCATTTACTGTTTTCTCATGTTGCGCCATTATCTTATCCCGTTCTTTCTTTGGCAAACTTGCAAGTGAATCTTTTGCTTTTATTTGATACTCAATTAAAATAGAATCATATTTTTTATTAATATTTCTTAATTCAGAAACATCATTGGTTTGAGCATTTATAAAAAAACTAAAAAAAATAATTAATAGGGGTAGGGATTTATTCATAAAGTTATTTTAAAAATGAAAAATATCTTTTGCTTTATTATAAGCATTTTCGAAATTGAGTAAATTTAATGAATGCTCGATTTTTTCTAAGGCCATAAAATTAATCACCTGCTCAGTCGGCATATTTCCGACCAGATCATCTTTCGCCATCGGACAGCCGCCGATTCCTTTGATGGCAGAATCGAATCTGCGACAACCATTATCATACGCAGCTTTTAATTTTTTATAAGAATCTTCAGAGCGGTTATGAAAATGCCCTCCAAAGTCGATATTTGGATATTTTGTTGGAATGGTTTTGAAAAGCAATTCTATTTGTCCCAGCGTGCCAGTTCCTGTGGTATCTGAAAGTAAAATATTTTTAATCCCGATATCGGCAAATCTTTGAGCCCAATAATCAACATCTGTCGCCTTCCAAATTTCGCCATAAGGATTTCCGAAAGCCATCGAAAAATAAACGTTCAAAGTACGCCCATCGGATTCTAAAAGCTGGGTTATCTTTTTAATATCGTTAAAGGCTTCTTCTTGATTTTTATTGGTATTCCGATATTGAAAAGTTTCAGAAATAGAAAAAGGAAAACCTAGAATATCAACAGCTTGATGTCCCAGAGCTTTCTCAGCTCCGCGGTAATTTGCAACAATTACAGAAAGTTTTGTATTCGAAACTCCTTTATCAATTTCATCAATTACCGTTCCTGAATCTGCCATCTGAGGAATTGCTTTTGGCGAAACAAAACTACCGCAATCCAGGACATCAAATCCCACCTCCATTAATGAATTAATATAGTCGATTTTTTTTTGAGTCGGGATCAATTCACCCCAACCTTGCATTGCATCTCGTGGACATTCAGTTAGAAACATTTCTATTTTTTGATTTTCTCAAATATACCAAAACTTTAAAAAATAATCAAAAAAACCAATTTAACTCTAATCGCCTATATATCAACAAATTAAAACATGACTAATAATAAAAGTACTAAAAAATATTTACTGAAAATTTACCTTATCCTCAAGCTAAAATTCTAACTTTGTTAAAAATACTATTTTATGACTACCATAGATTTTAATCTCGACTGGAAACTGAAATTACAAAATCGTTTTATTAATTATGTAAAAATATATTCTACCAGTGATCCTGAAAGCGACACTACGCCTTCTACACCACAACAATGGGATATTGCTAAATATATTTTCGAAGAATTAAAAGCGCTTGGGCTGAGTGATGTTTCGATGGATGAGCACGGCTATATTTACGCCTATGTTCCTTCTAATCTAGAAAATGATAATGAACCGGTCGTTGGATTTATTTCGCATTATGATACTTCGCCAGACTTTAATGGAGAAAATGTGAAGCCGCAAATTTGGGATGATTACGATGGCGGTGATTTGCTTTTAAACAAAGAAACCGGATTTATCCTTTCTTCCACAAAATTCGAAACATTAAAAGACTATGTTGGTAAAACATTAATTACCACAGATGGAACCTCTTTGCTCGGTGCTGATGATAAAGCTGGTATTGCAGAAATCGTAACAGCCGCCGAATTTTTACTTGCACATCCGGAAATTAAACACGGAAGAATTGCAATTGGATTTACGCCAGATGAAGAAATCGGAAGAGGCGCACATCAATTCGATGTGAAGAAATTCGGTGCAGAATGGGCTTACACCATGGATGGTAGCGAAGTGGGAGAATTAGAATATGAAAACTTCAATGCAGCCGAGGCGGTTGTGAAAATTCACGGCTTAAGTGTACATCCCGGTTATGCGATTGGCAAAATGATAAATGCTTCTTTATTGGCAGCAGAATTTATTAAAATGCTTCCAGAAAACGAAACACCTTCCACCACAAAAGGATTTGAAGGTTTTTATCATTTAACGGATTTAAAATCTGAAGTTTCAGAAGCAAAAATTCAATATATTATTCGTGATCACGACAATGATAAGTTTGAAACAAGAAAAAAATTCATGATCAATGTTGTTGCAGAATTCAACAAAAAATTTGGCGCTGGAACTGCCGAAATTGAAATCAAAGAACAATACCGAAACATGAAGCAGCAGTTTGAAGGCAAAATGCATATTGTAGATATTGCAGAACAGGCGATGAAAGATGCGAATATCGAACCGAAAATAAAAGCCATTCGAGGCGGGACAGACGGCGCACAGCTCTCTTATATGGGACTGCCTTGTCCGAACATTTTTGCGGGCGGAATTAACTTCCATGGTCCTTATGAATATGTTTGCCTAGAATCAATGGAGAAAGCAGTGAAAGTGATTGTGAATATTGCGAAAGCGATGAAGAAGAGATAAATGAAAAAGACAATCATTTTTTTTAGCGCGCTTTCGTTTTCTATTTCTTCCGCTCAACTTTCGAAAATTGAACAATTAGATAACACTTATAACCAAAAATTTAAAGAGATCTCTGAAAAATACGAAAAGGTTTATAATGTAGAAAGAAAAAAAGAAGAGGTGAAGATCATTATGGACAGGCTGGAAGGCTATGAACTTGCGATAAAAGTCATTCAAAAAGAGGAGCCAAAAGTAGATGTAATGCACTTTCAAAATTATTTTACAACACCTCCTGAATATGAAATTGGCATCAATGGTTTTCGAGGTTTGGTTGCACAGCACTTCAATACTTCCGCTGTTACCTTAGAAGATGGCATTGTAAGAACGATGGCTCGGTTTCTGGTAGATGAGCAAGGTAACATTAGTAACATTACTGCTATAGGTGATTATAGAGAATTTAATCTCTTAACAACAATTGCCCTTTATGAAATTAGGAATGAAGGAAAATGGAAACCTGCCGAAAAAGATGGTATTCCAGTCCCATCAGTCCTTGCAGTTCCGATCACTATGAAATTTGAATAAAATAAGCCCATCGCAAGATGGGTTTTTTGTTGGCTGATTTTTTTGTTTATAGAAAATTCTAAAGAGAAGTTTTATGTTTTGACTTCTCAATAAAAGTTTTGCTTAGCCCCCAACTTTTGCTCTTGATCCCTTAACCACTCTTTTAGCCACACTAAAAATAAAAAACCCTCTGAAATCAAACGATTCAGAGGGTCTAAAGTACCTCGGACGGGACTTGAACCCGTACATCCTTACGGACACAGGATTTTAAGTCCTGCGTGTCTACCAATTCCACCACCAAGGCAAGTGGTTGAGCGAAAAACGGGATTCGAACCCGCGACCCCGACCTTGGCAAGGTCGTGCTCTACCAGCTGAGCTATTTTCGCAATACTATTTTTTAAAAATGTGCTGGTAAAAGCTACAATAATATTCCTAAAAAATGGTGCGGATGAAGGGACTCGAACCCCCACGCCTCACAGCACCAGATCCTAAGTCTGGCATGGCTACCAATTACATCACATCCGCTAAATGAACACTGTTCTTTTTTTTGTGAGTGCAAATATAAAA
>NZ_JBAVFG010000001.1:0-12321 GCF_049588135.1 Kaistella sp. | reverse complement strand
GCGAGAGAGAGAGCAAAAAAAGTGTCGCTTCATAATAAAAAATTACGGGATTGCCGACAGCATTATAATGATCAAAAAGCTTTAAGAAAAGCCGAAACCATGATTTTTATTACCGAAGGAGATTCTGCATCGGGATCGATCACCAAATCCAGAGATGTAGAAACGCAATCTGTATTTTCATTAAAAGGAAAACCATTGAATTGTTATGGTTTAACGAAACGGGTGGTTTATGAAAACGAAGAATTCAATTATTTACAGGCAGCTTTAAATATTGAAGATTCTTTAGAAGATTTGCGTTACAATCACGTGATCATTGCAACTGATGCCGATGTTGACGGAATGCATATTCGGTTATTAATGATTACTTTTTTCCTTCAATTTTTCCCTGATTTAATTAAGAATGGACATCTTTATATTTTGCAAACACCTTTATTCAGAGTGAGAAATAAGAAAGAAACCAGATATTGTTATTCAGAAGTTGAAAGAATTAAAGCCTTACAGGATTTAGGAAAAAATCCTGAAATCACCCGATTTAAAGGACTTGGAGAAATCTCCCCCGATGAATTTAAACATTTTATCGGAAAAGATATTCGTTTAGAACCTGTGGTTATAGGAAAAGATCAAACCATTGATCAACTGTTGGAATTCTACATGGGTAAAAATACACCAGACCGACAACTATTTATTCTGGATAATCTAGTGGTAGAAGATCCTGATATCGATAAAAAGGAAATATTAGTAGACGCTGAGTCGGAAGTTAATTAGGAAAAAATGAGATTAAATATTAGAAATGACTTAAAAATTTCCCTCAGTAAAGTCATTAGTAATAATACAAGAACAAAAGAGAGAGCATATTAGTTGATGGAAGAGCAAGAAAATCACCAAGAAGAATCCCTGAGAAAAGTTTCTGGTCTGTACAAAGACTGGTTTTTAGATTACGCATCTTATGTAATTTTAGACCGTGCAATTCCTTCTATTTTTGATGGATTCAAACCCGTGCAAAGAAGAATCATGCACTCAATGCGTGAGTTGGAAGACGGCAGATATAACAAAGTTGCCAATGTGGTAGGAAATACCATGAAGTACCATCCACACGGAGATGCGTCGATTACTGATGCCATGGTGCAAATCGGGCAAAAAGAATTATTGATCGATACGCAAGGAAACTGGGGAAATATTTTTACCGGAGATTCTGCAGCAGCAGCAAGATATATTGAAGCACGATTAACGCCTTTTGCTTTAGAAGTCGTCTTCAATCCTAAAACCACAGAATGGGCTAAATCCTATGACGGCAGAAACAATGAACCTATTGATTTACCCGTTAAGTTTCCACTGCTTTTAGCCTCAGGAGTTGAGGGAATTGGAGTAGGACTTTCTACCAAGATCATGCCTCACAATTTCAATGAATTAATTGATGCTTCTATCGCACATTTAAAAGGAAAGAAATTTCAGATTTTTCCAGATTTTATTACGGGCGGAATGCTCGATGTTTCTAATTATAACGATGGCGAACGTGGCGGAAGAATCCGTGCCAGAGCCAGAATTATTCAGAAAGATAAAAATACGCTTTGTATTACTGAACTTCCTTTCGGAAAAAACACCAGCGATTTAATTGATTCTGTTATTAAAGCCAATGAAAAAGGCAAAATCAAAATAAAGAAAATTGAAGACAATACTTCAGATAAAGTTGAAATCAATATTCATTTAAATAATGATGTTTCGCCAGATAAAACCATTGATGCATTGTATGCTTTTACCGATTGCGAAATTCCGATTTCTCCCAATGCTTGTGTGATTGTTGGCAATAAACCGATGTTCCTGAACGTTTCGGAAATTCTGAGACAAAATACCGATCACACCGTTTCTTTACTTAAAAAAGAACTCCAAATAGAATTGCATGAGTTACAGGAAAACTGGCATTTTTCTTCTTTGGAAAGAATTTTTATCGAGAATAGAATTTACCACGATATCGAAGAAGTAAAATCTTGGGATGAAGTGATTGTAACGATTGACAAAGGATTGAAACCGCACACCAAGCATTTATTAAGAGCGGTAACCGAAGAAGATATTTTAAGATTAACTGAAATTCGAATTAAAAGAATCTCTCGTTTCGATTTAGATAAATTCAAAGAAAATATTCTTGCTCTCGAAGGAAAAATCGAGCAGGTAAAATATAATTTAGAACATTTGATTCCGTACTCGATCGACTATTATGTAAATATTCAAAAAAAATACGGCAAAGGAAAAGAACGAAGAACAGAGCTAAGGATTTTCGATACCATCGATGCTTCGAAAGTTGCAGTAGCTAACGAGAAATTCTATGTTAATTGGGAAGAAGGTTTCGTTGGAACTTCCCTTAAAAAAGACGAATATTTATTTGACTGTTCCGATATCGACGATATTATTACCTTCCAAAAAGATGGTACCATGAAAGTCGTAAAAGTAGAAGCGAAAACTTTTATCGGTAAGAATATTCAACACGTTGCGATTTGGAAAAAAAACGATAAACGCACGGTTTACAATATGATTTACCGTGAAGGTAGAGACGGTCCCTATTATATGAAACGTTTTTCTGTAACTGGTGTTACCCGAAATACCGACTACAAATTAGCTTCTGATAAGAAAGGGTCTGAAATGTTATACTTCTCCGCAAATCCTAATGGTGAAGCCGAGAAAGTAACCGTTTTATTAAAACCAAATGCCCGCGTTAGAAAAAATAAAATTGATATCGATTTCTCAGAATTGGCGATTAAAGGTCGTGATTCCAAAGGGAATGTGGTTACCAAATATATCGTAAAAAAAGTTGATTTAAAAGAAGAAGGGCACTCGACTTTGGCTCCGAGAAGAATTTGGTTTGATGATACCGTGCGAAGATTAAATGCCGATGCGAGAGGAACTTTATTGGGAACTTTCAAAGGGGATGACAAAATATTAATCGTCAATGCTCATGGTGAAGCCAAGTTGGTGAGTTTCGAATTAAGCAATCGTTTCGATGACGAATATTTAATCCTCGAAAAATGGAAACCGGAGCAACCGATTACCTGTATTTATTTTGACGGTGAAAAGCAGATTTATTTTATTAAAAGATTCTTGCTGGAGAATACGACGAATGTTCAGAGTTTCATGCCGTCAGATCATCAGAAATCTTTTGTGGAAAACATCTTGGTTGCCAATAATGCCACGGCAGAAATAATCTTTGGTAAAGATAAAGGCAAAGAGAAAGATCCAGAAACCATTAATATCGATGAATTCATTGCGGTAAAAGGAATTAAAGCAATTGGTAATCAATTTATTAAAGATAAGGTGAAGTCGATAAATATTACAATTCCCGAACCTGAAGAAGAAATTATTGAAATACCTGATTCATTAGAAAATCATGAAAATCATGAAAATGAAGATGTTCCAGAAGAAGGAACTATTGGAGATTTATTTGGTTCAGATCAATAACAACGATTATTCAAGACAAGAAAAAGACGCTTCATCGAGCGTCTTTTTTTCGTTTCTAAAATACTTTAAGTTAATAAATCTGGTTCTCAACTTACCTTGATTTCTTTCAAATAAATTTATCATTAACCTTTAGAAAGGATATCCGAAAGCGAAATTAATCACTGGTTTCCAAGTGTCTCCAAATACCCATCGGTTTCCTAAAGGCTGATTCGGATCATATACTTTATAAGCTGCATCTAATCGCAAGGTAATATAAGCGATATTGATCCTTAAACCAATACCAGTACCAACTCCCATTTGAGAAATAAATTTGTTAAATTTAAATTGATCGCCAAAACCACTATCTTTTAAACTCCAGATATTTCCAGCATCCACGAAAGCAGCACCTTCAAACATATCGGTAAATGGCATTCGGTATTCGATATTGGTCGTGAGTTTCACATTGTCCATCACATAAGAACGAACTCTTTCATCAAGTTGAGAATCTGCCGGACCCAGACCTCCGAAAACTCGCCAAGCACGAATGTCATTAGAACCACCATTAAAATAAGATCTTACGAAAGGCATTGTAGATGAATTGCCATACGGAATCCCGATTCCTATAAATTGTCTTAGCGCAAGAGTTTGTTTCTCATTATTAAAGGTGAAATATTTTCTTACATCAAAATCAAATTTCACAAATTGAGAGTAGGGAATATTGAAAATGGTGCGGGAAGGACCAGAAACAATTCCATCATCTTTTCTACTGCTATTGAATATACTGAAAATATTTCCTGCAAACTCAAATTTACCATTAAAATAGAATGGATTAGAATGGTCTTTTTTTCCGATTTCATTATAAATAAAATTATAAATCATCGAAGAAATAAGAATATCTTGTGTCTGTCGATCTTTATTAATCAAAGATTGCAGAAAGTTGTTTAGTGAGGAAAGCTGATCGCCAGTTAGCGATGCCTGAAAGCTTTTGTCATCAACAATCATGGTTGATAAATTATCTGAACTTATATTTCCGGCAATGAAATCTTGATATAAAGTTGGGGAATAAATTTGAAACATTTGATTTCGAACTTCTGCATCCTGTGGAAAAAAATCATAATAGCGATCTTTATTTCTGGTTAAACTTAATTGCGTATTAAAAACCGAAAGTCGGTGAGAAACAATATCATTGGCATTGGCAAAATAATTTAAACCTGCGTTAAAGCCAATTCGTCCCAATCCTATATTATCTTGAATTGATGTTCCCAAAGCAATCGAAGAAGTAGGCGAGTATCTTTTGGGAATTAATTTCCAGGTTTTAAAAGGAAGCAATAACCGCGGAAAATTCAAAGATGCTTGTGCTGAAATTTCATATGCTAAACTTCGCTTGTTTGGATCCTTGGAGTCCGTCACCGAACCAAAAATACCGGAAAGACTTGTCGTTAGATTTTCTGCGCCTCCAAAAACATTTCGGGTGGTAAGGTCGATAGAGGGAGAAATACCAAAATTTAAAATTTGAGAGTAATTAATATCGGTTGCAATTTTAAAATCATACTTTGGCAATGGTGCAAGATAATAGGTTACATCTAAAATACTGTCTTTACGAACGAAAGGGTATTCACGAAGAACACTGAAATTATTCATCGCTGCAATATTTCTCTTCGTTAAATCCAAATTCCTTTGATCATAAACTTCACCAGGTCCCAAAATAATTGGTCGCCACAATGCCATGGTTTTGTATTGATTATCGAGTTTGTAAAAATTAATCCCTCTCAATGAATCTTTTGTTGTAACCAGGGTATCTGCTAGCTTTTCCACCAGATGAACTTTCACATCGCCAATGGTGGTAATCTTGTAACGAGAATCTACAGAATCTTTATGAATATCCATGGTCAACGGAACATTTTTTCTGCTATGTAAAGTATCTGCGGTGAAATATATTTCTTCATTAGAATTATTGAATTTGTAATAACCACGGTCTTTCATCAAATCATTAATCCTTTTTACTTCTTTTTCTAAAACTGCCTGATCCAATACTTTTTTTCCACGAACTAAACTTTTAGCAAGATTTTGTTCATAAATATTTTTAATGGCAGGATCAGGAATATTATAATAGTAATCGCTTATATAAGTTGGGTCTTTATGCGTAATCAAATAATTGATCTGTGCTTTTTTTGCGGAAGAATCTAGATTTTGGGTGAATTTTACATCAGTATCCCAATATCCTTTATATATTAAGAATTTACGCACGGAAGTTGCGCTCTGTTCCGTTTTAGCTTGGTCTAAAATAACTGGAGGTTGCCCAATATTTTGTAAAAACCTTGCAGAGAAAAGACGTTTTCCCACATATTCTGGATGTTTGAATTTTACAAAAAGTGAATCCCGAAGTTTTTGATTCCTCATCTCATTAGGATAAGTCATATATTCTGCAAGAATAGAATCGTATTTAGGATTCGTTGCATTGTACATCCACAACCCAACGGGTAAAATAAAAAGTTCTTTTTTATTCGGCTTCTGACCCACATGACTTTCTACTTCATCATCATGTATTTTTCCATCTTCATATTTAAAATTATTTTTGGTCAAAAGAAACTCGCCATCAGGAACTTTTCTTGTTGTACTACAAGCGTACAAAAAAAGAATAGTGATTGCAGATGAAAAAAATAAGTAATACTTTTGAAAATATTTTGAAAAATGCTTACCGCTCATAAAATAAAAATTTTACAGTCTCTTGATAAAAAGAAGTTCAGACAAAAATACAATTTGTTTTTGGTTGAAGGTAATAAAACGATTAAAGAAATACCAACTTCGAAATACAAAATCGATGAAATCTATTCTGTAAATCCTGCTGAATTATCGATTGGAAATCTTGTTGCAACAGAAATCTCATCCACAGATTTAAAGAAAATAAGTTTTTTACAACATCCGAAAGATTCGGTTGCGGTCTGTGCACTTAAAGAAGAATTATTGGTAGAAGAAACAGGCGTGCAATTAATTTTAGATGGCATTCAGGATCCTGGGAATTTAGGAACGATTATTCGGTTGGCAGATTGGTTTGGGATTTCGCAAATCATTTGTAGTGAAGATACTGCGGATTTTTATAATCCAAAAGTTATTCAGGCAAGTATGGGATCTTTTCTTCGGGTAAATATCGTTTATCAAGATTTAGAAAAATATCTTTCTATCAATAGCCATCCAATTATCGGAACTGATATGGATGGCGCCAATTTCTATAATTTCGAATTTCCTAGCCAATTTAATTTAGTTCTAGGGAATGAAGGAAACGGAATTCGCCCTGAAATCGAAGACTTATTAACAGACAAAATTACGATTCCGCGTTTTGGGAAATCACAATCTACAGAAAGTTTAAATGTTTCTATGGCGGCAGGAATTATCTTAGGTCAAATTTTCGGACAAAAATAAAAGTCGGAATAATCATCCGACTTTGCTTTTTTTAGATCAATTGTTCGAAACTCGAAGTTGTTTTAGATTTTTCATATTGTTCCAATTTTTTACGAACAAATCGAAGTGCAATTGGAGCCAAATAGATAAGCGCTAAACCGATCATTTTTTTCTTCCAGCTTTTATTGTAAAGACTTTTTCGGGCGTAATTTCCGACGAAACTTACTGCACCTATTTTCATTGCATTTTCCATGACACTCATTCCAGTATCACTTTTTGCAAAACCATAAACAGTATTTTTACTGAGCAGTGAATCTTTAATCGAACCAGAAATCTCTTTAACAATTTGATTGGTATTTAATGAAATTTTGGTTTCTCCTTCTTTAGTGGTATCTTGTTGCAGATATTTATCGGTAAACCCATGAGTTAAAGCACTTAAACTTTCTTTGGTATTGTCGAAGGTTAGAAGTTCTTCTAACTCAGAAACCTCTTTTTTAAGCAATGCTTTCTTTCTTCTAAGTTCCTCCAAACTGTTGTATTTCGTGCTCATCTTTAGGAATTTATAAATTTAATAATTTTATCGGCTATGGTGTTTTTAATCGCATTTCGGGTTGCAAAAGTGATTAAGAAAATCAGTAAATAAAACCCTGCCATAATCAAAATTCCGTAGGCGTAATTACCTAACCAAGAGCCAATGAGTAAACCCAAACCAATATTAACGAGGATGATGAAGAATAATGCTGCAACAGCTGCTAATAGAAGATAGGTTAAAGTCCCCACGGTGACAGATGATTTTTCGGTCATCTCCATTTTGAGCAGATCTATTTTTTTGGAGGCAAATTCTTTTACAATGTCTACCATAATATTTTTTTTAAAGTTACAAAAAAAGGAACTTAATTAAAGTTCCTTTTTATTTTTAGGAATAATTTGAAGACTAAATTAAGACTTCATTCCGTCTAATTCATTTTCTACATCAGCTACCACTTCTTTGGTTTTGGCAACTGCCTGATCTTTGTATTTATCATAGCCATCTCGTACTGTATTTACTACTCTGTCAGCAGTTTCTTTAAATTGAGATGAAAATGTACCATACTGTTCTTTTACTTTACCAGATACGTCTTCATATTGTTCTTTTGCTTTTTCAGAAACTTTACCATATTGATCAATTGCTTGATCTTTCAAATCATTCGCCTTACTCTTAATTTTTTTTCTTGTTTCTGCACCTTCTTCTGGAGCGTAAAGCATTCCTAGAACAACACCTGCTGCTGCGCCAGCTAATAGACCTGCTAATACACTTGCTGTATTATTTCCTTTTTTTGACATCTTAGTTTGTTATTTAATAGTTAATAAATCTTCTGTACTGGATTTTTCCGTCTCTTCTAAAGTTACAATTAATATACCAAATAAAAAAGTTATTGCCTTAAGTTTTGGTTAAAAGTCTTTTAAATATGATAAAATTAAATCTATGGTTTCGTTTTTTGTAAAATCTGAATTATCAATCACAATTGCATTTTCGGCTTTTTTCAAAGGGGCAACCTCTCTTTCACTGTCGGTTTTATCTCTTGAGATTAAATTTTCTCTTACGGTATTTTCGTCGGTTTCAATACCTAAATTTTGCAATTCCAAAAAGCGTCTTTTGGTACGTTCTTCTACACTTGCGGTCAAAAAAAACTTAAAATCGGCAGTGGGCAAAATTACAGTTCCGATATCTCTGCCATCCATAATCACTCCTCCTTTTTCTGCCATTTCTCTTTGAGCATCGAGTAGGAAATCACGAACTTCTTTTTGGCTTGCAATTAAACTTACGTTTTGTGAGATTTCATTCGTTCGAATTTCTGTAGAGATATCATTTCCATTAAGGAACATTACGAGCTCTCGATCGACGGGTTTAAATTCAAGTTCTATTTCATTAAATCTGTTAAAGAGTTCTTGCAAGTTTATTTCACCATCTACCCCCCTACAATTGTTGAGCGCAAAATAGGTAATCCCACGATAAAGTGCACCAGTATCCAAATGGACTAAACCGAGTTTTTGAGCAATGATTTTAGAAATCGAACTTTTGCCGGTAGAAGAGTAGCCGTCGATAGCAATTACAGGTTTTCTCATAAGGCAAATTTCCTGAAAATTTTCGGAGAAACAAAATAAATCAGTGTTGTTTGATCGACAATCGATAATGGTGTTCTTTAATGAAAGAAAATTTTTATCTTCTATTCCCCGAAACTTCAATTAAATCGAGTGTTAATCCCAACATATTAACATTAGAAGCATTATGATATCTCACATGTGCATAATCAAATCGGAAACTAGAAATCTTTATTCCAAAACCAGCAGACAATCCTGTAAAGCTTCTTTGATCCAAAACAGCCAATTCATTTCCGCGTCTTACGTTATATCCAAATCGAATATTAAAGGCTTGTTCAGGGAAAAGCTCCGCACCTAACGAAAAATGATCTACCAATTTTCGACTCCAATTAATTTCTTGACCGTTATTATCTACATTCTGGGAAATATTGAGTTTCTGTAAATCGTGCGCAGTAATGGTAAATGCCAAAGGAAATTCATCCAAAATTCTGGTATATCCTAAATCTACGCGAAAAGCAACATCCTCACGAAGACCATTAAATGATTTGAATTGATAACCAAAATTACGAAAAACCAAAGCTAAAGTTTCTCGGCTTTGGGTGTTATGATAAGTAATTCCCGCTGTTCCAACAACAGCCATTGAGGTGTAACTATCTATTTTTGAAGTGATGAAATTAGCACCACCAGCAATTGTAAAATCTTCATCAAATTGGTAAGCGTAAGAAAGTCCCAATGAAGCATCCATCGCACCAAATTGACCATTGATTTCTGCACTTTCATCGGTTCTTGGCATTTTGCCGTAATCCATATATCGGGCATTAAAACCAATGAGATGACCTTCTTTTAAATCTTTTACATAACTAATGGTTCCATATTGTGAATCTGCAAGATAAGAAGCGTAGTTGATAGAGACCATCTGATCTTGATCTAAATTCATTAAACCTGGATTAATCGCAGCGAAACTTACATCGAAATCGCGGATAGAAATAGCGTCACCTCCTAAAGCAGCTTGCCTTGCGGAACCAGGAATATTCAGAAACGGATAAATATTCGTCCCTTCCTGAGCAGATAATAAGCCAGCAAATAATAACGCAGAAACAACAGTAATTTTTCTCAAAATGATATATAAGGATGCAAAAATAATTTAATTAAGTACTTTTCAAAAATAATTTCGGGGTAAATATAATTCTATTAACGAAATTATTTGCGTTTCCTTATATTTGCACTGTAAAAAAAGTAATAAAATTGTAAAAATGAAATACGAACGAATTCTTCTAAAATTAAGTGGCGAGGCATTAATGGGAAACCGACAATACGGAATCGATAATGACCGATTGAAAGAATATGCCGCAGAAATTAAAAAAGTAGTTGATATAGGTTGCCAAGTAGCAATTGTTATCGGTGGCGGAAATATCTTTAGAGGTCTTGCCGGTGCGGCTACAGGAATGGATAGAGTTCAGGGTGATTATATGGGAATGCTGGCAACCGTAATTAATGGAATGGCGCTACAAGGTGCATTGGAAGATGCAGGAATTTTTACCCGTTTGCAAAGTGCCATCGAAATGGACAAAGTGGCAGAACCCTTTATTAAAAGAAAAGCAGTTCGCCATTTAGAAAAAGGAAGAGTGGTAATTTTCGGTGCGGGTACTGGCAATCCTTACTTTACAACCGATACCGCAGCGACTTTGCGTGCTATCGAAATCGATGCTGACGTGATCTTAAAAGGAACAAGAGTCGATGGAATATATGATTCTGATCCTGAGAAAAATTCTGATGCGGTGAAATATCATTCATTAACTTATAGTGAAGTTTATGAAAAAGATTTGAAAGTAATGGATATGACGGCTTTCACTTTAAGTAGAGAAAATAATTTACCAATCATTGTTTTTGATATGAATAAAGAAGGCAATCTTCTAAAAGTTGTTCAAGGTGAAACGATTGGAACTTTAGTGAATTTATAAAAAAAATTAATACTATTTTTGAGTACTTCATTTTAATTAATAAAAAAAGAAATTTAAGATATAATGGAAGAATTAGAACTTATTGTAGGAATGGTCAAGCAGGAAATGGATGCAGCCATTAAACATTTGGAACATGCTTTTCAGAAAATTAGAGCCGGACGTGCTTCTACAACAATGGTACAAGACGTTATGGTAGAATATTACGGAGCACCAACGCCACTGAGCCAAGTTGCCAACGTGATGATTCCAGATGCGATGACGATATCAATTCAACCTTGGGACAGAACTGCAATTGGAGCAATCGAAAAAGCGATTATTAATTCAAACCTTGGTTTTGCGCCTTCGAATAACGGGGACAATATCATTTTGAATGTCCCACCATTAACGGAAGAAAGAAGACGTGAATTGGCAAAACAAGCGAAATCAGAAGCAGAATCAACCAAGATTGTAGTGCGAAATGCAAGACAAGATGGGATGAAAGAACTCCGCAAATTAGACGGTATTTCTGAAGATTTAATTAAAGATGAAGAAGCAAAAATCCAAGTGCTTACAGATAAATATATCAAAATGTGCGACGATCACTTCAAAGTGAAAGAAGTAGAGATTATGAAAGTATAATCTTTTTTGATTTTAAAGTAAAAAAGCCGTTTTATTATTTTTGAAATGGCTTTTTCGTTTTTTAATTATATGATTTTGAAAATTTTATGATTAAGTCATACAACTAGTTGTGTTGCTCCGCAAAACTGAAAATACCTCCTAATTTAATTGTAGAATAACCATTCGATTTTATTTTTGAAGCATTAATCATTGCATGGGCGAGAATGCTAGTAGAGATAGGTTTTTGGCTTTTTAATATTCCAAATTTATTTACGAATTTAATCACCTTAATGCCAACGACTTCACCAAATCGATCAGAGCATTTTCGCTCTAACATTCCTGGTTGAAAAATCGTAAACTTATTAAAATGCAAGTCTTTTATTTTTTGCTCTAACGCTCCTTTAATTCTGGAATAGAACAGTTTCGAGTTTGGATTTGCACCATAAGCAGAAACCAAAATAAAATCTTCAATATTATTTTCCTTGGCTATTTTAGCAAAATTATATTGATAATCAAAATCCACTTTTTTTTGTGCTTCCTTACTACCAGCCGCCTTCAAAGTGGTACCTAAACATGAAAATGCAACATCGCCTTTTACTAAATATTTCCATTCCTCAGGTTTTTCGAACTCGATGATGTGGACTTTAAGTTTTGAATGATTCATTTGCAAAGGTTTTCGAACAAACACATGAACTTCTTCAAAATCAATATCTTGTAGTAATTGCTCAACTAAATCTTTTCCAGTGGCACCAGTTGCGCCAATGACTAATCCTATCATAATTTTTGTATTGAAGTAATTTTACGCCGCTTAATTTGTTCTATAAATGTATTAAATTTGCGTTGAATCTAAATCATT